>DATLCW010000277.1:0-30483 GCA_035526195.1 Bryobacteraceae bacterium
ATCGTGGAAAACAGTGGCGAAGGAACTGTTGATTACATAAACTCCACAGTCACATGGACGATGGGCGACCACATCGAGTATATGGCCCTGGGCGGCTTTTCCACGATCAACGGCACGGGCAACAGCCTCAACAACTTCATAGAAGGCAATGGCGTCGGCAATACGCTGGACGGCGGCGACGGCAACGATAACCTTTGGGGCGGCCAGGGCACCGGTGTCGATGTGCTGATCGGCGGCGCTGGCGCGGATACGCTGAACGGCGGCGACGGCGCAGACACGCTGAGCGGCGGGACAGGCAACGACAGTTACTTGGTGGACAATACCAGCGACGTTGTGATCGAAAACGCCGACGAAGGCACGGATCTCGTGAGCTCGACCGTGAATTGGACCCTGGGCTCCAACCTGGAAAACCTGACCCTGACCGGCTGGGACAACTTCAACGGCACCGGCAACAGCGTAACCAACGTGATCACGGGCAGCAATGGGAACAATACGCTCGACGGCGGAGCTGGTAACGACACGCTGAACGGCGGCATCGGCGCCGATTCACTCATTGGCGGCGACGGGAGCGACAAACTCGATGGCGGCACGGATAATGATGTGCTTTACGGGGGCGATGGCGCGGACAGCATGACGGGCGGCTCCGGCGCGGACACCTCTGTGTTCGAGGATGCCACCGCCTGGAACAACGTCGATACGATCGCCGACTTCAACACGGGCCAGACCGACGCCATCGACATCCGGGACCTGCTGGACGGCTACAGCGGCCCCGTCACGGATTGGGCCCGCTTCTCCGATAGCGGAGGCAACACTACCGTGGAAGTGGACCGCGACGGCACGGGCGCGACCTACGGATGGACGCAAATTGCAACCCTCACCGGCGTCACGGGGCTCACCGACGAGGCGACGCTTGTGACGAACGGAAACCTGCTCGTGAGCTAGTTCCTACCTGCCCCCCGGCAGAAAAAACGGCCCCGAGGTTTGCTCGGGGCCGTTTACTTCTTTGCCGTCCTTCCTTCAGTGCGCTGTCGCGTTTGTGTAAAACGCGGGATCGGGATCAGAGCGTGTGCCGTCCCATTTGAAGACACGGCCGTCCTTGAGGCGGAACCAGCCGCCTTCGCCTTCGCCCTGCTTGTGGAAGTGGACCATCTGAACATCGGTGCAGCGGAAGCCGTAGAACTGCGCCGCGTCTGTCGCGCTGACGGCGCTCGGGATGTCCAAAGCGCGCGCCCACCGGAAGTATTTCACCATGAAGTCCGCCCAGGTCAGCTCGGTGAACTTCAGATCCGTCGTCGCCTGTGCGGCAGCTTGCCGGTCGTTCATGCGTATTCTTCCTCCTCGGCTGGTTTGCGATGGTGAAAAACCACCCCGCTGTCAGGGCGGGGCGGTCTCGTTAATGTCACATCGAGATGTTGGGTTGATCGATCTAAAGCTGGAGATGACCTCCTTTCGTTGGGCGGAAATTTGCAAAAGCGCGAGCGCCCCCTGCGGGAAGTGCTTGCGCATCGGCGGGGCGGGCGCGGGCTTCGGGACTTGGCGAAGCGCCGCCGAATTTGCTGACGGCAATCGGCTGGTCCTGCAGCCGCGCTGAAGCGGTCAGGTGATGGACCGGGTCAAGCTCGATGCCGACGAAGCGCCGGCCCATGTCCCGCGCCGCGACGAGCGTCGATCCCGAGCCGCAGAAAGGATCGAGCACCACGTCGCCCGGCCTGGTAAACGCCTCGATCAGCGGCGTGAAAATCCCGACGGGTTTCTGGGTCGGATGCAGCTTGTTGCCCGTATAGGTCCAAGCAATGACATCGGGCGGCGGGCTGGCGGGCAAGGCGCCGTTGCCCTTCATGAGCAGATAGGCCTGTTCGTGCTGGTATTTCATGAACCGCGAAGATGAAGCGTATTTTTTTGGGAAGACGACATGCCCGGCGATCCCGAAGCCGGCGGCTTTCCACGCCGCCGCAAAGCGCTCCACCTTGTTCCAGGCGTAAAAGCTCACGCAGAACCTGCCCTCCTTTAGAACCCGGTGCATCTGCGCGAAGGCCGGATCGAGCCATTCGGCATTGTCGTCGTTCTTCACGCTGCGCCCGGAGCGGTCGAGATACCGCACCAGATACGGCGGGTCTGTCAGGATGAAATCCACCGAGCGCGAGGGCAATTCCTTCATGACATCGAGGCAGTCGCCGCGCGTCACGCGATTGAGCATATCTGCAGAATTCATGGCACGCCCTGTTGGTGGCCGTTTACTGTGCGCGGTGATGCGCGGAGAAGGTTTAAAGCTGGAGGTTCTTGGCCTTGCGGGCGATCTCGACTTTGACGCTCTGACTGCGGCGGTCTTCGTTCTGCGTCAGGTCCGTCTTCTTTTGCTCCTGACCGTGCGCGGGTCCATCCAGAGATGCCATAGGCTTTCCGTTGCGCACCGGTATCCGCCGACCGTCAGGCGCGATGAACGATCCGACTTTGAAATCCTCTTCGGTCTTGATCGTGCGACCGTGCTTGTCCTTCTTGACGAAATCCGACTGGAAGGCCGGTCCCGCAATGCTGTTCTCACGACCAGAGACGGAATTGAAATTGTCCTTCATGCTGCAATACTCCCTGCTAAAAAAAGAAACCCTGCAAATGCGCTATTTATCTAGCGTGGCTGATTCGCGCACAACCTACAAGCGAAATCGTTTAACGTATTGCAACTCCAAGTTGAATTCGCTTCGTGTTTTGCAGCGCGTCAAATCATAAGAACAGTCGTTCACATTCAGCGGTCTGCAATCACGTCCATGACCCTGATCGGGGCGAGCCCGCTCCGCGGGCCGGGCTCTTTCATGTCCTTTTGCAAGTATTATTTCGTGCGTAAGCACGCCGCATAGCTAGTGCGGCTCTGGGGAGAGAGATTGCTTTCTGTTTGGTCGAGAGCAGGGCGGCGATGGCGACGGTCGATCAGACTTTCATACGCGGGTTGATAGTGCCGCATGAACGTTTATTCGTCGCAGGCCTGCCTCTGACTACTCGCGAGCGTCGGTGCTTTCCGGCTCATAGAGCCCACGAGGATTGCCTACCGTTTCGCCCTGCTCTCTACCGAACAGGCCAGAAGTGAACGATACCTATGGCATCGTCGGACTCACTTGCTGGCCAATCGCCCAGATGAAACCGCATAACTCCCGTGCGATAGCGGTCGCGACGACAGTGGGCTTTTTGCCCTTCATGCTCAGACGCCGGAAGCGCTCGCACAGCCGTGTTTGCGCCTTCCAGGCAATATCGCGCACCGGCTTTGACAGATCGATAATGATCTCCGCTTTTTTCATTGCCACCCGCGCCGGATACCGATAGCACCACGAAGCTTCAATCAGCATGCGCCGGGCATCACTGTTGCCGGTCTTCGTAATGCCGCCGCGGCGAACCTGGTCGCCGCTGGAATGCTCTGATGGCACGAGGCCGAGATAAGCCATAAGCTTGCGGGGCGTTTCGAAACGGCTCAGATCTCCGACGGCAGCGACGAAAGTAACTGCTGAAATGAGGTCTATGCCGCGCAGCCCGCGCAGAGCTTCTACCAGCGGCCTCATGGACCAATCTGGCAGCAGCGCCGTGATCCGCTCAATCAGTTGTTTCGTGCGATCGGCGGCGGTAAGGACGGCCTCCACATAATCCTGAAAAACGATCCGATGCGCCGGCTGCTCGAAATTCTGGCCAGCAAGCCAAACAAAATGTCTTTTCGTCCAATTCTTTTGCCCTGGCGGATAGTTACGTCCGTGCCGCAGCAGGAAGGCGAGGAGTTGCTGACGCGCGCGCTTCGATTGCATCGTCGCGTCCATCCGGGCGCGAACCAAGTCGCGCATGGCTTCGTGCACCTCATCCGGCACCCACACCGCTGTCAGGTCGCCTGAGCGATGCATAACGGCCAGCTTCTGACAGTCCCGCCGGTCGTTCTTAATCCGGTCTCCAGCTTTGACGGGAATTTTTGAAGGCGCCACCACCATGCAGCCGTGCCCTAGGCTTGTGAGGTGCCGATATATGCCATACCCACAACATCCCGCTTCGTAACAGAACTCCAGACGCTGACCGTCTTTTGCGAGGCGCTTGGCCATTTTCGCGACGTCAGTCGGGGTGTTGGGAATGGGGCCGATAAACCGGACAGGGCCATCCCTCCCGTCCTCAGCAGCTGCAACCGAAATACTTGCCTTGTGTACGTCCAGACCTACGTAAAATACTTTTTGCATAACAATCCTCCGTTGCATTCCTGCCGAGCCCCTATGGCGCAGCAGCTCAACAGTAGAGAATTGAGAGCAACCGTCTAGGCGCACTCAAAGGACATACAGACTACTCGCGCCAAGCTATTCACCGCATGCGGAGCATGGGCACCGCATGCAAAAGCATGGCGCTCCCCGAGCCTGCAGGGGAGGGGCGCCCGCTGCATTGCGGGCCACACAGCAGTCTCGGCCATCCGGTTGAGCCTGTCCCCGCGCAGGCGGGGAATACCTTTCGCGGAACGCAACGAAATGCAATCAAAACCGGCCCCCTTTCCCTCGCATCCCAGCGTATGCGGCCGTCCGCGCCGTCAAGGGTCTTCGCTCCCGCTTCGATAAACGCGGCCAGCAGCGCCGCGCCCTTGACCGCGCTCCCGTCCGCTGAAAAACCTCTTTTCGTGGCTGTTCAAGAGGGAAAGGGGCATTCAGGAAAGAGCATGAACATGCGCCCGGCTTCGCGGCGGTCGCTGCTTTCTCCTTGAAAAGTCCTCGCGTCTGTCGTACCCCGAGACGGAGCGAACCATGAGCATCGAGGAATTCATAGAGGCCTCCAACAAGGCCGCCACCGTTGACGAGCTCTTCCAGCTTTACAAGAAGAGCATGGCGGAGCTTGGCTTTGACCGCCTGATCTTCAGCCTGATGACCGATCACCTTGTCATTGGCCGGCGCGCAGGGCACGGCATCATCCTCAATTACCCGGCGGACTGGATGAACTACTACGTCGAGCGCAACCTGGAGGTCACCGACCCGGTCCGACACAAGATGTTCGCGGCACCGGCGGTCTTCACCTGGAAGAGCCTCGTCGACCCCCGATGCCTGACGAAGAAGCAGGCGCAGACATTGGAGATGGGCAGCGAGGCCGGGCTCCGGGACGGCATCGGCATCCCGCGGCGCGGTCGCCGGGATTGGCGCCGCGAGCAGCTCGGGCGGCGTGGTGCTGGACAGGAACACTCTCAGCTACGCCCAGCTCCTGTCGCACCAGTTTTATACGGTATACCTCGCGCTCGAAAAGGCGCATGAGGACATGCCGGTCATCCATCTGACGGACCGAGAGCAGGAAGTCCTGAAATGGGCCGCCCTCGGCAAAACACGCATCGACATCGGCGAGATCATGTGCCTGTCCGAGCACACGATCGACACGCATATCCGCAGGGCCATGCGCAAGCTGGACGCCAATAACATAACGATGGCCGCCTTCCGCGCCCTGCATATGGGACTGATCCAGAGTTAAGGCCAGAATCACGGAATCCCGTGACTGTGCCGCCTCCCGCTTTTGCCCTATGTAGGGAAAGCACTACCGGGAGGAAAAAATGATTTACTGCGTCAATCACAGGACCTGGCGCCATTTCGGCGGCGCGCTCGCGTCGCAGTTCGAGCTCCGCTACAAGATGCTCGTGGACGCCCAATATTGGGATGTCGGCCGTTTCCAGGGCATGGAATACGACAGCTACGACACGCCCGCCGCCACTTATCTCGTCTGGCTGGACAAGGACGGCGTTGCGCGCGGCAGCGTGCGCACCGTGCCAACCGACCGTTCCTACATGCTCAAGGATCTCTGGCCGAACATCGTCGAAAAGATCCCGCTCCCGCAGTCCCTTTCCGTCTGGGAGGCGACGCGCTTTTGCGTGGATTCCAGCCTGCCGAAGGACGTGCGCCGGCAGATCAAGCATGAGCTTGTCTGCGCTTTCCTGGAATTCGGTCTGAAGAACGATGTCCGCGAGATGATCGGCGTCATGCCGCCGAAGCTCTGGAAGAGCTGCTTCATCGAGGCCGGCTGGGACATCGAGTTCCTCGGACCCGAAAAGCAGGTGGAGGGCGGCGACATCATCGTTGCCGGCCTGATGCCCATATCGCTGGCCGTGCTGCAGAAGGTCCGCGCCACGACCGGCATAGCCGGCCCCGTGTTGCTGACGGCGCGCGAAGCCGGGGACGACCAGGAGCGAGACCGGGCGGGAGCAGACCCCCAACGTGAACACGACCTTGTGGCGGGATACAGCGATCCTGCCGCAACCCCGACCGCCGGTCTGCCTGGGCCCGGCCGATTAGTGGAAGTCAACGACGACAATGCCGACAATGCCACAAGCAGGGCCGCATGACAGGGGCGCTCGAACATCTCAGGAAGATGGGCTTCGCGGATCTGGACGAGGCTCTTGCCGTCCTGTCGGAGGTCACGCTTGGCGAACTCCCGGATAACTCTCTCGCCGTCGTCCTGCTCTTCAACAGCCTCGCTCCGGAGGGTCAGCTGCGGGTCCTCCACTATGTGAGGGACCTGAAGATGAACGGCGGCAACGCTCATTGAACGGCGCAACAACCCTGAAGGAGAAAAACCAATGGCTGAAGTCAGAAAGGTGCATGCATCTGAGGACATCGCGCGGATCAACGCGATTCTGGAGGAGGACGGATGCGTCGTCATCGAGGGCCTGCTGAACGAAGAGCAGGTGCGGCGCCTGCAGGAAGAGACGTATTCCAACTTCAACGCCATTCCGGTGTGCCAGGGGCTTTTCTTCGGCTTCGTGACCAAGCGCATGAGCGGCCTCATCGCCAAATCCCGCGTGTCGCGCGAGATGGCGATCAATCCCGTGATCCTCGGCGTGATGGATTACTTCCTGCAGTCGGAAGCTTCTCCCGAGTACCAGCTCAACCTCACGCAGGCGATCCAGATTTTCCCTGGAGAGAAGGCCCAGATCATTCATACGGACGAACGCCTGTTTCCCTTCGAGCATCCGGGCACGCAGGCCCTGATCAACTGCATGTGGGCCGTGGACGACTTCACGGCCGAGAACGGCGCGACCCATGTCGTGCCGGGCAGCCACAAGTGGCCGAAGGACCGGCAGCCCCAGCCGCACGAGTTCGCGCAGGGCGCGATGCCGGCCGGCTCCGTGTTGATTTATTTCGGCGGGCTGCTGCACGGCGGCGGAGCAAACCGGGCGACGCTGCCGCGCACCGGGCTTGTCATCAGCTACTGCCTCGGCTGGCTGCGCCAGGCCGAGAACCACTATCTCGCCGTTCCCCTGGGCCTGGCGAGAAGCTTCCCGAAGCGCCTGCAACGCATTCTCGGCTACTTCGTGCATGAGCCGAACCTCGGCTGTGTCGAGGGGCAGGACCCCATCCGCCTGTTGACCGGGGAACTTGTCGTCAACGGGGAGTTCCAGGAATTCATGCCCGAAGACGTCAAGCCGATTCTCAGACAGCACCACGAGAACAACGGCGGCGAACAGCTCTTTCCTGATCACAAGGCCTACACGCAAAAGCGCGCTTGAACGCTGAAACAAACATTGGAGAAAAGAAATGTCTGCATCAAATTCAGATGAATGGCCTTCAGGCCTGTACAGACTAATAATCAAAAGCCCAATTGTAACGACCGCCGGCTTCGTAGTCCTCTCACAGGGAGAAATACTCGGCGGTGATGGCACGTTCTTTTTCAAGGGACTCTACTACGTTGAAGGCGATCGCGTTCAGTTAGCTCTTTCAATGGAGCACCCGAGTGTGGACGGTACGGGCAAATTTCTCGGGATCGACTTCATTGCCCTCGAAGGCAACACCATCGATTTAAAGTTCCGCGGCACCAACCGCGCGGGATTTTGGATCATCGAGGCGGAACTTGTGCATGTTACAGGCGCCAGCATCCACGAATTCAACCGCAGGCAAGCCGAGGCGAAAGCGCTGATGACGGAAACGCTGGATGCGTTCCGCGCCAGCCTTGAGATGCATTACTTGGCCCGGGCGGGCGAGACGAAAACGCTCCGCCTGACTCCGGCAAAGACAGTTTCGCAAAAACGGAGGAAAACATGAACGACGGGCTATACAAGGTGGAGTTTCAGGTCGCAGGCAAGGCCGGCAACGGCGTCGTCATGCTGGAGGACGGCATCCTGCGCGGCGGCGACTGCTTGATGTATTACCTCGGCCTTTATTCGATGGATGGAGAGCGGATCACGGCGGATGTGACGCTGGGGACCCATACCGAAGAACCGGGGGAGACTTCCGTTTTCGGCCTCGACCGCGTCCATATCCGGCTTGAGGGAAAGGTCACCGGCGACTCGGCAGTGCTTTCGGGTACGTCGCGGGCCGCGCCCGCCGTGCCCCTTCAGGCGATGCTGAGCCGCATCGCCGACTAAATTACCGGCCCGCTTTCCGGGGCCGCGCTTTGCACCGTCATTCCCGGTGCGCTCCCAAAAGAGGGCGCGCCGCCCTTTGCGTTTACGCTTTTTTCCTTTACAGATTAACCGTCATCGGCTATCGCTTGCCGCATGACCGAGACCAGCGAACATGTCGATAGCCTGCAATTCTGCCTCGAAAAGCTTGGCGCCAACGAGGCGGAGGCCGAGCTCATCTGCGCCCGGATGACGGGTATCATTGCAAAGGCTATCTCCTCCGATCCCGCGCAGGCAGCGATGTGGCTGGAAGCCTATGCGGCCGGCCTGTACGAGGTGGCCGAAATGATCCGTGGACGACCCAGCACCCGCCATATCGAAATCGCCTCACAGCGGAAGCTCGTTGAGGACGATACCTGATGCCGCGCGAATATGCCCAGCTCGCGGACACCTACGACCCCGACGAAGTCATAGTATACGGCCCCGATGCTATCAGCGCCTTTATGAGCATGGGCCGCCGGCCTTACCCCTTCCAGGCCGAAGACGTGTTGCTGATTCACAAGTACAGGGGCGGTATCGAGGGTTTCTGGTACCGGCTTCACGACGGCCGCGTTTTTGACAAGCATGGCCGTCCTTCTGAGCCTGCCGATCCCGCATATTTCAGGGCGAGGCTTCACTGAGATGCGTGTGCTGCTCCTTTCGCTCATCCTGCTCTGCCTTGGACTTTCCCAGCCGATTGCTTGTGCTGCCACAGACGAGGTGACCGGCCGCATTGTTGCCGTCCATGACGGAGATACCGTCACGCTTCTGACCGCGGACAAGCGCCAGCTCCGCATCCGCCTCTCTGAAATTGACGCCCCCGAGAAACGCCAGCCGTACGGCACGAAATCCAAGCAAGAACTCTCCGCCCTGTGCTTTGGCAAGACCGCCGTCGCCGCTTACGTGGATACGGACCGCTACGGCCGCATGGTGGCCCGGCTTCACGTGGACGGCATCGACATCAATGCCGAGATGGTGCGCCGCGGTGCCGCCTGGGTCTATCGTAAATATGCGAAGGACCCGACGTTTCCGGCCCTCGAAGCCGCCGCCCGCGATGCGAAACGCGGCCTCTGGAGCCTGCCCGAATCGGACCGTATCCCGCCATGGGAGTGGCGCTAGGCGGATCATTTATTTTCCGGAAAAATTTTATCCGACAATCACATCGGCTTGAACTTTCTCCCTATCTTCATGCCGGACCGTCTCCTGTTGCCGACATACGACTTTTTCCTTGACCGCTCGCGCAGGACCTGCTCCGATGATGCAGCGCGTGTCACAAGATAACTTCCCCCCGAATAAAACGGCCCTGCGTCGTACGCGCGCGCAGGGCCGTTTGACCTCTGTGCCGCCACCTTCAGCCGGTCCAGGGCTCTGCTCCCAAACGGCTGCACGCGTGAAGCGCCGCTCAGCCCGCGGGACCAGAACAAACTCCCTTGCAAAGGTGGCCCCGCTGTCCTAAGCAGATAAATTCAGGACATGCTGAAGAGTTAACCGTGCTCAAACCAGACCGAACCAAGATAGTCCAGCTCATGCGTGTCGCCGTCGAGAATCTGCGGCAGGAGAGCGCTTTCAGCTCTCGCCCCGGTCCGCCACCCGACCTACTGCGCGTCTTCCCGTTCCTGCCTGATGACGTGGAGGGCATCTATACCCAAAAAACCGGGGAGGGTTTCGGCGTATGGTTCCGCCTCAAGGATGGCCGCATTTTTGACTCTCGCGGCCAGCCCTCGGAACCAGACCCCGCCTGCTACGGCGAAACCGGGCCGCAATGAATATGGACCCGGCAGATCGGAGACCACCTGCTGCAGGAGATGCTGCAGCAGGTGGCGCCGCCCCTCCTGGTAAAGATGACGTTGAAGAGTTCGTCATGGCGGCCGGAGCCGGAGATGTGGAAGGGGTGGAACTTTTCCTGGCAAAATGGCCGCAGGACGTTAACGTAAAAGACAGCAAGACCTGGACAGCCCTGATGCGGGCGGCATGGTTTGGACAGAAAGTCGTTGTTGCCATGCTACTGGAGCGGGGAGCGGACGTGCGTATAACGGACAGGTGGGACAGGACAGCACGGTATCTGGCCGGTCGGCGCAGACATCGGAGCATCGCGACACTGCTCGAAAAATCCCTGAAGAAAGAATAAAAAAGTGTCTGGGGAAAAGCAGCCGCTGCGCAACTAAGGACCAGGAGAAATGACGTGACGAAAGCCAAATGGGAGATCCTGTTGGAGCGCGCTATAGCCCGTTCCGGAAACCTGCCAGACGCCATCGGGACTTTGGTCCTCGATTGCAAGGCCCTCGAAGATGAACTCGGCACTGTTCACTCGGCACATCGGCCACAGGTTTCCGAGGACCTGGAAGCCGCCAAGCGTGCCCTCGCCTTCGCGCAGAAGAAGCAGGTGGAATAGGACCTACGGTCGAGGCTCATTTGCAGCCCCGAGTAAAAGCGGGCCGGACCCCCGCGCGCGACGATTTCTTCTTTACAGCGGCGGCGCGTCACGTTATCTATTGGCGATGCCTAACACCATTGATTGTATCGAGAGGCTGCAGGCCGTTGTGGACAAGCTTCATGCAGAGGGGGTGCAGCCGGTCTATATCGTTACCGCTCTGGTTGAGGTAACCATCAAAGCCGCAAAGCTTGATCGCGCCCTCGACGTCATAACCAACGATATCCGCCAGCCCGAGTAAAAGTGGGCCGGCCCCTAGGCCCCCACCAGAATGCTGCTCTCCGCGATCCAAGCCGCCAAGCCTTGTTCGTTCAGTTCCCCGCCTGCGCTCCTGCAGCCGTCACGGAAATCTCGGGCCGCGTTGTCGCTGTAACCGATGGCGACACCCTCAAAATCCTGAAGCCTGATAATGAGCTGGTTAAGGTGCGGCTGGCAGAATTCGACGCGCCGGAGAAAAAACAGCCCTACGGAAAAAGGCTTAAGAATCGTTTACTGCACGCCCCCCGGAGCCCTTCCTGGGCTATTAACGGGCCGCTCACAGCCCTTGCACAGCGCCGCTTATAGATGATTAGTACATCGGTGGCTACCTGCCGCTCACACGACCGTGAGGCCTTTCTTAACGCTTTCTCTTTACACTGGAAGCTGTGGCCTGCCCTGTTCCTCGACAACCTATTGGAAGACCGCTCGGGGCAGGCCACGTTTCCATGCCAGCCGTTAATCTTTCTTTAACAACTCTCCCCTTATCATTAACCTAGGGGAAATCGTTCCCGTAGTCCGGGGAGGTTGCGATGCCACAGTGGAGGGTTGTGCTTTTTGTTGTGGTATTGGCTGCTTGCGGGGCTTTCTCACTTCCAAAACCCGGTTTCGCCCAGGCTATGGCACCCGGCGACTGCACAAACCCTGCCCAGCACGCGGGCGATCCGATAAACTTTCCATGTCAGAGCGCTTCTCCTCATCAGCAGTCTCCCTCTCCCACTCCCACTCAGTTTCCCCCGCCCGGCCCGACCATGCCCGGCTGGGGCGTGTGTCCTGGCTGTCAATCGCAACAACATCTGTGCATGCTTTACGCCAAGTATCAGATGACGGGTGCCGACCTTTTCCAATTGATGCAGGCGCTACCGCCCTCCGCCCAGGCTACTTTTTTCTCCACAGTTGCGGGTTCTGGCGGCGGGATGAATGATTTGCCAAGTGTGGTACAAAACAACATGTTCGGCGGCAACATGACGGCTTATAACCAGTGGATCAACCTCTGGCTTGCTCAACAGTCCGTCGGTAACTTCGATACCGTAACGGGCAACTGGATAGACCCCTTGGGAGGAAGTGGAACGCTGCCGGGCTGGTTTTGCCCGTATTAGGTCGGTCAAACCCGGATTAACATGTATGGACGATGTATCTGGCCAACTCTCTCCCGAAAAGTGTTCAGAGATCAATCAGAAGGTGGACATACGTGTTATCAGATCCTACAAGCAGATCCGAGGGACTTAAACCCTGGGACTGAGAAGTGGCCAGAGGGAGGCGACGACCACGCAGCCGGCCAACTGAAGTGGCTGAAAACCACCACCACAACCACCTCCAACCAGTGGTGTTGTACAAGCCGAGCGCTGAAAACACAGCATTTCTGAATCGGTCACCGCCGTGCATACATCTGATCCGCCATGAAACGTGGGGCTGACATGCCGATGAAGACCGCGACGCGGCTGTGCGTACGGCGACAACAGCTCCCGAGCTTTCCGACCGGCCCTGCCAACAGGAACCGGCGGCACGCCCGATTGCCCGTAGGCTCTCGGAAGAAAAATATTATACGCCGCGGGAACTTGCGGACATATGGCGTTTTTCTGCCGCGACAATCCGCAATCTCATCAGGAACGAACCTGGGGTATTGAGATTACAAGGAGAAGGAAGGGCACGCGGGAAGAGAAGCTACACGACATTCTCGATACCAGAATCAGTTGCCTTTCGCATTCGCGAGCGTCTCACTCAGGAGCCACTCAAGACGCAGCTTCCGCGACGCAACCCACGGCGCGTAGTATTTCTCCGTGACCGCAACCGACGCGTGGCCTAGCAGCTTCGAAACATCCTCCAGAGGAACGCCCTTCGTCAGCAGCCTGGCGGCGAACGTATCCCGCAACCGATGCGGGCGGCAGTCATCGACGCCGCAGGCCTTGCCCACGGCCTGGAGCCGTTCATAGACCGCCTGCCCGAGATAATCGGTTTCCTCAGCCCGCGACACGGCACGATAAGCGAAGGGGAGCGCCTCGGACAGCCATTCGCACGCGTCGATTTTCTTTTTCAGCTTCGCCGTCAGGTAGACATCGAGCAGCTTGGGCGCGTCGTTCTTTTCGACTTGCGCGGGTGAAACGAATAGATCCAGAGATATTTCGATTTCACGCAGAGCGCCGGGTCGAACTTGACCGCGTCGCTCACGCGCAGGCCAGTCTCCAGCATCAGCTCGATCAGCAGCCTGAACGTGGCAGCCGACTTCGCATAGCCGGTCGTACCGCCGTTGATCTTCCCGGCCGCCTCCAGAATGGCCGCTATGTCTTTTTCGGTGTAGGGCTGTTTCTGCTCATAGACTGCCTTGTGCCGGCGCATCTTGTCCACGAGCGATTCCGTTATCCATCCGCGCCGGTACGATTCGCGCAGAAAGTGTGCGAGCTTCGCGACGCTCGTGCCCTTCGAGGTGCCCGCCAGTCCCGCGAGACCATAGGTCTTGAAATCCTCCAGAACATCGACGCTCAGTTCGCGGATGAAGAACTTGTTCTTGCCGTGCGCGAAGTCCTTCAGCCTCCCGAGCAGCAGCTTGTATTGCGCCAGAGTCTTCGGCTTCACGTCATCGCGCGCATCAAGGTAGCGCGTGATGCAATCCTCCAGCTTCGGCCCGTGAATCGTCTGATCCTTGCTCGCGGCGCTGAGCGAGCGGAGCTTCGCTTCCGCAGCCGGCCAGTCGCGCAGGCCGAGCGCCTGACGCGGATATCGCTCAATGTCGGTGCTGCCGGTCACCCAGATCGCACAGTCGCAATCGGTGAAAAACTTCTTCTCGGAAGCTGATAACTTGAGCTTGTGGACCCGGCAATCGACGGAGTGCCGACGGTAGATGGTAAGGGGCACAACCGGATTATACACCCGGTTTTTGTACCACCCCATGTACAACTGGTTTTGCTATACTCATAAGCTGTAGATTATTAAGGGTTTGGCTCCCCTCTCTCAACCCGACTCGAACTTTCTCCGTTCTCGGCAGTATGCGAACGGAGGTGACGACCAGTTGGAGCCCACCGATGAGAACGAGAAGTCTCTCCTTTCTTATAGGTAGACAAAACCCCACTTCCGAAGCCGCGCACGACGATTCATCACTCCGTTAGCCAGGGAAAGCAAGCGCGTGCCGGGGAAGCCACCTACTTGGCTGGAAAATTCCGCATGAACCACTTGGCGACAACAGGGGCCAAGTCGGTGTACGACATCCCTGTGCTGAACTTCTGGGATGCGTCGAACAGGCCATAGTAACGGCGGGTCCACTCGTAATGGGAAGCGACTGCCTGAGGGGATTGGAAACTCGAAACGGGAGCAAACGCCGGCAGGGGCGCGGCATAACCAGGCCGCTCATAATTGGTTGATACCGGAACTCCCGCTCGCAGGATACCCAGCGGCCGCGGCGCCACTAGCGCAGCCAGATGCTGGGTGTCTCCCCAGGTGAGGATTCGCGGCACGTCGGCGAACACGTGCGTCATTCCGCTCGTGGCATCCTGCCGGTACGATAAAGAATCCGTCGAGACCAGCGCGGCGTCGATACGAGGGTCCAGCGCGGCAGCGTAAAGCGCCACCTTTCCCATTAAGTCGTAGCCCAGGATCGCAATCCTTCCCACGTCCGGCCGGGCGGCAAGATAGTTCACCGCCTTGTGTATGTCTTCGGCCCACATACCGATTGGCGGCCTTCCGACGAAATCGGCGAAGTTCGAGGTGCGACCACCGCCCCAGTGCATCTCACCCGTTCCCCGAACATCGATGAAAAAAAGGCCGTAGCCGAGGGAAGCCAACGCCGCGGCTTCGGGAGATGCCGCTTGCCGGCGGCCAACGACGATAATCGTGTTAAACTTGCGCTCCTCATTGCCTCTGACAAACGCCGCGGGGATCAGAAGTTGCTCTTCAACCCGCAGGCGCACGCTGTTCCCGCGATAGGACGACGAGGAGAAGATATCGCGCTGCGAAAAGATAAGTGGCGGCACGCCGTTTGTGATCCGGCGCGCCAGGAGAGACTCCAATTCCCCGCGCTTGCGGGTCTGGAACTCCGCCGCTTCCTTCACGCTGCGCGGTAGCGGCTGCTCGACCGGCAACTCATCCACCCATTGTCTGGCCAGGGTCGCGATCGTACGATTATTCTCCGGCAGGCCGACACGCAGAACCTCAAGGGGTTCAACCGTATAAGGAAGGTCCTCCTCCGGGAACGAACTCTGCCCGCTAACGAACCAGCGTTTCAGCCAGCGATAAAGCGCTGCCCGCTTATCGGCCTGGTAGCCATGAAGTGTCGGAGATTCGTAGAATGCAATGCGATCGCCGGCCCCGTAGAGTTCATAGATTTTTCGCGCGTACTCGTAGGAGCGACGCGCTTCCAGCATCGGGAACTCCTCCAAGTCGAAAGTTCCATTAGGGATCAGCAAAGGACGTGGCGCGATCAGAGCGTACAGGGTTCCGATATCGGCAAACGCCCTCAGTCCGTTCGGCGTCTGATGCCAATCGTACATTAGATCGTCTTTGATCCATTGATCGAAGGAGCCTGCCGCCGCTGTCGGGACCGACAACTTGACACGTTCGTCCATCGCGGAGACCCAATAGGTGTTGTTGCCACCGCCCGACTCGCCGGTAAAGCCGATCCGTTCGCGGTCAACATCGTCTCTGGAGTACAGGTAATCGATCGCCCGCATTCCGTCCAGGACTTCGATCGCCGTGTGGGTTCGCCCGGAGTAGGAAAACACGGTGTTCGTGTGTTCCCAGCCTGTCATTCCACCTGGCTCGCACATTTCCTTCGGACCCCGTTCCCAGCAGCCCAGATAGTCGTACGAAATAACAACGAAGCCTCTACGGACGAGATTCACGTTGCGCGCCTGCACATGCTCCGCGCCCTTGCTGTTGCAGTGGTTGTGTCCGGAAATACTGACCATCGCCGGAGCCTTTCCCCGCTGCCCTGCGGGCGTCCAGGCGAGGGCGGAAACCCACATGCCGGGGAAACTCTCGTAGGCGATCTTCTCGATGGTGTAGCCGTCCCTCTCGATTTTCCCCTTGCGGACAAAATTGAGTTTGTGCTTAGCCAGGATATCGTCGACACCGATCAGGCGTAAAATCCGCCTCCTGGTCTCTGTCCGATAGACTTCCCATTCATCGAGCGTTGAAAACTTAGGCAAGGGTGGAATGCCTGCATTGACGAATGCATGCATCTGTGAGCGGCTTGTCTCAGCGGGCAGCAGCGGCCGGGTCACCCATGCGCCGGGAAACTGCCCCCACGATCCGCTCGATGAAAGCAGCAACAGGAGTCCCGCACGAGTAATCGACGGCGGGACCCGGACGAAATTGAACTTGCGCATCGCTCGAAGCTACGATTACCAGACGAACTTGATCGCCAACTGGATCTGCCTCGGGGCGGAGGATCCCCCGGCAGCGGCAGTCGCTTTGATGATACTGCCGAAGTTCGCGCTATTGGGATTGTTATCGAACGGCACATCGTAGAAATGGAATGTGTTGAACGCGTTGAATGCCTCGGCGCGAAATTCGACACCGGTCTTCTCAGTCACTGGCGTGATCTTGATGAAAGAAATGTCGGCCTGGGGCACGGTGTGAAGGCGGATACGCCCGGTCTGATACGGTGTGACGCGGGGAGCGTATTGGGGCAAGACGATGAAATTGGGCTCTGTACAACCGGCGCTGACGCTGAACGGCTGCATGGTGATGCTGCCATCGTTGGCCATGCGCGACACACACGGGCGTACCCCCTGAATCCTCGATGCCGACCAGTCGACGTTGTCGATTCGGGCATCCTTGACATACAAGACGCTGGCCGGCAAATCCCAGGGCCGCCCCGATTGCCAGGTCATGTTGACCGCTGTCTGCCATCCGCCCACCAGCCGGCTGCCTACTGCATTCGATCCGCTCAGCCAGCGTTGGCCCTTTCCGAAGGGCAACTCGTAAATGCTGGCGACCGTCAACCGGTGCGGCCGGTCCCACTTGAACAAACCGCGCTGGAGGACATTTCGCTGCACGTCGATAAAATCGAGTTCCTCCACCATCTTCGAGAATGTGTAGGAGGCGAGCATGTTAAAGCCATGAGCGCGAATTTCATAGCTCGCTTGCATTGAGTTGTACCAAACGGACCCGTCATTGCGCGCGAGTTCCGTCAGAGAGGTGAATTGAGAATGGGGGCGCGCCAAGTCCGTCCGCGCCAGGGTCGGGCTGACAAAATGGCTGGTCCCACGGAAAGGCTCAAGGTTCTGATACGGATTGGCGACCCGTTCATTGCAAAAGTTGGGATTGCCGCCCTCAAGCGGATTGCAGCGCTGGCGAAACGCAGCGTCGAATTCATTGAACGGCCTGGTCGTCTGCAGGTTATGGGTCCGGCTGCCGACATACGAGACTTCGACACGGGACACTTTATTCACCTGGTACTGGAAGCCCAGCGAGAACTGGTTTACATACGGCGTTTTGAATCCAGTATTGACGAACCCAAACGCATTTCCAAGGAAGGTCCTGTCTCCGCCGCTGGCGCCGGCGGGAACCAGAATTCCGTTGGGGTATGGATTGGTGAGAAGTCCGGGCACCACCGTTCTTCCTCCGTCGATGGATGGAACCAGTGAGGTGCTCTGGCTGAAGCCGGCGCTCTGAAGAAAGTCGTTATTGGGATTCAGGTAGTATCTTCCCCAGCCGCCGCGCACCACCAACCGGTTGCCAATCCCGTACGCGAACCCGACTCTTGGTTGGATTCCCGCCTTGTAGAGATCGGCCGCGGTGCGTGGATTGCCATTGACGCCGGCGAACTGTAACCCGCCGCGCACGGTAGGCGTTCCGGGAAATTGAGTGCGGTTAATCAAAGAGTCGATCGAACTGGTTGAGGTCGGATCGAAACCGCGGTTCATGCGGTTATAACGCTCGTTCGCCGGGGTATTGAAATCCCACCGCAACCCCAGATTGATCGTGAGCCGGCTGCTCACCTTCCAGTTATCCTGGACCCACGGCGCGTAGTACTTGTACAAGTAGATCGGGAAGAGATTGTTGGCGACTACGCCGCTCGCGGGTGCACCGACCAGCCAGGAAGCGATCGAGTTGCCGCTGAGCGCGTCTCCCAGCGCAAAGTCCCGCTGGGTGAACTGGCGCCCGGAGCGAAACTGGAAGTTGCTCCCTGTGACCTGCCGGCTGAACTGGATCCAGCGCATATCCATACCGCCTTTGATTGTGTGGCTGCCTTGAATCTTGGTCACATTGGGGTGAAAGGCTAATGTATTCGTGTTTGTCTGTGATGGCGTACGGCCCATCCCGATATAGCTGTCAAAGTCGTAAAGGCCGAAGTTCGGCAGCTTTGTGTTGGGAATCTGTCTCGCCACCGACGAGGGGAATCCAAGAGTTGTGATGTCGAATCCGTCATTCGGCGACGCGGCGTCGAGTTGGTAGTAGCGGCTGATGGACAGACGGGCATTGAAGATGAACGAAGGGCTGGGCGTGCTGACCCAGTCCAGCACCTCCGACGTGTTCCATCGGACGTGGGGATACCATCCCTGGGTTCCAGGGCTCTGGAAGATTCCGTTGTAAGAGCCGCCATAGACACGGTCGTTATTGGCGTGCCGGAAGAAGAAGCGGTGGTTGTTGCCGACGTTCTGATCGAACTTGAAGGCGAAATTGTAGAAATCCTCGCTTTCGGCTCCGACGTCTCCGGGAATAAACAGATTCTGCTGCGCGTGCTCGGCGCCCGGCGTGAGCGTGTTGGGGAGCGGCATGTAGCTGAGTACCCTCTTGGCGATGGGGTTGATGCTGCTTTCAGGAATGACGTTTCCCGGAAATGGCGTGCGCTCCCAGCCTCCGGCGACTTCGCGGCCTGAAGCCGGGTTGTAGATTATGATCGGTCTTCCCTGCCCGTCGACCAGTTGCCTGAAGTCGCCGTTCCGCATGGCTTCGGTTGGCGCGGACAGGTTGTGCGCCACGGGCAGCGTCTCGCGGTAGCCCTCGTAGTTGACCATGAAGAAGCTCTTGTTTCGTCCGTCATAGAGCTTCGGGATATAGACAGGCCCGGAAAGGAGCCCGCCGTATTGATCCTGGGTGTGGCCGCCGCGAGGGGCGCCTCGCGCGTTGTTCTGGAACGAGTTGGCATCCAATGCGTTACGCCGCATAAACTCGTAGGCCGAGCCATGGAGTTGATTGGTGCCGCTCTTCAGCGAAACGTTGATGATGCCGCCTCCGGTCTTCCCGTACTGCGCATCGTAGGAATTCGTCTGGATCTTGAACTCGTTCACCGCGTCCACCGACGGGACGAGGGCGATGCTGTTGCCTCCCGCCTCGGCATTGTTCGGCGCTCCATCGAGGAGGAACTCCCCGGAACCGTAGCGTGAGCCGTTCATCGAAAAGCCGAGCGAGAAATTGTTGTCGAAGGGGCGCGTGTTTAAGCTCCGTCCAGCGAAGTTCACACCGGAGGCCAGCACGGCCAACATGAATGGATTGCGCCCGCTGAGCGGCAGGGTGCTCACACGCTGATTGTCGATCACCGTTCCGCGGCTGGAACTCGCCGTCTCCAGCAAAGGCACCTCCGCCGTGACCGTGACCCTTTCGGTAACTTCGCCGATATCCAATTTGATGTCCAAAGTCGCCGTCTGTCCAACGCTAAGCGTAATGCCCTGGCGGATGTATTGCTTAAATCCGGCCGCCGTGGCTCTCATCTCATAGGTGCCCGGAGGCAGCAGCGGCACCGTATAATCGCCGCGCTCGTCCGTCTGAACGGCTGCCTTCGTGCCGGTTTCGAGGTTGGAAACGGTGATTTCCGATCGCGGGACTGGAGCATTCGATGCGTCCGTTACCCTCCCCGTGAGTGTTGCGCGAAAATCCTGAGCAGGCAGCAAACACGCAACCAGCAACAAAGCCCATGGCCTCAATAGATGAAACATCTCTCCCCCATTTCCGAACACTTGCGATTGCTCGCCACGAAAAAGCACGCTAGGAGCGTCAACCTCTAACCTCAATAATCAATCATGGTTATAGCTAGCGAAACTTAACACTTCCACCGATCTAAGTCAAGGATAAGTTTGAACCTAGGTAAACTTGAACGATACGGAGTCAACGGAGTGTTGTCCGATCATAACCCGCCGCTGCGGTGAGCTCAGTGGGAAACCGCCGCGGCGGCCTTCTCGCCAAGGAGGCGCCGTGCCCGGAACCGCGCGGGCGCAAACGGGGCGATCAATGGGGGAGTTGAACCAGTCGCGATCAGCTGCGCCATGTACTTGCCCGAAACAGGAGCCGCTTTGAATCCGTAGGTGCCCCATCCAACGTCCTGATAGAAGCGGTCGACTTCCTCTACAACACCCATAACCGGTGCAAAATCGGGTGTCATATCACAGACGCCGCCCCATTGCCGCAATACTTTTACTCCGTGTAGCTGAGGAACCAATTCGAGAGTGTACGTCGCCATCTGCTGCAGAGTTGGCAGAGTTCCCTTCGTGCTGTAGGACTGATAGGGATCGATCTCCGATCCAATCACCACTTCTCCCTTGGCCGTTTGATTGAGATAAACGTGAAGGTTCGCGGAGACGATGATGTGATGCAGCAAGGGCTTCAGCGGCTCAGTGACGCAGGCTTGTAGCGGGTAACTGACAATCGGCAGCCTTACGCCGGCCATCTGGCAGATGGTGCTGCCCATCCGGCGGTTGCGTTCAATACGGTATCGGTCAGAATCTCGCCGCGTGTGGTCATGACGGCCTCGATCCGGCGGCCGCTGGTGCGGATGGCGGTCACCTCGGTATGCGGATGAATCTCGATGTCCATGCGATCGCACGCCCTTGCATAACCCCACACTACGGCATCGTGCCGAATTCCTCCTCCCGGCGGATGATAGAGAGCCGCCAGAATCGGATAACGCGCCTTGCTGCTGACGTCCAGGACCGGAACCAGCTTTCGAATTTCATCCGGGGCAATCAGGCGGCTGTCCACATTGAGCAGTTGATTATTCTCCGCGCGGACGCGGAGACCGACAATCCCGGCATCCGTGTGCGCCAGCGTGAGGTGGCCGCCTTGCGAGAACATGACGTTCCAGTCGAGTTCCTCCGACATCTGCGCATACAGTCGCACCGACTCGTCATAGAAAGGAATGCCTTCCGTGGTGCGGTAGTTCGACCGGACGATGGCGGTGTTGCGCCCGCTGTTGCCGGACCCGGGATAACCTTTCTCCAGCAAGGCAACGCGGCGGACGCCATGATGCTTTCCGAGATAGTAGGCGGTTGCCAAGCCGTGCACGCCGGCTCCAATAATCACCACATCATAGGCGGATCGGAGCTGCCGTTCGCGCCACATGCGCTGCTTGCTAAAAAGCTGCATCATACGGCCGCTCCGGATTGTAACGCCTGATAGGTCTGCAAGCCGAAAGGCGCGAGCGAAAACTCATGTCCGGCGTGCAGCAGAGCATCCCAAACGCCCTCGCTGTACTCGCGTCCCACCAGGAGATGAAAAGCCGGCAGGTTCCCGATGTCCCAACGCAGAATGATGGAGCGCACGTGCGCCACGCCCGACTGCACACAGCCGCCATCTGGTAGCGCGGAATCGGACAGATTCGCCGAGGTGAGCTTGCCGAGAATCCCGCGGCCGTCAGGTCCGGCGATCAACAGGTCTGCCATGACGGAGGTCACATCGGTACAGTAAATCGTACTCGGGCCGCTGGCGTTTGCTGTCTCGATGCCGCGAAGCTCCTCCTGGATAATTTCGCGCTCGGCGGGATCACAGGTGATCAGGTAGTGTGCGCCGCCAAGATGCCAGCACCGGGACGGCCCGGCGAGCGTTGGCGCGGCCGTCAGGTGCGAGCCCTTCAGGTCGAACTTGGCAAGGCAACTCCAGTCCGCCAGTCCCGCCCGGAGCTGCACTTGTTCCATCTCCTGCCCGCCATATCGTAACGGCAGGCTCCAACCGCAATAGTCCACCATTTCGGCGTTTAATCGCCGGTGCATCTGCCACAAAGCCGTCCGCCGGATTGGTTGTTTCACTGGCGCAGCCGAACCCCTTCCGGATCGTAAAAGGCCGACTGAACCACTTGAGCTTTGACAAGGCGGCTTGGACACGAATGAAGATCGGCGATCCATCCGCGGCACTCCCTCTGGGTACCCAGGCCAATCCGATACCGGCTTCCCTGGCCGGAGAGAATCGCGCACTGGTCACACGGCCTACCGGTTTGCCACCAATCACAACGGGTGCACCGTCTTCCGGAACCACGTCGTCCTGCATGACAAACCCGGTCAGGATGTCGCGGGGATCTTCCGCTGCCGCCGCCAGCAGGCTGATCCTCCCGACGAAGTCCGGCTTGTCGAGCTTGGCAACCCATCCCATCTGAGAAGCGAAGGGACTGGTCAAAGCATCTGTATCGACTCCGATGATGACATGCCGTTTCTCCAGCCGGAGAAGCCGCTGCGCCTCAACGCCGAACGCTCTGATGTCAACGTCCTTGCCGGCCTCGAGAAGAGCTTGCCACACATGGTGGCCGTAATCGGCGGGAAAATGGATCTCCCACCCTGTTTCACCGACGAAGCCTATGCGGAATAACCAGGCGGGCACTCCGGCTACGTCCGCGGCGCGGCAAGCCATGTAGGGGAACGCCTTGCTCTCCAAGTCACAGGAGGTGAGCTTTCGCAGTACATCCCGCGCGGCCGGTCCGGCCAGATTAATGGCCGCCAGTCCCGGTGTCATGTTGGTGACGTGCACGTCCCAATCCGTACCTGCGGTCCACCACAGCAGCCACTGCTCAACGAAATCAAGATTGCCCGTTGTCGTGGTGATGAAGTAGTGCTCGTCATCGAGCCGCGAAACGGTTCCGTCATCCAACATGACGCCCGCTTCATCGCAAATGACGCCGTACCGGGTCCGTCCCGGCTTCATGTCGGACAACCGGCCGGTATAGACCTTATCGAGCAGCTTGCCCACATCCCGGCCCTTCACGTCCAGCTTTCCCAATGTGCTGACGTCGATAATCCCTGCGTGCTCTCGAACGGCCTTGTACTCGCCCCTCACGCAAAGCGATTCATCCGCCGATTCGGCGGTGCGATAGAACCGGGGCCGCTTCCAATCGCCCATGTCAAGCCAGACGGCCCCGAGAGCGTCATGCCCATGGTGCATCGGCGTATGCCGGGCCGGATGATGGCGAGGGCCGGCCAATGCGTCCAGGCTGACAGAAGGATTCGGAGGCCTGGATGTGGTCACTCCCGTCTGTCCCATGCTGCGCCCGGTGGCGCTCGCACACAGTCCGATCGATGTGATCTGGCACATCTTGCCCTGACAAGGTCCCATCGTGGCGGTGGTATACCGCTTGACCAGCTCGATCTCGTCAAAACCCTCGCTAACCGCCCCGGAGATGTCACCGGCTGTGGCGTCCGCGCAGAGGCAAACGAAGGATGACGGGGGAGTTGCACCCGCTGCCGGCGGAGCGGCATTGGAGATGCCTGGAGCGCGGCCAGTGACCCCGCCGATCGCGATCACATGATCCGGCACTTCGGAAGGGACAAATGCATTCGCTTCCTTATCCCATTGCAGGCTCCCGTCCGTCTGGTGTAATAACCCAGCGTCGGGCACGAGGTACCCGCAAACAACGATCAGATCGCACGCATGGGAACCGTTCCGCGTCAGGATTCCTGTCACTTGTCCGCTGCCCTTCGCGGACAGGACTTGATACAGAGGGACCGTCGCGGCCACCGTCACACCGGCAGATTTCAGATCTGCCTGCAGCTCAGCCGCTCTTTCCGCTGTGCCTACGATCACCGCACGATCGCCCGGCTTAATGCCGTGCAATCGAATCAGGCGCTGCACGCCGGTTGAGAGCATGATGCCTGGAAGGTCGTTGTTCGCAAACAGAAGTGGGGCTTCGTAGACGCCTGTCGCGACGGCGGCAAGTCTGGCACGAACATGGATCAGACGCTCTGCCACGCCGGCACACGGATCCCGCTGAACGATGGCAACCAGATTGTCTTCGTAAATGCCGAAACAGGAAGCGCCAGTCAGAACCTCGATATTGGAATTTCTTTCGACTGCCGCCACCAAATCCTGGCGCTCAGCGCCGCCGTTCCGGTACCGCATGCGGCCGCCGAGTTATTCTTCCTTTTCCACCAGTAGTACACGTTCACCTTGCGCAGCGCGTTCCAGCGCAAATCGTATGCCGGACGCTCCGCCGCCGATCACCACGGTTTCGCATTTAAGATGACTATGCTCGTACTGCCGGCTGGCAGTGTCCGTGGCCGGAGGCTCGCCCAAACCAGCTATTCTACGGATGAAAGGCTCCACCATTTTCCACGAGGCTCTGCTGGTGAAGTTCTTGTAGTACCACCCGACCGGCATGAGCCCCTTGAAATTTTCAGCCAGCGCCAGGACGTCGAAGTCTATCGACGGCCACGCGTTCTGAGCGCGGACGACCATCCCTTCGCGCGGCTGAACCGTGCACGCTCTGACGTTGGGCACGCCGTCCACATTCATCATGCAGTTCGGGCACACACCTGCCCCGCAGAGCAAACCGCGCGGACGGTGGTACTTGAAGCTCCGGCTGAACACACGGCGGCCGGCCCGGTACAGTGCCGAAGCGATCGTGTCGCCGGCCATTGCGGCCGTTAGCTTGCCTTCAAAAGAGAAACGACACGCCGGGTGCGCTCATGGACGTTCCCCATCCGGGAAATACGTCCGGAGGACTTTATTGCTGACAGTATTGCGAAGAGCGTGGAGCCACTGCAGGCAGCCCGCACGGTGGAACCACCATTCGGTCTGCTCTCCCGCCCGATTATTCTGCATGTTGATGTACTAGTGCCAATCCTCTTCAGGAGCATCCGGCGAAGGCCGTCGCTTCACTTCGCCGCCGAAGCGAAATTCGTAAACGCTGCGGTCACCGCAATGCGGACATCGGATCAGAAAAGACATGGAACCCGCTCCCTTACGGTCACGGCCCGGCAACGAGCGCAAGGTGCCAATGCGCTGGAGGAATAGTGCATGAACCAGCGCTGCGTTAGCGAGCCGCCGTGCCCACCTTCTCGGGTCCGAGGATTGGATGGATATCAAGGTTGGGAGACTTGTCGCTGGCCAGTGTGGTCCGGCCCAGAGTTTCCGCCATCGACCGGATGTGAGCCGCGGTCACTCCACAACAGGCTCCAATATAGTTGATGCCCATGTCACGCGCCCGGCGGGCATAGTCGGCCATCTCGCCGCGAGTCAACTGAAGCGGATCGAGTTCCAAAGGGAATTGCGGCAGACCCATAAAATAGGGAGTCGCATCGGTGCAGCGGAATCCAGCGGCCTGGATCGCGAGATGGCATTTGACGGCTTTCCTCATCTCCTCGACGAGCGGCAGCATGTGAACGGGATCGCGTCCGCAGTTCGCTCCGACAATATCGGCGCCCTTCTCTTCCAGCTTCACGGCGCATTGAGCAGGCGTGAAGCCATCGCGGCTGACCGCCGGTTGCTTGAAGTTGAAGGTGATCATGGCGGCGTATCCCGCCTCCTTGATCGCCTGAAGCGCCAGCACAGCCTCACCAAGGTAGTGGAAGGTTTCCGCGATGAAAAAATCCACGCCCTCTTCAGCCTGTAGCGCTACCTGCTGGCGAAAAAGGTTCAGCACGCGGTCGTCCGAGCGTGGATCGTCCGGCTGATATTGCCACGTCAGGCAGAGATTGCCTGCCACCAGGGCCTGATCCGACGCAACCTCCCGCGCGAGCCGGACCGCCGATCGGTTGATCTGTTCCACCTGATCGGCATACCCGGCGCTGCGCAGCTTCTCTTCGCTGGCGTAGAAGGTGCAGGTCTGGAGGACTTCGGATCCTGCGCGAAAAAACTCGCGGTGCAGTTGGCGCAGGGCTTCGGGATGCTCCGTGGCGACTTCCGGTGTGAACGGGCCGGCCTTCACGTAGCCGCGCTTCTCCAGCTCCAGCAGGTAGCCGCCGTCGCCGATTACTACGCCGTTATTCAAGCGTTCGAGTATGTCTGGTTTCTTCATGAGTTAGTTCCAGGGAAATGGACTCTGCGAGCTCGGGTGGAGCTTACCGGTGGCGTAACGCTCCAGCGCAAAGGGCGCCAGTGAGGAGCGCGACCGTCCGTCAACGATCATTTCGGCAACCTCTTTGCCCACGCCAAGAAGTTTAAAGCCGTGGTTGGGATCCGCAATAAGAAGCACGTTCGGCTTGACGAAGTCGATCACGGGATAATTGTCGGGAGTAAAGCAGCCGATTCCCCCGTTGGGCCGCTGCTGGTCCCGCCCGCCGTCGGCCTTGAACCGGTCCATGGCCCATGCCAGGCCCGCCCGAAAATACTTCTGGAACTCTATATCCACCTGGGGACATGCGCGGCCGTAGGGTTCGATCTCGGTGCTGCTCCCGAGCGGGATGGGCACTCCGCCACCCTGCACACCCGTAGCATCCTTCTTCCAATAGATTCCCCAAGGGCCTGGATCGACTTGTTCGCCGGATTCGGAATCGACCAGCGGGATGGAATGGTCGAGGTGAATCACGGGCGCCGTGGACCCGTCATCCTGCAAGAACGGTCTTTCAGTCTCGATGCTGCCTTCCCGCAGTTGCCAATAGGTCCACATCGGCCGGGATATTGTGTTTCCGTGAGGCGTCATGCAGTCGATCGCGGGCGGCAGACCGAGCATCTTCCAAAAATGACCAGCCCATGGGCCGGCGCCGATGACTACGAGATCGGCGCGGATTCGGCCGTGGCTGGTCTCGACACCAGTCACGCCGCCGGACTGAACGTCGAATCCCGTCACCTCGACGCCGCTGAGGATGCGCACGCCGTGTTCCAAAACCTTCTTACGAAGGCCGGCAACTGTTTGGCTCGGTATTGCGTATCCGCCGAGCTCTTCATGCAAAACCGCTTCAATGCCCTCGCAATGGAAATCGGCAAACATCGTGCGCATGTGATTCGCGCACTCCCGTTCTCCGTGGTACAGCCGGGAGGTATACCCGACCTCCTGTTCCTTTCCGTAGATGGCGATCAAGTCGGCCACCTGGGCCTTCGGCACGGCCGCAATGTAGCCGACTGGATGGAAGCCGAATGTCTCCGGATCCGACTTCCAGACGTCTACGCTGAGTCGCACCAGTTCGGTCATGGCGGGTGAGAAATAGAAGTTGCGCACGACGCCGCAAGCAATACCCGAAGCGCCAGACCCGGGTTCGTGTTTCTCCAAAAGCACGATGTCCCGGCCGCTGCCTTGCTGCCGCTGTTCCAATGTCTTCGCGAGGTGCCAGGCTGTGCTCAACCCATGCACGCCGCCGCCGATGACGCAATACTGTATTGAGTCGGGAAATGTCATTTGATGTGCCAGAAAGTTTTATACAGTAAAACTCGTTTTTATTCCTGAACGCTCATGGTACCTTCCTTTTGTTTAGCTGTCAAAAGAAAAATTTTGGGGATGAGGGTGTTGACGCGCCTTTCACGGCTCGATACGCTGATGCGGTAGTTTTGATGTTCATAAATTTGTTTTATTGAATAGAAACGGCGGTTTAGGAGGGGCATCGTGCTGCTGGATGGCAAGGTGGCTGTGATCACGGGCGGGGCGAGCGGGATCGGGCTTGCGGCGGCGAAGCGGTTCGGCGAAGAAGGAGCGCGATTGTGCATCGCGACCAGTAACCGGGAAAAACTCGACAGAGCGGTCGTAGCGCTGCGCGAATCGGGCTTGGAGGTGACGGGCGTTCCTGTCGATGTGCGCCAAATGAGTCAAACGGAAGAGATGGCGTCGCATGCTCTCGCTGTGTTCGGCCGCATCGACATCCTGATCTGTTCTCACGGTTACTCGCATTTCGGTCACGTGGCCGAACAGCCCGAAGAGGAATGGACAAAGGTGTTAGACATCGATCTTACCGGGTGCTTCCGCTGCAGCAAAGCCGTGTTGCCGGCCATGTTGAGTCAGAAATCGGGCCGGATCATCTTCGTCTCGGCGACGTCGGCCTTCCGGTGCGAACCGAGTTGGACCGCCAAGTGCAGCGCCAAGACCGGTCTGCTCGGCTTAACACGAGGGCTGGCGCTCGAGGTAGCGGCCAGCGGCATTACCGTCAATACCATCTGTCCGTCCTGGGTGCGCACGGAGCGCGGCGAGTTCGCAATGGGAGAACAAGCCAAACAGCAAGGGATCAGCCGTGAGAAGATGTGGGAGAAAGTTTTAGCATCCTATCCGATGAAGCGAATTACCGAGCCGGGAGAACAGGCCGATCTAATGCTTTACCTTGCCAGCGATGCGGCCCGCAGTCTCACCGGACAGGCGATCGGGTTGACAGCCGGAGCCGAATGGTAGGCGATGAAGATCGTCGACGTGCGAGTGACGCCGGTGAGTGTGCCCGTAGAGGCGCCGCTGCGCTACTCGACCGGAGCCGATTCGGCAATCCACCGCCTGATCGTTGAGCTCGATACGGATGACGGGCTAACAGGTCTGGGAGAATGCAATGCCGGCGCACCGAGGGAAGCACGGCTGCGGGAATTTATCCCCTTATTGATCGGAGCCGATCCGTTTCAATTGGAGCAGCTTCGCTGGCGCCTCGGCGGGCCGCCGGAAGCGAAATTGTTTGGTAACGTCAACCACGCCTTCGCCGCCGTGGAGTTTGCGTGTCTCGACATTCAGGGAAAAGCGTGCGGCCGTCCGGTCCACGACCTGCTCGGGGGCCGCATGCGAGACCACGTACCTTTGATCGCTTACCTGTTTTACCGGTATGCCGACGAGCAGGGCAAAGGCGCCGTTCACGACGCGGCATCGATGACGGAACATGCGATCGAAGTTGTGAAGGAATACGGCTTCCAGACGCTGAAGTTCAAAGCGGGCGTCCTTCCACCCGACGAGGAGTGCGAGGCGGTGATGGCTCTGCGCCAGACCTTCCCGAAGCATTTGCTGCGAGTCGATCCGAATGCAGCCTGGTCGCTGAGCACTGCATTGCGAATGGCCGCGCGACTGCAGCACTGCGACCTGGAGTATCTGGAGGATCCAACCTGGGGATTGAACGGAATGAAACGCTTCAACGCCCGATGTCCATGGATCCCGGTCGCATCCAACATGGCAGTCGCCACGCCGGAGGATTTCGGACCGGCATTCGCGATGGGATGCGTGGACGTGGTCCTGATCGATCCGCATTTCTACGGCGGGCTCAGACAGGCGCGTCATGCGGCGGCTGCGCTGGAAATGCTCAACATCGATGTGGCGGTGCACAGCCAGGGGGAACTGGGAATTTCAATGGCGGCGCAGTTGCACCTGGCGGCCTCCCTGCCTGCCTTGCCGCACGCTCCGGATGCCCACTATCACCATCTGCTTGACGACGTGATCGATGGCGGCAAACTACCGCACGAGAGCGGTGGGATGCGCGTCCCGACTCAGCCAGGTCTCGGCGTGAAGCTGGATCCGGACCGAGTGGCAAAGTACCACGAACTCGCCCGCAGGATGCAAACGGCGGACCAGACTTCCATGATGGGAGACCCGCGCGTACCGCAACACCTGCCGGTCTTGCCGAAGTGGTGAGGGGAGAACTCGCCGATGATCTATGTCGAGTACATTGCGCGACGGGCTGGTGTCGCGCTCAAAGATTTTCATTCCGTGGTTCGCCAGGTGCAGGAGGCTTGGGAGGCGGGCCATAGCAGCGATGAAATGATCCTCAATGCCGGGCGGACGTGGAGGGTGGGTCCGGAACCGGAGTATCTGGGAATCTGGAATACCGGGGATTCGGGGCTGGAACGCCTTGACGATTGGACCCGCGCGTTTCGCGAGCGGGGAGAAGTGGGAGATGAAGCCACTATGAGCCGCGTGGCGCGCATTTCCATAGCCGGCTGCTATCGGGCGCTGAGGCCGCCGGTCCGGGCCCGCGGTTCCGTTTATTACGTTGAGTACTTTCGCCCCGTGGGAAGCGACGACGAAATCGCTTCGGCCTATCAGGATAGGGCAGCCAGACACGGCACAGTCAAGTTGAACCTGTTGGCCGTCCGCATCGGAAAACTGGCGCCCGATCCTGGCGGGATCGCGGTATGGAGTCTCCACAATTTTGCCTTGCTGTCGGCAATTGCGGCGGAGGTTGACGATGGCGCCAAACCAGTTCAACTCACCGCCTGCGGCCTGTATGCCGACATCGAAGAAGAAATCCTCTGATCACGGCTTGGTGTTGCTATCTTCTCCGCGAGACATCAGAATTGCGGCTACGACGGCGAGAAGGATTCCAATCCATTTCACAACGGACAGGTGCTCGCCGAGCAAAGCTACCGCCAGCAACAGCGTGATCAACGGGTAGGTGTACGTGAGCGGCACAACAACCGAAGCTTTCCCGCCGTGCTCGAGCGCTTTGAACAGAAACCACTCGCCCGAGCGCGCGGTCAATCCCAACAACACGCCCATGCCGGCGGCGGCTGGCGCAATTCCGGTCATCTCAGCCCGGCTCCAGAAAACGGGAAAGAGCACCAGGTAGCCGAGGCTGTAAAACACCAGGGCTGCGTCGGCGGAGAGTCGATTCGTGGCAAGCTTCTGCATCAGTCCGACAAC
>DATLCW010000278.1:0-7118 GCA_035526195.1 Bryobacteraceae bacterium
AGGGGAAGGTGAGCTTCTCGAAGCTCAACCCACGCTCCGCCGCGCAGCGGAAGAGATCCTTCTCGATCTCCGAGGTGAACATTCCCTTTCGCATCACGCGGCCAGCATATGCCGCGATGTCTCGGCATATCGCGTAGGGGAGGCCGGAGACGTGGTGGAGAGCAATGACCGTGCAATCGTTCGTCTCACGTTCGTTGCGCCCGGCGGGGATGGAGGTATTGTAGTTTTGCATTGGTTTGCTTTCGGTTGGAGATTTGAGCGAGTTTAGACGAGCGAAAATTTTGTCAGCGGGAAAGACTTTATGTGGCATTACTCGACCCCTCGGCGGGCGCAAGCGCGGGGGAGAGGGAGGGAGAATGCACTAGAGATAAATATATATATAACACTATATATCCATTCCGTCCCGGAATCGGACTGAGGGAGGAGCGCGGAGCGGTCGTGGGTGGAGCGGTGGTTCATGACATCTACAGAACTGCCGCAGGGGGGGTACTCCATAGCTCTTAAAGTTATGCGATTGCGAATCATTATCAACAAGGGCATCCGTGGCTCATACGCGACGTACGGGTCGAACGATATGTCGCGTATGAGTTTCATCAGAGGAAGGCTAGAAGAGTTCCTCGACCGTGACCGTAACCGTGGTCACGACTCGCTTAGGCTGCTTCACCTTTGCCTTGACATCGCAGGTGCAGCCGTGCTGCATGGCGTAGACCTGTGCGATGGCCGTCCCAAGGGCAAGGTCGATGCGCCTCCGCTGGCGCGTTTTCCGGGCCAGCGCGATCGCTGCCTCGGGGGAGTAGAATTGCTCTTTCAGTGGCTTGTTCATTGGTTTCGATGGGTTTCGATGTTTGACTCCGCCGATATGGGGCGGGGAAGAGAGGGCAGTTTCCTGCCCCCTCAACCCTGCCTCCTATCAGAAGAGGTCGCCCGCCGTGACCGCCACAGGGCGACGATACTTGGCGTCGATGGCCGCGACCACCTTGGCGAGTTCCTGATCGGCCAGTTCGGGGGCCAGTCCCAGCTTGGCGCAGAACGCCGTGGCCTTCTCCTGAGAGAAAGTCTCCCAGTGGATTTCCAGTCCGGCCATGATTTTGTCATAGTCCGTCAGGACGTCGCGAGTGTCCTTCTTCGCGCCGCGCTTCGCGAAGTCCTCCTCCGCCCAGTCCACGAAGGCCTGCACGTAGTCCGCCTCGAAACCCGGCAGCACCCGAGCCGCCGCTTCCTTCGCCGCCTGCTCATGCTTCGCCATCCAAGCGTCGCGCTTCTCCGCCTTCTTGTCCCACACCGGGAGTTCGCGTTCGACCCGCTCCTGAGACAGCTTGTTCCCGAAGCGGATGTTGAGCTGTCCGTTGGCGAAGTCAGCGAGGGCATCCGTGAGCAGGTCGGATTTCACCATTTCCCGGATAACCTCCCGGTTGAACTCATTGCACCGGAACGTATAAGCCCCGAGGTTGTTTCCTTTCCCGCCCATCCATTGCGGGGTCACGTCGCGTTCGTTGATTGAGCCTTTGGATTCGATTTTCATGTGTTTGATTAGGTTTAGTTTGATTCACTGCGGGGAGGCATCGGCCCCCCTTCACTATAGAACCTTGGGAGCGGGGGCAGCGCGTGGCCGGGCGGGATGCAGGGTCGAAAGGGGTACCCTTGCCCTCGCGGGCGTACGCTTGCGTAACATACACTTCACCCGCGGACACACCGAAAACTTCATCCAACGATCTGTCGATTAATCGTCCCGTATGAAAATCATACGCGTCCGTTGAGCGGAACGCAGAGCATTCAGAAAACTTTTTAAAAGAGGTCTGAAAACTTTTAAACAAAGGTCTTGCCCGCAAGGCGAGGTTCGCCTAGAATGCTGTCATGCGCCCGCCATGCCTCCCGCCCGCCGTCCCGGCCAGCGTCCGTATGGGCTGGATCACGAGGGGTACAGTGCCAAAGGCGACGCAGTCGCCTCCTCCAAAGCCGTCAGGCAAGAAATGAGTTCTGTTGCTCTAAGCGTCGACGACTTCTTCGATGACGGGTTAACGCCCGCCAACGGAACGGCTGTGCCGTCCGCGGGCGCGCAGTTGCTCGAGTTTCCAAAGCCAAAGGGCCCACGTCTCCAGGACATCGTCCTGAATCTTCTGTTGGACGGCGAGGATTACGAGAGCATCGCCGTGACCATCGGGCGCAAGGCCGCGGACGTTGAGAAGATCGCTAGGAGCGAGTGGGCGAAGAAAGAGATCACGAAGAGACTCTCGGAGCAAGGCGAGGAGTCGCAGCGCGACACTCTGCAGAATCTGATCCGCATTCAAGGATTCGATGCAGTCCACAAGCTCGGCTCGCTGATGAAGTGTGGTAACCCGCACATCGAGCTGAAAGCCGTGCAGCTTGCGCTACAGTACTCGTTGCCGCTGCCGTCGAAGCTTTTGAAAGAAGAGAAGGAGAAGGGAAGCCTTCCACAGAACGCTGAGGCGCTCCGCGAGGAGTACGAACGCAACCAGCGTGAGATCGCCCGGCACATGAATCCGAATTCACACATCGAATAGATGGAACCTGTGACGAACAGCCGGCTCTCGAAGAGCACAAACTTCGTCCTTGGGGAGAAGTGGGGAGGGCTTGGCAGTTTCCAGGTTTACTTGAAAGAGAACGGAGTACGTAGCACCCCGAGCAACAGTCTCACAGCGATCGTCATGCAATGGCGGAAGAGCTTCGAGGTGAATGCTCCGGTGGAGTTTCAGATCAGCAACGGATCGGGAATAACGATTGACAGCGGATCGCTCTGGCAAGTCACCATCCCTGAGCAGGTGCTCACTCCGCCAGCCGCTGGCAAGTACGTCTGGGCAATCCGCTTCACCTGGAACGCGACCCCGCACACGTTAATCTACGGCGAGACAACCGTCCACAACCCATTCAACGTTTGAATGAGATTGTCCTCCAGACTCGTGAAACTGTTATCGAACTCGCTCCTGCGAGCTCTCTCGAGCTTCAGTTCCTGGGCGCCGCCCAGCTTGCTGTCGAAGTCGAAAACGATCCTGGCCTCAGCCTCGAGATCACGCCGCCAAGAGATTTCCTTCTCGCGATCGAGCTGGCTCCGGAGATCGTTATCGAGTTCTTTCCGGAGCGGCCTACAGCTCCGAGCGTTAGCGCTGGTACGTCGTGGACATCCGGTGTTGGTGCGCCGGCGGGCGGCAGCAACGGTGACTGGTATTTGAACGAGACTGACAACCACGTGTGGAAACGCGTGGCTGGAGTTTGGGTTGAGAAAGCACAATGGGTTCCCATATTCTGATGAAGAACTTCCTTCTAGCTTTGCTACTGTCTGCAAACGTCTGCGCCGCGAGCGTTGGCGATCTCTTGCTTTATCGCTGGGATGGAACCATGTGGATTCCTCAGCAGATTGCAGGTATTGCAAACAACACCGTCCTACAGATCGACAACGGTGGAATCTACAAGTTCGGGCAGGTTACGAACGCTCAGATAGCAAACGGAGCTGTTGCTCTGCTGTCCGGAACAAATACTGGCGATCAGACGACTATCGTCGGCATCACCGGAACTCTGGCCGAGTTCAACGCAGCCCTGACGGGTGCAGACTTTGCTACGGGTGGTGGCACCGCCACGGGCACTAATACTGGCGATCAGCTCAACATCTTGGGCAACGCCGCCACGGTGACCACCAACGCCAACTTGACCGGGCCAGTCACCAGCGTCGGCAACGCGACGGCTATCGGAAACGCCGTGGTGACCAACGCGATGCTGGTCAACGGTGCAGTCGCACTGCTCTCCGGAACGAATACTGGAGACCAGACGAATATCCTCGGAAACTCGGCGACTGTTACAACGAACGCAAATCTCACTGGCCCGATAACGTCAGTCGGCAACGCCACGACGATTACTGCGAACTCTGTCAACGGAACACATATTGCCTTAGGCTCTGACGCCCAAGGCGATATCATGTACTACAACGGAACGGATTGGGTGAGACTCGGCCCAGGAACAAGCGGTCAGTATCTCAAGACACTTGGAGCGGCTGCCAATCCAGCCTGGGATAGTCCATCCGGGTCTGGAGACGTCCTCGGCCCTGCCACCAACAGCGACAGCTTTGTTCCGATGTGGAATGGAGCGAATACAAAGACCCTGAAGAACGGCGTCGCCGCGTCGGGCGGTGGCTTCTCCGGCACAGACTCAGGAAAGGTAGTCCTGTTCGGGGCCCCCGGCAACATCACCGCGATCTCTTTCAGGGCAAAAAGCGGAGCGTCGAACATCGGGCAGTACGACTACGGATCACTCACCCACTACGATAACGGGTCTGGGTTCACCCAGACCACTTCCGTCGGAGCACTTACGGCGAATCGCAATCTCACGGAGCCGGACAAGACAGGCGTTATTGCTATCGAAGAGGATAATCGCACGAAAGCGTACTTTGTCTTCAATGGCACAGTGGCCGGTGCCACCAACACTGCTTTCACATACAGCAGAACGCTGACCACTGTTACAGTTACGATGACGGGTCACGGCCACCTTGTCGGCCACATGACCTATCTGGACTTCATCACAGGTGGAGCACTGGACGGAAACTACGCAGTCGTCTCAGTTGTCGATGCGAACACCTTCACCGTCACTACAGCCGCCTCTGGAGCAATCGCCGCAGGCAGCACCGGTCAGGAGCAACGCAGGAATATCATTTACACAAAAGGAAGCAACCCCATCCATAGCGTTTGCCCAAATGCGGCTCAAGTGGGGTCGTTTTATCTGAACTGGACAACCGCCTACGCAACGATTGACTACAGCCTTAACGCAACTGCAAGCATCGCAGGGAACGCCTTGCCCGCCCACGATAGCGTGGAGGCACATCAGACTGCAAGGGGCAACATTTCCGTATTTACATTTGCCGGTGCCCCATCAGCGACTTCCACGGCTGTCCACGTTGAAGTGGTCTATTGATTTATGAGAACCACCACGCTACTCCTCTGCATCCTGGCTCTGCCAGCGTGCGAAACCACGCAGGAGCTCTTTGCTCCTAAGAACAAAGCCGTCGTCACCGAGACCGTTCAGGTCGTCGACGGAGTTCCAGTTGTCACGCGGACGACCGCGGCTCCGATCGACCCCGCCGACGCTGCGTTCGCTCGCGGCACGGACAACCTCTTCGCAAAGCCATGAAACAATGCCTCCTCGCTTTGCTACTGGTCGGCTGTGCTCAAGGCCCCTCCGTAACGATCGCCTACAAGGATCGCATCGAACATTACTCAGCCGGCGGCTCACTGATGGCGAAGCGGATAAACGTCCTCGCCGAAGTTCCGACGCCGAACGGCCCGATTAAATACGCCGTGAAGGAAGAGTCCTCCGAAGCCGTGCCTCTGGCCTACCTCTTTTGGGACGGAACGAAAGTCCTCTCCGGACATGCCGCAAAGCAAGCAATGCACCAAGCCGATCAAGAGACCGTCAGGTATCTGTCGGACAACGAGATCAAAGCTCTCGGCATCACGGAAGAGACGAAACGCCTTGGCTTGACGGAGTCAACCAAAATTCTAACGACCGTTCCTCGATGACTCACGAAGTTATTCGGGCCTCCTGCCCGCACTGCGGCGCTTTGATCGAAGTCGAAACAGGGGAACACGTCTGCTCCACCGATAACCTGGCAGCCAAGGCTTACGAAGCTGGAGTTGCACAGGAGATAAATGACAATCTGAAAGAACGCTCAGAAAAAATCAACAAGATAAATGAAAAGATCGCGGAGACAATCACCAAACTTCCTGTCTGATGTCTGAAGAAACGAGCGAGAACAGAAAAATCCGCCAAGATCTTGAGCGTCTCCAACGCGAGAAGGCTGAAGATGAGGCGAAATGGCACGAGGAGGTTCGTATTATCTTAAAAGATCACAGCGACAAATTACTCGAAATTAAGTACCAGATCGCCGGCATCAAGCAAGACAGCTCTCGTCTGACGACGCTTGAAGAACGGATGAAAAAGATGGAGGACTGGAAGTTAGGAATCGTCGGTTGGGCTGGCGGTGCAACTTTCGTCGTGATCTTCATCTGGAGAGTGTTTGAAAAGTTTTTCGACAAATGAACACCGTTCAGATCGAACCGAGCATTCTGCTCTTCAAAGGACGAGGTTTCCTCTCAAAGCTCATTCAATGGCAGACCCGTGGCCGGTTCTCTCACGCAGCAATCATGATGCGCGACGGTTCGATCGTCGAGGCTTGGCAGGGAAAGGGAGTGAGGGTTCAGTTCCTCACCGATTACTCCAACGTCGAACGTTTCGTTATCCCGTCCATGACGGACGCTCAGTGGGACAAGGCAATCGCCTACGCCATGTCGCAGGTTGGAAAGAAATACGATTACTGGGCAATCATCCGTTTCATCTCCCGGACTGCCATGCCAGAGAACGACCATTGGTTCTGCTCCGAGCTGGTGATCGCGGCCCTCAACCACGCAGATGTGTTTCCGTTCGTCAGAATGCCTGCCTCGGAAATCTCGCCAGGTTTGCTTCACGTTTCTCCGTTACTTGTTCCTAAACCATTACTCGCTGAAAAAGTATGAACCTTCTCCTTATCGTTCTTATCCTTCTGCTGCTCTTTGGCGGCGGTTGGGGTTTCTACGGTGGCTATCGTGGTGGTGCCTCTCTGGTGACCCTGATCGCCGTCATCCTCATCGTTCTTCTACTGCTCGGAAAACTCTGAACCGATGAACCAGTCCATTTTTGCTCAGCGCCCCGAAGACAATGGACAGATGTTTCCTGCCCAGGCGCAAAGCTCTGCCGACATATCAACCGAAGCTTTGAAGGCATACCTTCAAAAGCTCGGACTTTACAAGCCGCCTCAAGGTCAGCCCTTCAGCCAGCCGCAGCCTTTCAGCCAGCCACAACCACTTGGCAGTCTTGGAATGCCGCCATCGACTATTCCGAAGCGCGGCGTGTGGGCGAACAGCAGCATTCAACGTCCATTCTGATGTCCTTCGACGAACGTACAGAAAAGAATATCGCAACGCTGACTCCTCGGACTCAGCTTGCTGCTCGGCGTTTCATGGAAAAGGCTGTTGCGGCTATGCAGCCGGAAGGCATTGACGTCCGAATCATCTCCGGTACGAGGACGTATGCCGAGCAGAACGCTCTCTACGCCAAGGGTCGCACCGCGCCTGGCCCTC
>DATLCW010000296.1:0-9901 GCA_035526195.1 Bryobacteraceae bacterium
TCCCGGTGCCGGCGCAGATGCGCTCCGACGGAGAGAACTGGTACCAGGGCACAGCCGATGCGATCTATCAGAACATCAACCTGATTGAGCAGGCCGATCCGCACCTGGTCTGCATTTTCGGCGCCGACCACATCTACAGGATGAATATCCGGGAGATGATCGAGTTTCACGAGCAGAAGCGCGCCCAGGTGACGGTGGCGGCTATCCCGGTGGAGAAAAGCCTGTCGAAGGAATTCGGCGCCATTGAAGTAACCACGGACGGAGTGATCAAGGCCTTCCACGAGAAGAAAGCGGTAGTGCCTTCGATGCCGGACGATGAGAGTTGCTTTTTCGCGTCCATGGGAAACTACGTCTTTTCCACGGGACTGCTTCTGCGGGAATTGTATATCGATGCGGCGCGGGAAGATTCCACCCATGACTTTGGAAGGGATATTCTGCCGCGGCTGGTAGAGCGGGGAGATATGTATGCATACGATTTCCGCAAGAACAAGATTCCGGGCGATCCCGAAGGCTCCATCTCTTACTGGCGCGACGTGGGAACCCTGGATGCCTATTATGACGCCAGCATGGATTTGCGCTCGGTTACTCCGCAATTGAACCTTTACAACCGGCAATGGCCGCTGCGCACGGCGGGTTATGAGGATGCGCCCGCCAAATTTACTTTTGACGAGGAGGGCAGACGCGGCCAGGCGATCGACTCGATCGTAGCCGGAGGATCGATTCTTTCGGGCGGCTTCGCGCGGAACTCCATCATTGGACGCAATGTGCGCGTGCACACGGGGGCCATGGTGGAGGATTCTATTCTGTTCGACAACTGCGATATCGGCCGCCGGGCAAAAGTTCGCAAGGCGATCCTGGATAAGAATGTGCGCCTGCCCGAAGACGCGGAAATCGGTTATGACCTCGTTCGCGACCGGCAGCTTTATCATGTGACCGAGTCGGGAATCGTAGTGGTGGAAGGCCGGCGCTCGCGCGTAGAGATTTCTTCGATGCAATTTTAATCTGGGATATGGAAGCGGGCTGGGATACGATAGGTAAGTTAAGGGGAGGCCCGCTATCGTAAAGATCTGCGCTCTTGCCAGCAGCAGTTCCGGCAATTCCATGTTTATCGCCACCAGCCGGACGCGGATCCTGGTGGATGCCGGCTTAAGTTGCCGGGAGACTTTCCAGCGGCTCGTCAACATCGGCGAGGATCCGGACAGGCTTGATGCGATCGTGCTCACGCACGAGCATTCGGATCATGTGACAGGGCTGGGGCCGATCGTCAGAAAGCTCAAGGCGCGGCGGCAGCTGGATATACCGGTGTATGTGAGCCGTCTGACGGCATCGTCCCTGGATTGCGAGGGATATATACCCCGATTTGAAACGTTCCAGGCCGGGACCCGTTTCACGATTGGCGATATCGAAGTGAGCAGCTTCACCATTCCGCATGACGCCATTGATCCGGTGGGATTCTGCTTCTATGCGGAGGGCGTGAAGATCGGCGTGGCGACGGATCTCGGCTATCTGCCGGAATCGATCTGCCACCATTTGAAACATACGGACTTCCTTTTGTTGGAATCGAATCACGATCTCGATATGCTGAAGGTGGGGCCGTATCCGTGGCCGGTGAAACAGCGAGTGATGAGCCGCCGGGGCCACCTGTGCAACGATGTGGTCTGCGCGTTTATCCGGGATCAGTTGGACTCCTCGACGGCGACGCTGGTGTTAGGGCATTTGAGCGAGCACAACAACCATCCGGAGATCGTGCGGCTGACGGCGTCTCAAGCGATCGAAGGGCGGCGGCTAAGAACACGGCTGGTGGTCGCCGAACCGGGGAAACAATCCGAAGTGTTCGCGTTTTAAACATTTTGTACAACTTTTGAACAACTTATGATAGTCCGCTATACCCGCCCGGAGATGGGCTCGATCTGGAGCGATGAGAACAAGTACCGGCAGTGGCTGGAGGTGGAGCTGGCGGCCAGCGAGTCGCTTGCGGAATTGGGAATCGTGCCCCAGGCGGCGGCGCAATCTCTGCGCGATCATGCCGGTTTCACCGTCGAGCGTATCCTCGAGATTGAAGGGGAAGTGAAGCACGACGTGATTGCCTTCACGACCGCCGTGGCGGAAACCATGAAGGCCGCGGGACACGCCTCGGATTCCCGCTGGTTCCACTACGGACTTACCTCGAATGACGTAGTGGATACCGCCCAGGGGCTGCAGATCCAGCAATCCTCGGCACTGATCCGGCAATCGCTCGAGCGGCTCGCCGGGGCGCTTAAACAACGTGCCTTCGAATTTAAGGATACGGTGCAGATCGGGCGTACGCACGGCGTGCAGGCAGAGCCGATCACCTTCGGCTGGAAGCTGGCGCTGTTCTATGATGAGATCCGGCGCAATATCGAGCGGCTCGATTTCGCCGCGGAGCAGATCCGGTATGGCAAGATTTCAGGCGCGGTGGGGACCTTTGCGCACATTGGACCGGAAGCCGAGGAGCGGATCTGCGCGAAGCTCGGGCTGAGGCCGGCCCCGATCGCTTCGCAGGTAATTTCCCGGGACCGTCACGCGGCATTTGCTTCCGCTCTTGCCCTGATTGGCGCGGCTCTGGAGAAGATCGCCCTCGAGATTCGCCATTTGCAGCGCACGGAAGTGCGGGAGGCGGAGGAACCCTTTGCTTCCGGACAAAAAGGCAGTTCGGCGATGCCGCACAAGCGCAATCCGATCGTTTGTGAGCAGATTTGCGGCCTGTCGCGAATCTTACGTTCTAATGTACAGGCGGCTTACGAAAACATTGCTTTGTGGCACGAACGCGATATTTCCCACTCCTCGGTAGAGCGGGTGATTCTGGCCGATTCCTGTATTCTGACTGACTATCTGCTCGCCAAGACTGTCTGGCTGGTGGAAGGCATGCGAGTCTATCCCGAACAGATGCGGAAAAACCTGGAAATGACGAATGGGCTCGTTTTTTCCGGACAGCTCCTCCTGGATCTTTCGGCGGCGGGTATGTTGCGGGAAAAGGCTTATAAGACTGTACAGGATCATGCCATGCGCGCCTGGGAGGAGCAGGGCGACTTCCGGGAAGCGATCCAGGCCGATCCAGAGATCGCCAAATATCTTAATAAGAAAGGGGTTTCGGAGGTCTTTTCGTTGGAACGGCAACTGCAGAATATTGACCAAATTTTCGCACGAGTGTTTCCATCGCAAAACCCGAGGGATCAAAAATAGGATTTTCAGGTTACACTACCTATGGGTAGAAACGTGGATCCTAAGGCCCGCAGACTCCTGAGACGAAACCGCCTGGCACGGCCCGGGGCGCGGAACCTGGCCCGAGTGCTGCTGGTGGACGACAATCCCACCTCCCGCCTGACACTGCAAACGGTGTTGGAGGCAGGCGGCTATAACGTTGATTCGGCAGCATCTGCGGCGGAAGCTGTGGGAAAGATGGATCGCCGCGAGTACGAATTAGTATTGAGCGATCTGCAAATGGAGTCGCCGGAGGCGGGTTTGCAGGTTCTGGCGCATGCCCGGATGATGGAATACCAGCCTGCCACAGCCATATTCAAGGCTTATCACGAGGCGGTGGCGCATAAACGCGAGCAAATGATCCTCATTGAGCCGCAGGATGTACCGGGACTACTTACGAAGGTGGCTGACCTGATTAGTGAGCGGGCCACACGGCGCCTGGAGCGGGAACTACGGCACGGCGCGGGCTGCGGCTAATCCTTCCCGCTAATCCGGACGTTTCGAAAAGTACCGGTATCGAAAAAACTGCCGATTCCAATTTTTCCTGCGCCGAGGCTCATGTCCACGGCTCGCAAGGAGGGTGACGTCTGACCGTTCACCCACACATCCACGCGGCCTGTGGAACCGTCGTAAACCAGTTTCACCTGATGCCACCTGCCATCGGTGAGAGTGCCAGGCCCATCCTGGGAACTGATGCGCACACGGTCCCCTCCATATACATGAAAGATGCCGTTATGGACGGCAGCCTCTCTGGCTGAATCGACGGAGAGGTGGGCGTAATTGAAGTGATCCTGGTCGCGCCAGGCGTACACGAGAATGAGAGAATTGCGGCGATTGCGGATTGCTTTCGGCTCCGGCTGCATTTCCGCTTCGAAGGTTACTTTGGTGTAGCTTGGAGTTTGCGCCAGGGCGAATTGGGACGGACGTCTCGGATGTGTGGAGGGGCGAGGAACGAGCAGGTGGAGGACGTTGTTTTGAAACCTCCAATCGGAGGCTGCCGGAACGTCCCAATGTAGGCCAAAAGCTTCAAGAACTTCTGCTGGAGCGGAAAGTACGGTGCCGAGGAGGAGCAGAGAAACACGAAAGGGGCGGCTTATCCTCATCTTTTCTCCCGGGGCCGTGGACTCCATCAATTGGCATCGAATGCCGGGCACTCTTTTAGCGCCTGATCCGGCAGTGCGCGAACCCGTTTCACAAGAAAAGATCAGGGCTTGCCGCCCCCTCGATTGTCCGGTTCTATCTAAGCACCTCCTTGCGGAGAAGAAAGGCGTTTCAACTGCTGCCTTCATCCGTATTGTGCATCCGTCCGGGCTGCCTGTCAAGAGTCAAGTGGCCCACTGCGCCACATAATTTTCGAGGGTCTTTAAATGACGGTAAACCAGTGAGACCGGCAGCCCAACGACGTTGAAATAACAACCGTCGAGGTGCTCCACGAACTTCGATGCGAGGCTCTGAATTCCGTATCCGCCCGCTTTGTCCATCGGCTCGCCGCTGGCGACGTAGGCGCGGATTTCCTGCTCATCCAAAGGCGAGAATCTCACTCGTGTTTCGGAAAGGTCCTGGACCGTCTTTCCCGCGCCCCGCAGATAGATTCCGGTGAGGACGGAGTGTTCCCTGCCCGCCAGCATCCCCAGCATGCGAACCGCGTCCTCGGGGTCCCGTGGTTTCTCGAGGACCTGCGCGCCCACCACGACCACGGTGTCGGCTGCCAGGACGATGTCCAGCGGCCCGCCATTGACGGCCTCTCCTTTCTCTCGAGCCAGCCGCCGGACGTATTCCGGCGCCGGTTCGGCGGGCTGGCGAAACTCGGAAATCGAAGCGGTACGGATTACGAACGGAATGCCGGCAGCGCTCAGAATCTCCTGACGGCGGGGCGATTTCGAGGCAAGAATCAGCATGAACTTTTCATCTTACTCCGTCCATCCGCCCGGCGGTTCCGAGCGGCTCAACGATGAGAGACATAATGGGCTAGAATAATGGCTTCGCTATGGAACGCGCCGGCCGGATCCTCGGTAAACTTAAAATCAAAGCGATCGAAGTAGCTGGTGTCAAGACGTATCATCTTGCCCCAGGGGCCTGGCCCGCAGCCGTCGGCAAAACAGTGGCAGCCCATACGCGGCCGGTCTTCCTGGATGGGACCCGGCTGATCGTGGAAGTGGAAGACGCTATCTGGCAGGCGCAGCTCGGGGCCTTGAGACCCTCGATTTTGGGGCAGTTGGACCATGTATTAGGATCCGGCATCGTGAGCAGCCTCGATTTTCGGGTCGCTCCGCCGAGACGCCTTCCAGCCACCGCGGCGGCCGCGAGCGCGGCGGATGAAGCGGATCGCATCCAGGATCCGGGGATGCGCCGGGTATACCGGTCGGCAAGGAGAAAGGCAAGCGCTTGAAAATTACGGAAGAGCAGGTGCGGTATGTGGCGGACTTGGCCAATCTGAGCCTTACGGCGCCAGAAATTGACCAGATGGCGCACGATTTGACGGACATTCTGACGCACATGGAGAAACTCAACGAATTGAACACGTCGGGCGTGGAACCCATGGCTCAGGTGTTGCATGACGCGGGAGAGGCCGCGACGCTGCGCCCCGATCGCGAAAAGCCGCCGCTCAGTAACCGGGAAGCCCTGGCCAATGCGCCGGCGAGCGGCAACGGCTACTTCAAAGTACCCAGGGTCATCGAACGATGAGGTTCGCGGTTTCCGAACTGACGATCGGTGAAATCCGGAAAGGCCTGGCGGAAAAGCGCTTCAGCGCTGCTGAGCTGACGCGGGAAGTCCTGCTCTTTGCGGAGGCTGAAAATCCCAAAACCAATGCCTATCTCCACTTCTGCGAGGAGAGGGCCATGGATGCCGCCCGCCGCGTGGACGCCAGGATCGCCAGAGGAGAAGACCCCGGCCCCCTGGGAGGGGTTCCGGTAGCCGTAAAGGATGTCATTGTTACGCGTGGTGTGCGCACGACCTGCGGCTCCCGCCTGCTCGCAAATTACATTTCGCCTTATGATGCCACGGCGGTCATAAAGCTGGAACAGGCGGGCGGCGTAATCATCGGCAAAACGAATTGCGATGAGTTTGCCATGGGCTCGTCGAATGAGAACTCGGCATTCGGTCCGGTGCGAAATCCGGTGGCGCTCGATCGCGTTCCCGGGGGATCGAGCGGCGGTTCGGCCGCAGTGGTCGCCCAGGGAACCGCTGTGGTGTCACTGGGATCGGATACCGGCGGCTCGATTCGCCAGCCGGCATCTTTTTGCGGCGTGGTGGGCGTCACGCCGACCTACGGCCGCGTTTCGCGGTACGGGTTGACGGCTTTCGCCAGTTCTTTGGATCACATCGGGCCATTCGGTAGAAACGTCTCCGACGCGGCTACGCTGCTGCAGGTAATTGCCGGCCGGGATGAGATGGATTCGACGTCCGCTTCCGCTCCCGTCGAGGATTATGGCGCGGCGCTGGGAGGCAGCGTCCGGGGCATGAAGATCGGACTGCCGAAAGAGTACTTCGCAGGCTTGGCGAGCGACACCGGCGATCATATTCTGGCGGCGGTGGACCGGATGAAAGCGCTAGGGTGTGAAGTGGTGGACGTAAGCCTGCCTCATACCCAATACGCGATTGCGGCATACTACATTATCTGTACCGCGGAAGCGAGCTCGAATCTCGCCCGCTACGACGGCGTAAGGTACACTTCGCGGCCGGCGAATTCGAGCGCTCTCAGCGACATGTATCGGAACACGCGCGGAGAAGGCTTCGGGGCGGAATGCAAGCGGCGGATCATGCTCGGTACGTACGTCCTCAGCCATGGCTACTACGAGGCCTATTATTTGAAGGCACAAAAGGTACGGAGGCTGATTACTCAGGACTTCGTAGCCGCTTTTGAACATGTGGATGCGTTGATCACGCCGGTTTCGCCTTTTCCGGCTTTCCGCCTGGGCGAAAAAATGGCGGACCCGCTACAGATGTACCTTTCCGATATCTACACGATCACCGGGGACCTAGCGGGAATTCCCTGTATGAGCGTGCCTTGCGGCAAGACCTTAGAGGGATTGCCGGTGGGTATGCAGATTCTTACCCGCCACTTCAACGAAGCGGGAATGTTCCGGTTGGCGGAAGCATTTGAAAAAGCAAGCAGTTAAGGCGAGTGTTCCGATCGCCGCCCGTTCGCATAAAGCATCTAAGGCTATTGGCCGATAGAATATCAGCGAATCAACTAAAAGGACTGGGACCCTGGTGTTTTGGCTCTGTGCCGCGCTGCTTGCGTTCGTGATCACGGTCTGGCTGTACCGGGTATGCACCCCGCGATCCTCTTCTTCCCCTCCGCCGGACAACTCCCGGGAAGACGCTCTCTTTGAGAGCGCGCCGTTGGGCTATCAGGAGATTGATGCGCTCGGAGTGATCGTGCGGGTAAATCGCCGGGAATGCGCGATGCGCTACCTGAGTCCCGCCGGCATGATCGGGAAGCCCTGCTGGGAATTCGCTCCCGAGGAAGACAGGGACAAGCTGCGGGAGGAAATCAAGCGGAAGTTAAGCGGCCGAGCCAGCCTTCTTCCCGTAAGGCGGCGTTACGTACGGCCAAACGGCGAGGCCATTACGCTCGAGATTCATGAAAGCCTCTTACATGACGCCACTGGGGCGGTTCGCGGCATGCTGCTCGCCTCCATCGATATTACGGAGCAGCAGCAGGATCAGGAGAAGGTTTTCCGCACCACCACCGAACTGAACGCTCTATTTCAGGCGCTGCCGGACATGCTGATCCGGCTGGACGGCGACGGCCGGATTCTGGATGTAAAGGCGGGACAAGCGGCGGACGCCTTTGCCAAGCCAGAGAGCCTGATCGGGAAGCGATTCGCCGAAGTGCTGCCCCCGGCGGAAGGGCTGAAAATCGCCCAGGCTTTGAGCAGGCTGAAGAAAATACACTCGATGGTTCTGTTTGAATTTGCCATTGAATCGGCGGGCCAACAGGAAATTTACGAATCGCGATTCTGCCCCAATTACCGGGATGAGGCGATCGCGGTCATCCGGAAGATCACCGAGCGGCGTCTGGCCGAAGAGCGCCTGGAGCACTATGCGCTGGAGCTGGAAGGAAAGAATGAAGAGCTGGCCACGGCGCTGGCAAACGCGCATGAAGCGACGGAGATGAAAAGCCGCTTTCTGGCGAACATGAGTCATGAGATCCGAACGCCGATGAACGGTATTCTTGGGATGACCGATTTCCTGCTGGGAACGGATCTCAGTATCGAGCAGCGCGAATATTCCACGGCCGTGAAAAGCTCCGCCGACGCACTGCTTACGCTGATCAACGATATTCTGGACATTTCAAAGATCGAGGCCGGGAAGCTGCGGTTGGAGCGGCTCCCATTCGACCTCGCGGTGACGGTTGAGGAAATGGCCGCGATGTGCGCCCTCCGCGCACGGGCGAAAGGCCTGCAGTTCACCTGCGCCGCCACCGAGGATGTACCCACGTACGTGGTGGGGGATCCGGGACGGCTGCGGCAGATTCTGAACAATCTGCTGGGCAACGCGATCAAATTCACGGAACGGGGAAAAGTGAGTGTGTTCACGGAGTTAATCGCGGAACGGGAGCAGGCTGTAACTTTGCGATTTATGGTGCAAGACACGGGGATCGGCATTTCTCCGGCCTACAAAGAGAAGCTGTTCAAAAGCTTTGTGCAGGGGGACAATTCGACCACTCGCAAATATGGCGGTACCGGCTTAGGATTGGCAATCAGCAAGCAACTGGTGGAGATGATGGGGGGCGAGGTTGGATTTAACAGCGAAGAGGGCCGCGGCAGCACATTTTTCTTCACGGTAGTATTTGAACGGGCTCCGGCAGTGATACCCCTAGAGGAAGAGCAAGCCGTGACCGTTCGAAAAGACGGGAAGCTGCGCGGCGTACCGGTGGTGCTGCTGGCGGCTCCGGGCATACCGTCCACTCCGTTACGGCAGTTTCTAGAGAAGTGGGGATGCGCGTGCCGGCAGGTTTCAAACCTCGCCCAACTCACCTCGGCCCTGCATCACGGTCTGGAAAACGGAAGCCCCTACCGGCTGGCGCTGGTGGATCTGGATGCGCCGGGTGTCCAGGCGGAGGCGATTGGCGCCGCCCTGAAGGCGGACGAGCGGTTGCACGGTACGGCTCTTGTGGCACTTACGGCGGCACCCATCCGCGGCGATGGCTTGCATCTACGCGAGGCAGGATATGCGGGGTATTTAAGCAAGCCGGTAAGAGAGTTGCAACTCTATGAAACCATGTCGCAGTCCCTGGCCGCAAAAGGGCGGGTAGCGGCGGTTTCGGAGGCTGTTCCGATGGTGACGCGGCACACACTGGCGGAGCAACAGAAGCGCCCCGGCCGGGATCAGCCGCGAGTGCTGCTGGCGGAAGATAACCTGATCAATCAGCGCATCGCCACGCGCTTGCTGCAAAAGCTCGGACTTCAATCGGATGTCGTCAACAATGGCCTGGAAGCGCTGGAGGCGCTGCGCAAGACGCAGTACGATCTGATTCTAATGGATTGTCAGATGCCCGAGATGGACGGTTTTGCCGCGACCGCGGAAATCCGCAGACTTGAAGGGCCGGCGCGGCGTACGCTGATCTGCGCGCTCACCGCCAATGCGATGGTCGGCGATAAAGAGAAATGCCTCGCCGCCGGAATGGACGACTACATCAGCAAGCCAGTGGCGTTGGCGGAACTGCAGG
>DATLCW010000100.1:0-45687 GCA_035526195.1 Bryobacteraceae bacterium
CGGCGTGGCGTTCTGCGCCACCGGACACAACCAATGGGGCTTTTGTTTTCCCTCTCCGTTGGCCGTGAATTTTTTCTGCCAGAACATTTTCCCGGTATCCGCATCGATGGCGTACAGGACATCGGATGTACCCGCCACAAACAGGAGTTCCTTAAACCCGCGTTGCGTGATCACCGGATTCACCACCACCGGAACGGTGAGGGAATACATCTCTTTCGCAACGTTATCCACTTTCAATGTCCACTCGAGCTTCAAACCCTTCACATTCGTCGCGTTCAGCGTTTCTTCCTCACGCGCCCACCCGCTGCGTTGCGGATCTCCAGCGAATGTAAGCCAATCGGCCGCGCACACCACGGTAGTCAGAAACAAGAATCCGGTAACAACACGGGGAAACATGTGATTATCCTACCAACGATCGGGCGCGCAAGAAATCGCCCGCCCAGGACCAGTACTTCGCGGCTTGGCGGACACCGGTAGCCGAGCCTTCAAAGTACCACCTGAATAAGCCGCCCCTCCCATTGGGAATCGATGGCTTGGCCTCTACTCTGAGTGTGCACCGGTGATCCGTCGGAAACCGTTGCGGAAAATCAACCTTTGAAACGCGTCCTTTCCCTATTCGCCTGTTTGGCGTTCACCACGATCTGCCGTGGCGCAAGCCTTGTCTACTCCGCCACCAGCGGCCAAAACAGCGCATCCGTATCGTTTACCATGCTCAGCAGCGGGCAACTACAGGTTACCCTGTCGAACACTTCTATCATGGGAGCCGCTTCCCCGGGCGATGTGCTGACCGCTGTTTACTTCGACGCGCCCGACGTAACCGTTACCCCCTTAAGCGCTTCCGCAAACATGGGGTCCATCAAAAACTGCATCATCTGCCCTAACGGCACAAACAATGTAAGCGGTGAGTGGGCCTATGCGGCCACCGGAGCTACTCACCTGATCAGCGCAACCGATTTCGGCTTCCTGAAGGCCGCCAACCTCATCGGCCCGACGAACCTTTCCGGTACAATCGCCCCCGGCGGAGTCGATTTCAGCATCGTCAGCAACGCCGCCAGGCTCAACCAGCCGGGACTTGTGGGCACGCCGGTAGTGATCAATCAGGTAATCTTCCGGTTCGATGCGCCAGCCAATATGGAAACCTCGGCAATCGGCGCCATCGGTTTCCTCTTCGGTCCCTACAGCTACTATACGGCGAACCGCTTTGACGGTTCCGAGGCTCCCGAACCAGCCACTTTTGCGCTGATCGGTATGGGTCTGGTCGCCGCCAGGATCAGAACAGCAGCCAAATCTAGCTGAACGCGACTCGGACTTTGTGCCGGCTGCATCTCACGCGGGTCCATCGAGAATGTTGCGTCCCGAGTTTATTGACTCTTACGTTCCGCGATCATCCTCTTGGTCTTGTCGAGCAGCGCGCGGGCGCGCACCAGGCTATCAGCTGCCTTCAAAACTTCAGGATCGGTGGCTACCGCCACTTCATCGGACTTTTCCTTACCACGAGCCGTGGTGAGCATGTCGAGTTTGATCTGACGGCGGATCCAATCCTGATTGGCCGTGAACTCCGCCTCATCGACCGGAGCCTTACGTTCTTTGAGGAAGGTCTGAAATTGCTTCAGCATGGCATCGTCTACTTCCCAGTCCGCGGGCAGCTTCGCCTCCCGTGGGCCGAAGTACTTGGCGGTAAAGTAGAAAAACATCCCCCGCCCCAGCAGTTGCTGCTGCACCCTGTTCAGCTTGGGTGTTTCATATTTCTCGTCGGGGGAAATACCGCCGCCGCCGAACACTTTGCGCCCGCTGTCGGTCACTTTCTGGTCCCGCTCGTTTCGCGTGGCGGTGTTTTGCCGGTAGTAGTAGTCGAAGAAAGTACCCTTGCTGTAATCGCGTTGGATGAGGCGGCCGCTGGGCGTATAGAAGCGCGCGATCGTCAGCAGCAGAGAGCAGTCGGCGGAAAGCTGATAGGGAGCCTGCACCAGACCCTTGCCAAACGTATTCTCGCCGAAAATCCACGCCCGGTCATGATCCTGAAGCGCACCGGACACGATTTCCGCGGCGGAGGCCGAACCGCGGCTCACCATTACAACAATGGGATACTTGCGTCCGTTGTTGCCGCGGCGGCCCGTGTAGGCCTTTTCCGTGGAGATGCGGCCCCGCTGGGAGACGATTGCCTGCCCGCGCTCCAGAAAGCGCTCACTGATGGCTACCGCTTCCTGAAGAATGCCGCCCGGATTGTCGCGAAGATCGAGAATGAGGCCCTCGATTTTCTCTTCGCTCAGACGTTTGAGCTCCCCTTCAAATTCACGGCTCGTATTCTCATTAAAGGACTCTATCCGGATGTAGGCCGTTCCCGGCTTCAGCCAAATCGCGGTCGGAACCGAGGGCCGGTCCACCTGGTCACGCACCAGGCTAAAAAGAATCAACTTATCCACACCTTCCCGCTTGACCGAAATCTGAACGGGCGTCCCGCGCGGCCCCTTCAATAGCGATACAACGTCCTCCACCGTGGCGCGCTCCGTACTGCGGTCATTCACGATAAAGATCTGATCGCCCGGCCGCAAGCCCGCCTTCTTCGCCGGCGATCCCTCAAAAGGATATTGCACGGTTACATGCCCGTTGCGTAAACCCACATACATTCCCACGCCGAAATACTGGCCGCGCTGGTTTTCCCGAAAACGCTCTAACTCTTTTGGATCAAAGAAATTAGAATGCGGGTCGAGCGTCCGCAGCATGCCCGGGATGGCTCCATCGTAGATCGCCTTATCGGCCTTTACCGGATCGGCGTAATTGGCTTCGACAACCTCAAACACCTTGGTGAACGTGCGCAGGCTCGCTTGGATGTCCTCAGCCGAGCTGACGGCTGCGGAGCGTCCCACTCCAACCAGCGACACAGAAAAAAGCACCCAAACGGCCGGGCGCAGAAAGAACTTCATAACGGGAGCCACCTCCACTTTTAACCAGTATAGACCCGAAAAGAATCTACAGGCCACGCATCTATTTATAGGACGCGGAAAGAAGTACTCCCGTACCAGAATATTTCAGGCGTTTACAGCCTCGCCATTGCCGCCTCACTCCTGCGTTACAATAACGGCATCCCCATGGATCTCGAAATCAGCGAGCGCGACCGGGAGGGCGTCACCGTTCTCGATATGCATGGACGCCTCGTGGTGGGCGAAGCCGTGGGTCACCTCCGTGACACGATGCGCCGGCTTCTTAACGGGAATAAAAAGGATATTGTGCTCAATCTCGCCGAGGTGGACTATATTGACAGCACCGGCCTCGGAACCCTGGTGATCTGCTACACGAGCGCCAAAAAAGAAGGCGGCATGGCGAAACTGCTCAATCTGAGCAAACGCAATATCGAGTTGATCGTGCTTACCAAGCTGACTACCGTTTTTGAAGTGTTCAATGACGAGCAGGCAGCCGTCAACAGTTTTTTTCCTAACCGCGAGATCCAGCGGTTTGACATTCTGGATTTTCTGCAGCAGCAGGAAAAAGCCGGCGAATAAATGCGCCTGGTGGTAATCGGCGGCGTGGCTGCTGGCTTGAGTGCCGCCGCGCGCGCCCGCCGCCTGGACCGCTCCTTAGAAATTCTGGTGCTCGAGAAGTCGAGCCATATCTCCTATGGGGCCTGCGGCCTTCCCTACTATATTGAAGGCCAGGTGCGGACGCTCGATCAATTGCAAGTCTACACGGTGGATTATTTTGCCCGTGAGCGGGACATCCGCGTGCGCACGAACACGGAAGTGGCGTCGATCTCCCACGGCCGGCGGGAGGTGGCGCTCGGGTCGGGCGAGCGCGTGCACTATGACAAGCTTATCCTCGCCACCGGAGCGCGCCGGGACCTTTCCCTTTTACGCGGTGCGGATCAGCCTCATGTCTTCACGCTCGACACATGGGACACGGCCGAGCGGCTGAAGGCATTTATGGATGCCCGCAAGCCCAAACGGGCCGCCATCGTGGGCGCGGGTTACATCGGTCTGGAGGCGGCGGAAGCGCTTCGTGCGCAAGGGATGGAGGTCGCTGTCTATCAGCGGTCAGACAACGTCCTGAGGCGTGAAGATCCGTGGCTCACCGCGGTGGTGGCGAAGCATCTCGATCGGTGCCGCGTCAAGCTCCAGCTAAATACCCCGCAGCAAACCATACCCGAGGCCGACCTCGTGGTGGTTGCCACAGGGCTCAAGCCCAACGTCACGCTGGCGGCGGAAGCGGGAATCGAACTTGGCCGCAGCGGCCCGATCCGCTCGAACGAGCGCATGGAAACCAATCTTACCGGTGTATACGCCGCCGGGGATTGCGCGGAAACGATGCACCTGGTGACAAATCGTCCGGTGTGGATCCCCTTGGGCACCACCGCTAACAAAATGGGCCGTGTCGCCGGTGCGTGCGCCGCCGGCGGGAGAGAGCGTTTTCCTGGAATCGCCGGCACGTCGATTGTCCGCGTTTGCGGGCTCGGTGTCGGCATGACCGGACTCTCCGATGCCCAGGCGAAGCGGGACGGCTTCGATCCGGTCTCGGTGCAAATCGAAAGCCAGGAGCGTCCGCGATATTTTGGCGGGCGGCCGAACTCCGTACAGCTTACGGCCGACCGCCGCACCGGCCGCCTGATTGGGGGCGTGATCGTAGGGGAAGAGGGTGTAGGCGGCCGCATCAACGTGATTGCCACCGCGCTCACCCAAAGGATGCTGGTCGAGGATTTCCAGTATCTGGATCTTTCCTACGCTCCCCCTTATTCCACCGTATGGGACCCTTTGCTCATCGCGGCGCAGCAACTCATCGGGCTGTTACACTGAAAAAAGCGATGCTGCCGGCCGGAGTCAAAGCGCCCTCCTTTTTCCTTCGCACGATTGCGGGCGGCCAGATGACGCTGGAGGAAATCCTTCGCCACGCTCCAGTCCTGCTCGTCTTTTACAAAGGTTCCTGTCCGGTATGCCAGTTTGCGCTGCCATTCCTCGAGCGCATCCGGGATAACTCCGGGATTCGTATTTTCCTCATCTCACAGGATGATGCAAAGTCCACCCAGCGATTCCTGAAAGAGTTCAAACTGAGTTTGCCTGTCCTGCTGGATGGCAAGGATCTGCGATACCCGGCTAGCAACGCGTTTCAGATCTCGTCGGTTCCCTCTTTCTTTCAAGTCGAATGCGATGCCACGATCTCAGAGGCGTGGGAAGGGTGGGGCAAGGCCGACATGCAAGCGCTGTCGCGGCGCGCGGCCATGCCGATTTTCCATGAGGGCGACAGGGTACCGGAACTCCGGCCTGGTTGACGATCAAAAAATTAACCCTCCCGTGCGGAGGGCGGGCATCATCCTGCTAGACTGAAACAAACATGGCGAAAATTCAGGAGATTCTAGGTTCGGCCGCGGCACTGGCAAAGGGGATGAGCATCACGTTCAAGGAGATGCTGCAGCCCACGATCACTGAGGATTACCCCGACGGTCCGGCGCTTTTTCAGGAGCGCTACCGCGGCTCGCACGTTCTGCAGCGCGACGACAACGGGATGGAGAAATGCGTTGCCTGCTTCCTGTGCGCGGCTGCCTGTCCGGCCGATTGCATTTATATTGAAGGCGCGGAGAACACCGAAAAAGTGCGCATCAGCGGCGGCGAGCGTTACGCGCAGGTCTACAATATCGATTACAGCCGCTGCATCTTCTGCGGCTATTGCGTGGAAGCCTGTCCCACCGACGCCATCACCCACGGCCATGGTTTCGAGCAGGCCAGCTACAGCACGGCGGCATTGATTATCCGCAAGGAGCAGATGCTGGTTAAAATCCCGGACGGAATCAAGCCGCCGGTGATTCAACCGGAGACCGCTGCCGCCGGCCACTGAGCTTCAGATCGCCACTTTGAGAATTGTCTGTCCACACTGCGCATCCAGCCAGGCGGGCGGCAGAATCCAGTCCCAAAATTCGGTGTACGCGTTTTTCCCATCCGGCGGGATCGGATTATCCTTATTGGACAGCGGCTCCCCGGGCCCGCGGCGGCGGGCGAAGTTAAGAGCGTTAATGAGCGCCGCCCGCAACGCCAGAGATTCGCTGCCGTTCCAATCCTTGTTCATTGCCGCCGAAAGCAGATGGAAGCCGCCATTAAAGCGGTCTTTGTACTCGCTGTGGGAAGCAATCTGCGCTGCCACCAATCCATTCTGCTTTTTGTGATCCACGGTGGAAAGAAACTCGAAATATTTGCAGAAAATCTGTACCGAGAATTCCTTGCTGCCGAGCATCTTCGTTTTCACTTTCTCCCGGATCGACAGCTTGGTCTTGTAAGTGGGGGCGTCCAGCTGCTCTATCCGGAGCTTGGCGATAAACTCATCGCTGACCGGGAAGTCGGGATCGTTCAGCCACTGGTAGAAGCGATACTTGTCGCGATTTCCGACCTCGATCTGGCCGAAGCCCACCGCCGGCCCGTTCGCCCCGGCCTGCTGGATGTTACAGAACCCGGTCTCCTCGAAGAACATCGTCAGCAGGAGCGCGTCCGGCATGTTGGCCTTGTTCTTGTTATTGCGATCGATGGCGTCCCAGAGGGTGGGAAAGTTCCATGCCTGACTTTCGATCCAGGCGAACGGCAATCTTTTGACCCCGGGCGCCGACGGAAACGGTACGACGTGCCTCATTGCAGCCTCCCTAACAAGCCCAGGCGCAAAGGATGGGGCGGTTCGGTCATTAGACCCGAAGATTATGGTTCCGGGTATGCTGAAAGACGTGCGCAGCGCGGTAGATGCTCTCCTCAAGTGGCACCGTCCCTTCCGGTCGTCCGATCTGCTGCTGAAGCTTCAGAAGATGACCGCCTCCCCCTTCCGGTTCTTTCGCGGAACGTTTTTCCTCTATGCGGCGGATCTGGCGGGTCCGTTTCGAGATCCTCGGCCGCTCGATGATCATGGCCGCATCGTCGGAGATGTGCACACGGAGAACTACGGGACCTTTCGTTCCATCGGCGGCGAGATTGTGTATGACATTAATGATTTCGATGAGGCCACGAGCGGACTCTACGAACTGGACATCCGGCGCCTCTCCACCAGCCTCATCCTGTCGGCGCTGGAGATCGGACATACTTTGGGTGACGGGCTGAACGCCGCCGAGGGTGCAGTGCGCGCCTGGATCGAGGGGCTGCACCGCGGGGCGAACCTGCGTCGTAAAGATTTCGAAGCGCAGGGCAATGGCGGGCCCGTGCGTGCGCTGCTTTCCCTGGCGCAAGAGAAGTCGCGGGCGGAGTTTTTGAAGGGCCTGGCGAATGAAGCCGCTCCCGGCCAGTTTGTGTTCCGCCTGAGGCAGGATCTGCATCCGGTCACCGAAGCGGAGCGTAAAGCCGCGCTGCGGGCACTGCCAATGTTCTTGAAGGATTGTCTCGCTCCGCGGGACGCCCGCCCGGGGCGCTACCGTTTTCAGGATATTGCCGCCCGCACGGCGGGTAACGGCAGTCTTGGCCGCGTTCGCTATGCGGTGCTGCTCGATAAGGGGCAGCGAAAACGCACCACCTATTCCTCCCTGCGGCTCATGGAATGGAAGCAGGCGCTCGATTCGGCCTATGATTCCCCACAGCCCCATAGCAGCCGGTCGCGGGCGAAGAGCGTGTTTGAAGCCATGAGAATTCTGCAGGTTTCTCCCAAGCGCTACCTGGGGTATACGCGAATGTTGGACATGCCAATGCAAGCTCGCGAATGGGGGGCAAACGACCAACGGTTCGCCGCTGAAGATTTCCGCCGCGGCTCGTCTTTCCAAAGCGCGGCCGCGCTGTTCGGGTCTATTCTCGCCCGCTGCCACCTTCTTGGCACGCCCGGTAAGGAAGGGCCGCGGCGCATCCCGTTGCGCATAGCCGCCGCCGAAGGCCGCTACATCAACCGCATTCTACAGTTCTCCTCCGCCTACGCGGAGCAAATGCATCTGGATCATGAAGAGCTGCTCGCGCGGCGCCAGGAAGTGGAGCGCGCATGGAAGCAGTGACCGCCAAGCGGCCTCCTCTTTTCTCACTGCTGCTTATCTATCTCAAGGCGGGAAACACCACATTTGGCGGCGGCGATCCAACCATGCTCGTGCTGCGGCGGGAGTTGGGTGATCTCCGAGGGTGGCTTTCCGCCGCCCAATTCGGGCTTGCCTATTCCGCGGCGCGCATCACGCCCGGAACCAATGTGCTGGCGTTTTGCGCGGGTTCCGCCTATATGCTGAGCGGTTGGGTCGCGTCGGTAGGAGCGGTGATTGCCTCCTCCGCGCCGGCCGCTGTCCTTGTGGTGTGGCTGACAGTTCTATTTGAATCCTCCAGCGGCAACACCGTGGCTCATGCCACGGTGTCGGCCATACTGGCGGCGGTGGTGGGCATGATGGTTGCGTCTGTATGGATGCTCATCAAGCCAAGCATGAGGGGCATGGGGTGGCTGCGCATTCTGGCGATTACGGGGGGAACGCTATTGCTGCGCGAACTGCCGCAGTGGAGTCCCCTGCAGATCATGGGCGCGGCGGCGCTCATGGGCAGTCTATGGCGCGAAGAGGAGGCTAAGTGAGCGTTTGGCTGCTCTACTTCTTTCTGCTGAAGTCCACGCTTACCTCATTCAGCGGGCTGAGCTCGCTACCCATTCTCCATGCCGATCTGGTGGTGCGGCGCCACGTGCTTACCGAGCGCCAGCTCAACACCGCCGTGGCCGCGGGCCGTACCGGTCCCGGCCCCAACGGGCTCTATGTGGTGAGTATCGGCTTTCTGGTAGCGGGAATACCGGGCGCGGTGGCCGGCTACGCGGCGATGGTTACCCCGGCGTTTCTGATACTGCCGATCCTGCGATTCTTTTCCCGCCGTGCCGCGCATCCCGCCGTGCGCGGCGCCATTCGCGCACTGCTTCTCTCGGCGGCCGGGTTGCTGATCTCATCCGCGCTGCCGATCGGCCGCGCCACGATTACGGATGCCGTCACGGCCGTGGTGGCGGTGGCGAGCTTTGCCGTGTTGGCGTTTACCAGGGTGGACACGCTGATCGTGGTGGCGGCGTCGGCCGCGATTGGATGGATGGGAGCGGTTTTGCGTGGCTTATGAGTTGAGCGTAGCGGCCCGTCCCGCCTGCCGCAGGTACGGTAACCTCCGGCTGCCCGATGAACTTCAACGGGAGAGCCGGCCGAGGCCCTTCAGCTTCTCGTACATCTCGATCGTTTGGCGCATGCCATCCTCTAACCCTGTCTTCGGAATGCCGGGAACAGCATCGCGCAAGGCGGCGTCACTCATGCGGTAGGCTACGGGCACCTGAGGACCCCCGGCGGATATCAGCTTCGCCGCTCCGGGACGAATCCGCTCCATCGTATTTACCAGGTCGTTCATGTGAATCACGTCGCCCGCCAGGTTAAAAACATGCGCGCCTTCGAGCGAACAGAGCAGAGAGCGGTTAAAGGATTCGGCCACGTCGTCGACATACTGGAGGTCCATGTAGCCGCCCAATGGAATCTTGTACGGCGACCCTAGTACGAGGTTCTTCATCGCGATGGTGGGCGCGGCGGTAAGTCCGATGTCGCGGCCAACGCCATACACCGTCCACGGACGCAGCCCGATACTCGAAATCCCGTTCGTGGCATAGAAGGCGGCGGCATTGCCCTCATTGGCCTGCTTAAAGACGCCGTAATGGGTGGATGGCTTGGGCGAATCGGTCTCAGACAGCGCCCGGGCCTCATAGGCATCCTCGGGACCCCAGACGGCGGATGAACTGGCGTAGACTATCCGCACAGCACGCCCGGCATCGCGGGCACCTTCAAACACGTTCAATGTTCCAATCACATCGATAAGGCCGCCTTTCACCGGGTTCACCTGGCAGAACGGCATCAACACCGCCGCCAGGTGAACGATATGAGTGATTCCCTCATCGCGGATGATCGCTTTCACCCGCTCCGTATCTTCGATCGCTCCGGTCTGAATGGTCAGATTTCGCGGCGAGGCCTCCTCCGTAATCAGAGAAAGGCGAACGGGATTCGCGTCCAGATCGTAAATCAAAACTTCCAGGCCACGGTTGAGCAGGCCGCGTACGACCCATGCTCCAATGCAACCTTGCGCTCCGGTGACTAGTACACGCATGATGAAAAGGAATCTTACCACGTGACTACGAAGCTGCATTTGAAATGTCCGGTCTGCGGCTCCGCCGACGTGTTCTACAGTTGCGAGCCAAAGTGCTGCTTCAATCACGTCTGCGGAGATTGCCGGTCCACCTTTGAACCGGTGACGCAGCCCGCGGGTGGGCAGCGGCGCATCGCTCCGCCGGAGGACCTGCCGGACCCAACCGATCCGGCCGTCGCCTGCTGCCGGTGTGAGTCTGTGGCCGTCTACGTGGATGAGGACGGCGCGTTGGTGTGCGCCGATTGCGGGACGGTCATGACGATGGAGCTAACTGAGATTAGCGGGACTTCCCCGTCATGAGCGTTCCCCGCAATCCTTCCCGGCGTAGATGCCTGGCAGCGTCCACTGTCTTCCTTAGCGGCTGCTGGAAAAAACCAAAGCCCGGATTTTCCGGCTACGCGTTCGTTGCCAATGAAGAAGGCTACGCCATAGCCGCCGTGGATTTAAGCGCCTTTGCTGTGGTGCGCCATATCCATCTGGAAGCCGCGCCAACCCAACTGATCAGCCACAGCGCCCGGCAGATGGTCTACGCTTTGACGCCCGCTACGGGCGTGGTCCATGAGATTTCCCGTGCAAAGCTTGCCCGGGAGCGCGCTGGGCCGCTCGGCGGTGCCGTGCTGGACATCCGGCTGTCCAGCGGCGGCGAGGCGATCTGGGCATTGATGCGTGACGCAAAGCAGCTTGTGGAATTACCATTGGATACGTTACGGCCCGCAAGACGCATCGCATTACCGCAGTTGGCATCCGGCTTTGATCTATCCCTCGAGCAGCCTCGGGCGATGGTAAGTTTCGGACCCGCGGGCGCGGCGGGAGTGGTGGATCTCCAGTCGGGCAAAGTGCGGATGACGGACTGCGGCTCTCCGATCGGCACCGCGATTTTCCGCAAGGATGGCTTGCAGTGCATCGCTCCCCATCGGGATAAGAAGCTTCTCACCGTGCTGGATACGGTTTCCGGACGGGTGGTAGTGCGCCTCCCGCTCGCGATGCGGCCCGATCATCTTTGCTACAACAGCAATAAGGGCCAACTCTTTGTGACTGGTCAGGGCTCCGACGCGGTGGCGATTGTTTTCCCTTACCGCACCGAAGTGGCGGAAACCGTGCTCTCCGGTAGTTCCCCCGCGGCGATGGCGGCTTCCCCCTTGAGCCTCGACAGTCCGGAGTTTCTGTTTGTCACCAACCCCCGGTCGAACCAGGTAACCATTCTGGATATCGAGAATCGCAAGGTCGTCGCGGTGGCCCAGGTTGGCGCCGAGCCGTCGCATGTTACCATCACTCCTAATAATCAATACGCGCTGGTGCTGAATCAGCGCAGCGGAGATATGGCGGTGATCCGCATTGAAGCCACGGCGAAGCGTAGCCGGTTTCCCGCGGCGCTGTTTACGATGATTCCCGTGGGAAGCAAACCGGTGACCGCGGTGGTGCAGGCGGTATAGCTTATGCCGATGGGGAAACCAGCATGGACTTCTCTCGCCGCCCTCAGCAGCGTGGTGGCCGCGAGCCTGTGCTGTATTCCAGTAGGAATGGTGCTGATTGCGGCCGGCGCGGCCGGAGCATCCGCGGTGATTGAGGCTGCGCGCGGGTGGCTAATGGCTCTATCTGCGATTCTGATCGTCCTGGCCTTCTACCAGACGTATTCGAGGCGGGTGGAGAAGCGCCCGCTGCCGGGACAGATTCTGCTTTTCTCGTCAGCCGCGATCGTGCTCGCGATGTTCCTGTTTCCGGAGCGCCTCGCGGTGCTGGTGGCAGGCGGCGTTCCGCAACAGGCGAACCGCGCTGTAACGGTGCTGAATGAGGCCAACATCGAGTCCATCCGTGAGCAGTTCAATGCGGCGCAGGGCCAGTTGCGGGTGATCACGCTGTTGAGTCCCACTTGAGCGAAGTGTCTGCAGGGGGCCTCTGCACTGAACAGGATTCTGAGCCAACAGCCTCACCCGAAAATCAGGATATTTGCGGTGTGGGAGCGGGTGCTGCCGACCGACTGGAGCCGGCCTTCCACAGCCGTACTCTCGCGTATTGCCGATTCGCGCTCGACGCAATTCTGGGACTCCGGGCGGTTACTGTCGCAAAGGCTGGGAGAGAAAAAAGGAGAACGCGGATCCATCGTCTGGGACTGGATCGCGATTTACCCGCCTGGCGTGACATGGGGCGCGAACCCGCCGCAGCCGGCGTATCAGGGCAGGCCTGTCGAGGACGTAGCGGAGGAATTTCGACGCTCCCTGGCGGCACTGTTACGGTAGCGGCTGCTATTTTTTCTCGCTCGCCAGCATGGCGCGAACCTTTTTCAGTTCCTGCCGCTTCGCGGCGTCCACCTCCGGATACTTCAGGTCCATGCTTTCCAAAGCGTCGATGATGGCTTGCGAGACGACGAGCCGCGTGAACCACTTCCTGTCGGCGGGCACGACATACCACGGGGCTGCCGCCGATGAGGTGTGGCGAATCGTGTCCTCATAGGCGGCCATGTACTCATCCCAACGTTCCCTTTCCTTCACATCGGCCGTGGAGAACTTCCAGTTCTTCTCCGGCTGGTCCAGCCGTTCCAGAAAGCGTTTCTTTTGCTCGTCCCGCGAGACGTGCAAAAAGAACTTGCGAATCACGGTGCCGTTGCGGCTCAGGTAACGCTCATGGGCATTGATGTCTTCAAAGCGCTCCTTCCAGATGTTGTTGGTCTTGAGCGGCAGATTCTGGGCGTTGAGGAACTCGGGATGCACCCGCACCGCCAGCACCTCCTCGTAATAGGAGCGGTTGAAGATGCCGATCCGGCCCCGCTCCGGCAGGCACTTCGTGGTTCGCCAAAGGAAATCGTGATCCAACTCTTCGGCGGAAGGAGCCTTGAACGAATACACCTGGCAGCCCACCGGATTCACTCCCGACATTACGTGCTTGATCGTGCTGTCTTTGCCCGCGGCATCCATGGCCTGGAAGATTAACAACAGGGAACAGCGGTCATCGGCATACAGCTTGTCCTGCAATTCCGTCAGCCGGATGAGACCGGCTTGCAGTGCCTCCGCCGCATTTTCTTTCGATGGAAGATTCCGGACCGCGTGGGGATCGAAATCTTTGAGCCGGAATTTGCTTCCGTTTGTCACCCGGAACGGCGCCGCAAAATTCTTTGATTTCATAAACCCCCTCGAGCTTTAAACTTCCGCCTGTCCGTGAACCGCTTGGATATAATAATCGCATTCCCGATGCCTCTTTCCACAGGAAGCCGCTTTGGCCCTTATGAGGTCATTTCTCCGCTAGGGGCGGGGGGCATGGGGGAAGTGTTTCGCGGCCACGATAGCAAACTCGGGCGCGACGTGGCCCTGAAGGTACTGCCGGAATCGCTGGCCACCGATGCCGATTACATTGCCCGCTTTCAGAGGGAAGCGCAGGTGCTGGCTTCGCTGAATCACCCAAACATCGCGGCCATTTATGGTCTCGAAGGGCGCGCCATCGTGATGGAACTGGTGGAAGGCGCGACCTTGTCGGAGCGTGTCGCGCTGGGGCCGCTTTCCATCGAGGAGGCGATTGGCATTGCCCGGCAGATCGCCGAAGCGCTGGAGTATGCGCACGAGAAGGGCGTGATCCATCGCGATCTGAAGCCCGCCAATGTGAAGATCACCCCGGACGGCGTGGTAAAGGTGCTCGATTTCGGATTGGCCAAGATCGCGGAAGGAAGCTCGCCGCCGCAGGGCAATCCCGCAACCTCGCCGACCCTCACCGTGCGTAGCGCGACTCAGGCCGGCGTCATCCTGGGCACGGCGGCGTATATGGCTCCCGAACAGGCACGAGGTCAACTGGTGGACCGGCGGGCCGACATCTGGGCCTTTGGAGCGGTGCTCTATGAAATGCTAACGGCAAAAATGGCGTTTCCGGGAGAGAGCATCACCGACATCCTTGCTTCCGTCGTGAAGCTCGAACCGGATTGGGATGCGCTGCCGCCCTCCACCCCGCCGGTAATTCGCAAGCTGATTACTCGCTGTCTCGCAAAAGATCGCAAGCGGAGATTACAGGCGATCGGGGAAGCGCGGCTGGTAATTGAGGATTACCTTGCCGATCCCTCCGCCGGGGCGGAGCCAGCTGTTGCTGCCGCACTCGCGCCGTCAAAGCGGCGCCTGTGCCCATGGATGGCGCTGGCTGTGGCTGGTGTGCTGTCTCTTGCCTTGGCGGCGCTCTCGTTGGTTCATTTCCGCGAAGCCGCGGCACCCGAGCGCGTGCTGAGCTACTCGCTTGCACCGCCCAGTAAATCCAGGATCCACACCTTCGCGCTCTCCCCCGATGGACGCTATCTGGCGCTTGCGGCAGCGATGGAAGGCAAGAGGCGACTTTGGGTTCGGCCGCTGGCTGGGCTAACGGCCCAGGAATTGGCTGGGACCGAAGACGCGATGTACCCATTCTGGTCTCCCGATAGCCGCTCCATCGGATTTTTCGCCGGCGGAAAGCTCAAGAGAATTAGCGTGGACGGAAGTCCACCGCAGATCTTGTGTGACGCCCCGACTGGGCGGAGCGGGACGTGGAACCGTGATGGCGTGATCGTGTTTGCAGCATCCAACTTCGGCCCTTTGCAAAGGGTGCCAGCAGCCGGCGGCGTGCCCATTGGGGTGACAAAGGCGGCCGAGGGGGAGTTGCATCGTTTTCCGGTTTTCCTGTCCGATGGGAGCCGCTTTGTCTACCTGGCCAAAAGTCCGAGCCCGAGCACCACCGGCGTCTACTTAGCCTCGCTTGATGGCCCGCCCCCGCGCCGCCTTCTGGCCGACACTTCCAGCGCGTCGTGGCTGCCTCCTGCGAACGGGGCGGGTAGCGGGTATCTGCTTTTCCATCGCGATCGCACCTTGATGGCTCAACCCTTAGATGCCAAGACATTGGGACCGGCGGGGGACCTGTTTCCGGTTGCCGAACAGGTGTCGCTGGCCAATCGCGATTATGTCCAAGCCTCGATTTCCTTTAACGGTGTACTCGTCTATTGGAGTGGCGGCGCAACTCTCGCCGAGAGCCAGTTGACATGGTACGACCGCTCCGGCAAGGCGCTGGGAAACGTGGGCACGCCCGCCCTGATGGAGGGGTTTGCGCTATCCCCGGACGAGAAAACAATCGCGGTGGTACGCGGGACCTCGGCAAATCAGTCGGACCTCTGGCTCCACGAGTTGGTGCGTGCTGTGGATACTCGCTTCACGTTCGATCTGCTCGGAAATCGGGTGCCGGTCTGGTCGCCGGACGGCCGCCGGATTGTATATACCGCCTTTGGAGGCTCCTATCCTGACCTTCATAGTAAGGAAACAAGCGGCACGGGCCCGGACGAAACTCTCTTCAAAAACGGACTGGAACGGTACTCTTGCGACTGGTCTAAGGATGGCCGAACCCTGCTTTATGTAGAGAGGCGTTCGAAGGGCGCCGATTTGTGGGTAACGAACATGGAGGGAGATCGAAAACCAACTCCATTTCTGGAAACGGCATTCAACGAGACCCAGGGTCAGTTTTCCCCGGATGGCCGATGGGTGGCCTACGCATCGGACGAATCCGGCCGTTACGAAGTGTACGTCCGTCCTTTTCCTTCAGGCCCCGGCAAGTGGAAGATATCGGTCCATGGGGGCGAGTTGCCACGCTGGCGTCACGACGGCAAGGAGCTTTTCTATTTATCTCCGGAGCGCCAGTTAATGGCCACGGCGGTGAAAGCCGTGCCCGGTACGCAACCACTGTTCTCCGCAGGATCCCCGCAACTCCTGTTCGACGGGCGTATACCCCGGCTGACTCCAGGGAACAATGTTTTCCCGTACGCAGTCGCCGTCGACGGCAAACGCTTCCTGGTACAAACATCCCTCGGCGAAACCGCGGAAACGCCACTGACAGTGGTTGTGAATTGGCTGGCGGCCGTGAAGAAATGAATGACGGCGTTACGCGATGATCTCGCGGATGGGCTCGCCGAAGTCCATGTCCAGCCGCTTATGCCCCGGCACCTCCAGACGGCGCGGATCCAATCCCATCTGGTGCAAAACGGTGGCATGGATGTCCGTCACGTAGTGGCGATTCTCCACCGCGTGGAAACCCAGTTCATCGGTGGCTCCGTGCGCGATGCCGCCCTTTAACCCACCGCCCGCCATCCAGCAGGAGAAGCCGAAGGGATGATGATCGCGGCCTTCGCGATTTCCCTCCACGCCCGGTGTGCGGCCGAACTCGGTTCCCCACACCACGATGGTGTCTTTCAGCAGCCCTCGCTGCTTCAGGTCCTTGATGAGGCCCGCCAGCGGCAGATCCACTTCCCCGCTCAGCCGTCCGTGATTCTTCTTGAGTTCGCTGTGCGAATCCCAGCCGTTGCCGTCCGACCGGTAGCCATGGAAAACCTGCACGAAGCGCACACCCCGTTCCACCAGCCGCCGCGCGGCCAGAAGATCCTGTCCGAAGTGCTTCGTGTTCTCCTGCTCCAGGCCGTACAGTTTGCGCACATGGGCCGGCTCGGCGGTGAGCTTCAGCACATCGGGGACCGCGGTCTGCATGCGGAACGCCATCTCGTAGGACTTGATCCTCGCGCGAATCGACGCATCCGCGGGGTATCGCGCGGCGTCCAACTGGTTCAATTCCTCAATGAAGTCGAATTCGCTTTTCTGTTCGAGCGCGGAAATAGCTTCAGCCGGCGTCCCGTAGGCTAACGGATTGGCCGGATCGCCCGAAAGATGCACTCCCGAATGTTGCGGACCCAGGTAGTTGCCGCCGCTCACTCCGGCCCCGCCCAGGTGCGGTGGTACCTGCGGCCCCAGCACGACGAACTTCGGAATGTTCTCGTTCATGCTGGCGAGGCCGTAGTGAACCCATGAACCGATCGCCGGGTAGTAGCCCTGAAAGATGTGCCGGCCGGTGTGGAACTGCAGTTGAGCCGCGTGATCGTTATCCGTGGTCCACATGGAGCGGAGCACCGCGAGGTCGTCGATCACGCCGCCCAGATGCGGCCACCAGTCCGAAATTTCAATGCCGCTCTGGCCCTGCTTCCGCGAGCCCACCTGCAACGGCAGCACGGTAGTCATCAACTTGCGATCCACGCCCGCGAATTGAACGACGTTCTTCCTGACGAACGCCGAATCCAGCACGCCGCGATGCGGTGTCTCCGCGATCGTCTTGCCGGCGAACTTGTTGAGTTCGGGCTTGGGATCGAAGGACTCCAGGTGACTCACGCCGCCTTGGAGAAAAATCCAGATGACGCTTTTGGCCTTCGGGGGAAAGTGCGGCTTGCCATCCGGCAGCGCCCAGGCTTTGGTCTCCGAGGCGATCGCCTCATTGTGAAACAGAGAGTTGAGCACCAAACCGGTGAATCCCATCCCGGTTTTGGTGAGCAATTGGCGGCGGCTTACGCGCCCGCAGGCGTTGGGTGCGAAGGGTGTCATAGTGTCCTACCGGATACTGACGAACTCATCTCTATTAAACAACGTATGGACCAGGCTTTGCCGGGCCCGTAATTCCGGCGCCTCCCCCACAGTCGCCGCTTCCTTCGATAAGGCCGCGCGGCGTTCCATGTAGGCCAGCGATTTCTGCTCTTCCACCGCCGAAGCCGGCCGCCCCAGCACGGTCAGAAAAGCGGCGCGCACGAACTCCGCCGGCGACGTTGAAACCCCGCCCAGCCGGCCCGCCAATAGCTTGGCGTGATCGAGGCTGAGTTTGCTGTTGGCCAGCGCCAGCGCCTGTTGCGGCATGATCGACTCCGTGCGCATATAGCACGCCGTCGGGTCCGCACCGTCGAACACCTTCAAAAAGAGCAACTGCGCGTCCGGCGTCAGATGGAAGTACAGACTGCGCCGCGGCGTATCCTGATCTTTTTCCTCATGCAACTCCGGGCCGCCCATCGTGGTATCGAGCGTCCCGCTGACGTGCAGCACACTGTCGCGGATGGCCTCAGCTTCCAGGCGGCGCGGGTTCATCCGCCACAAGAACGTATTGCCGCCATCGATCTTCAGCCTCGCGTCTTCAGGAGCGGGCAACCCCGATTCCATACGATAAGCGCGGCTTGTCACCAACAGCCGGTGCAGCTTCTTCATGCTCCACCCGCTGTCCATCAACTCCACCGCCAGCCAGTCGAGCAGCGCCGGATGGGTCGGAGTTTTGCCGTTCTTTCCAAAGTCGATCACGCTCGGTACCAGCGGCTTTCCAAAGTGCCGCAGCCAGATGTGATTCACGGCTACGCGCGCCGCCAGAGGATTTTCCCGGCTGGTAATCCAGCGCGCCAGCGCCAGACGGCGGCCCGTGCTCATCTTAGGATGCAGCGGACCGAGCGGCGTGTAGGCATCGGCGGGCTTGTTGAGCGCCTCGAGAGCCGTCTCCAGGTCCTTCTTCGCCGCGGCGATGTTGCGGTCCCGTGCCTTACGCTGGTCGTCGTCTTTCGGCGTGGGGCCCGCCATCGCCTCCGTCATTTTCTGCTGCGCGCGAAAGAAGCTTTCCTCCGTCTTCAGCAGGTTCGCTTCCCGCTCGACCGCCTGCGCCTCTTCCATCAGCTTTTCCAGGTCCGGCGAGGGCAACTTGCCGTACTTGGCGTGTTCGGCTTTGATCCTGGCATCGAGCGCCACAACGGCGGCCTTCGCCGTAGCCAACTCCTTTTCGGTGGCGGCGATCAGCGCCAGGTTATCCTTCACAATCTCGGCCGGCTTTTTGCGAGGAAGCCGGTCAATCCATTTCGCAATCAGGGCCGTTTGCGCATCCCCGAGCGGCGCGCCGTTCAACGGCATGCGCGGCTGTTTGGACCCTTGTAGAAACTGGATCAGCAAGCTCTCCCCGCTCTTGCCCGCGATCACCGCCGGACCGCTTTTGCCACCCGCTTTGATCGTCTGTTCCGAACTCAGGCTGAGTCCACCTTTGCTGTTCCGGCCCTGATGGCAGGCGGCACAGCGCTGCTCGAAAATCGGCTGGATCTCCTTGAGGAAATCGACCGGCTCGCCCGCCGCCTCGCGCGCTGGTTCCGTCAACTCGCGCCGCGCTTCGTCCAACTCGCGGTGAAGCTTCGCCAATTTCTCTTCGGTGGCTTTCACCTTTGCCCGCGCCGCGTTCATCAGGTCCACCGCCACAAATGGCCGGACGTCGGGATAGTACGCCTCCACCGGCAACTCAACCGGCGCGATCTTTACGTCGGGACCGCCCAACACCCGCGGCGGACCCGGTACAATCTCATGCTCTTTGTCCGGACTGTTCTCGTCGCCGCGGACAAACAGGTAGGTCTTGCCGAAAATAGGGGGAAAGGTATTGATGCCGCCGTCCGGATCGGGATATTGATCCTTAGCCTCGGAATCGTAGGCGCGCGGCACACCGCCCTTCTTGCGATCGGGTTCGCCCGCGACGCGGTCAATCCGGATGTCGTGCGGCTCAAAGTAGGCGCGGAAGCGGTAATAGTCCACCTGCGGGAAAGGATCGTATTTGTGGTCGTGACAGCGGGCGCACTTCAGCGTGACGCCGAGAAATGCGCTGGAAGCCGATTCCACCGTATCCACCAGCCATACGTTCCGGTTGAAGCGGTACCAGTTGCGGGCGAGAAAACCGGTGGCGGGTAGCACCTTGGGATCGGTGGGCGCGATCTCGTCGCCCGCCAGCATCTCCTCGATCATCCGCGCATAGCCCTTGTCTTCATTGAGCGAATCGACGATCCAATCCCGCCAGCGCCAAATGTGCCGCTGGCTATTGCGAACCTCGTTAGCCCCGCTGCCGTACCAGTCGCTATAGCGCCAGACATCCATCCAATGGCGGCCCCAGCGCTCGCCGTACTGTTTGTTGCCAAGCAGGCCGTCCACCACCTTTTCATACGCGTCCGGCGACTTGTCCTCGACGAAAGCTTTCACCTGCGCCGGAGTGGGCGGCAATCCGATCAGGTCCAGATACACCCGGCGCAGCAGCGTGTAGCGATCAGCTTCCGGGGACGGCCGCAGACCGCGCCGTTCGTGCTCGGCGGCCAGAAACGCATCCACCGGATTGCGCGACCATTCCCCGTTCTGCACCTTCGGGAGCGGCGCTTTTTCCGGCTTACGGAATGACCAGTGTGACGAGCCGTTGATCGTGGTTGTGGTAGCAGGCTGGTCAAACGTCGCCCCGGCCTTGATCCATTCCGCGAATTTTGCGATCACCTCCGGCGCCAGTTTCTTGCCGCCAAACGGCATCCCCGGCTGGCGCTGGTGGGTAATATAGGCGTAAAGCAGGCTCTCGTTAAGCTCGCCCGGAACCACGGCCGGTCCGCGATCCCCTCCCCGCAGCATCTTCTCGCGCGAGGAGAGGTCTAGACCTCCCTGCTTTACCGTCGAGCTATGGCAGCTTGCGCACTGCTTTTCAAGCACCGGCCGGATGTGCTCCTGGTACAGCCCTTGCGCCGCGCAAAGGCTCGTGGAACTCAGGAGAAGCGAAGCGAGCCTGGATGAGTGTCTCAAAATATAAATTTTAGCCCAATTTGCATCTCACGCGCGCCGCCGGCCGTAAGGATGCGCCCAGTGGTGGGCTGATTGAGGGTTGTGTTCGGATTCCCGTAGTTCACGTGATTCGGCGCGTTGAACATTTCCCAGCGGAACTGCAGATAGCGGGATTCCTTCACGTAAAAGTTCTTCGTCAACCCCGCGTCCAACTGGTGGCGGGCGGGTCCGTCGATCATGCCAAGGGCCGAGCCTCCAAACCGAGTCGGCGGGGGAGCCGAGAGAGCGGTCGTATCAAAGTAGAGCGCCGGCGTGGGATTGGAAAGCGTCGGTTTCCTCGATGCGTTGGCGCGCGTGTTGCGGCCGTTGCCCAGCGTCGCCCCGGGAACGATAAAGGTCAGCGGCGCGCCGGACTGGAACAGGTAAATCCCATTGGCCTGCCAGCCGCCGGCAATCGCATTAAGCACCGGATGCATGTTGGAGCCGAGCCTTCTTCCCCGCCCTATCGGGATTTCCCAAACAAAGTTCCAGGCCAGCAGGTGGGTGCGATCAAGATCGGAGCGGCCCCGATTGTAACCCGCCGGAGCGAACGGCTCCAGCACGCTGGTGTGCTCAGTGGAAGTGCCGTCGAGCATGAGCTTCGAATACGAGTAGGCCATCGTCGTCGAGAGGCCTTTCACGAACCGGCGTTCCACCTTCGCCTGGAGCGCGTTATACCAGGTTCGTCCACTGTTGATGTAAAGGCCACTGCCGCCGGCCAGCAGCGGGTACGGTCTCACGTTCTGCAGATTTGGATAAACGCCCGGCGCCACTTCATTGAAGATCTGCTGGGTAATAGCGTCCACGCTCCGGTTGCCCACATACGACACCGTGATGGCGGACTGCAGGGGCAGCGATTTCTGGATGGACACGTTCCACTGGTGGGTCTTCTGAGCTTTTAAATAAATATCGGGGGCCACCACTGAGGGAGTGATGAAAGCTCGCGGGTCGTCGGGCCACGCAGTCTCCCACGGCTGCAGTGTTGTGCCTCCGAAGATCTGCGTCTCCCACGTCCAGTAGGGTGGCCCGACGATGGCCGAAGCCGACCGGTTGGCCGGGAAGCTCGAGGCGAAGATGCCGTAGCCGCCGCGGATCACCAGGTCATTCGAGTCACGCACGCGCCACGCAAACCCGAGCCGCGGCGACAGGTAGCCGTTGCCCGCAAACAACCCGTGCGGCGCGCCCACCTCGGTGGCCGGAACCCACTGGCCCGCCGTAGCCGCCGCCAGGAACGGCGCAACAGGCTGCGCCCCGAGATCCACTTTACCGTTTTTGTCCACGCCGGCGATGATCTTCCCGCGCTTGAGGTCGAAGCTGGCGGCATTGCCCCGCACCAGATCCTTGGCGTGCCAGTAGTCGTAGCGCAGCCCGAAGTTGAGCGTCAGGTTGCGCGTCACCTTCCAGTAGTCCTGCACATAGGGCGCCGAGTAAGGAGCGTCTTTGGTGCCGAACGTCTGTAAGGGATAGTTCCGCGAACCGGATTGCATGAGGCCCAGCATATAGTCGGCGAAGCCGTCCCCGGTGTATTGCCCATTGAACGTGAACGCACCGCGCGCGAATCCCGAAGAGTGGCGGCCGAAGGTGGTCAGGTGATGGAACTGATAGCCCGCGTTGATCGTGTGCGATCCGCGGATCATGTTGAGGCTCGCTTTGCCCCCCGCCGTGGTCCACCAGAGCCGGTAGGGGACGCCGAACGGCGTGCCAAAGCCGGTGTAGCCGGCGATCCCGACGCTGTTGGGCAGGCCCACCGACGCACCGCGCCCCTCCGTAGGGAATCCGCGAATACCGGCTTTCTGCGTAAGATTCTCACCGCCAACGCAAGCGCAGTCCTGTTGAATCACCGATTGCATTGTTCCCGCGTCCACGGTCAACAGCGTGCTCGGGCTAATGGTGTAGTTGTAGCTGACTCCGTAGTTGTGTTGCGGCGTTTGGCGCAGGTTGACCACATCCGGGCTGTAGTTTGGCGTGTTGCCTTTGTCGCGGATGATGATTCCGCGCCAATAAATCCGCTGCTTGGAAGTGATCTGGTGGTCGATGCGGATTGTGTACTCGTTGACGTCGTTCGTTGTTGGCGCGGTCGTGCGGAAGCGGTCTACTCCGGAATTCGGCGTCAGCAGATAGGGAAAGAAAAATAACGCCGCGCTCGAAAACCGGTTCGCCGGAATCTGATTACCAGGGAACGGCTGGCCGGTAAGCGGATCGCGTATGTCCCGGGGGACGGCTGAGAAATCGCCCCGGCGCTGGGCGAGCGACGGAACCAGAGAGTTATAGATGGTGGCCCGGCGAATGCGCGTGCCCTCATACGCTCCGAAAAAGTGAGTTTTGTTCTTGATGATCGGGCCGCCCGCCGAGACGCCGAACTGATTCTGGCTCAGCTTTGGCTTGCGCGCGCCGGGAAGCTTGGCGAAGGTGTTGAACGAATCGAGTTTCTCATTGCGCAGAAACTCCCATAACGTGCCGTGAAATCCGTTAGTGCCGGATTTGGTTACCATCAATACCTGCAGCGGGTGCCTCCCGTTCTCGGCCCCGAAGTTCGACGTTTCCACCTTGAACTCGGCGATCGTGTCCACGTTCGGAATCCCCACGCCCCGCTCGTCGAGCCCCGCGTTAGCGGCCAGCCCGTCAATCTGAAACTCAGTACCGTCCGATCGATTGCCGTTTCCCTGCACGGTGGAGTCCCGGTCCGTGGCTGCGCGTCCCAGGAACCGGACGCCGGGGACCAGGTTCACCAACTCCACCGGATTCCGTCCGTTCAATGGCAGGTCGCGAATCTGGCGCTGCTCCACCACCGAATCCACCGCGCCACGCTCGGTCTGCACCAGTTCGGCCGTGGTTTCCACGTTGACGCGCTCGGTCACTTCTCCCACCTCGAGCTTCGGCGAAAGACGCTTCCGTTCGCCGACCGTCAATTGGGTCGTAGCCAGCGTCCACGTGCGGAATCCCTGCATGCCTACCGTCACCGAATAGGTTCCGATGGGCAGCGCCAGGACCTCGAAGTCACCTGTGTCGTTGGTAACCGCATTGAGCTTGAGGCCGGTGCCGGTGTTGGTCACCGTGACGTTGGCGCCGGAAATGACGGCGCCGGTCTGGTCCGTGACAACTCCAAGAATTGCGCCTTGCGTACCGAGTTGCCCAAACATCGGCAGGCTGCCCAAAAGAAAAAAAAGGAGTCCCGGGACGGCTTTCGCGATGCCTTTCATACTGCCTCCTGAAGTAAGTTTGAAGATCTTGCGGTATACACTATCACGCCCGGAACCCCGGAGACAACCAGAATGAAGCCCAGAATCCGATCTGGGTTGGGTATTCACGGTGCGCACCGGGCGAGTGGTCGCCGGAGACAACCCCGTGGGCATGGATACCGGAACTGATTGTTCGAAAATCTTGAAGCCGGGGCCACCATCGACGAGATCATGGAATGGTTCCACCTGACACGGGAACAAATCGTAACGGTGCTTGAATTTGCCGGCCGCAGCCTCGATGCCCCGGTTCCCGTGGGTGTCGCTCCCGCCGGTCCCACGGATGCTCATCCTCTTTGATCACAGCGTTCCCGCCCCCTTGCGCCACCATCTCACGGACCATTTGGTTGTCGAGGCTATACACCGTGGATGGGACCGGCCCTCCAACGGCGATTTGCTGACGGCAGAGGAGCAGCCGGGTTTGAGGTGCTGCTCACGGCGGATAAAAACATCCGCTATCAACAAAACCTTGCGGACGGCGGATCGCCATTGTCGAGCTCAACACCCGCACTGGACGGTTGTGTGCCTGCACATCGCGTTGGTTGTCTCCGCCCTTGCGGCCGTCACCCCCGGCTGCTATTCCGTGGTCGAAATACCTTTCAAAAAGTGATCGCCGCCCCGCGTTTGAAGGGAGAATCGCTCATCTATCCAAAAGCCTTTTCCAGAAACCACGTCCGTAGATCTAATTCGCCACCGCGATACCGATCGCCAAAATGGCAGCGCCCGTCTGGTCTGTGAGAACTCTAAAAATGCGCCTTGCGCCGGCAGTTACCCGAACATCTCCAAACTGGCGGAAGGAGAAAAAGGAGACCCACTGGACGAATATTCCAACAACGTGACACGCTTGACCTTCAATGCGGCGGCCGAACCGAGGGGTCGGCCTTCCTAACAATCTGCGGGCTCGGCGTGTTGCTGGCCGCGTGGCGTCGAGTCTGGTCATCGTCGGAGTGCTGCTGATGTTTGCCACACGCTCGACGGATTGTAACGATAACTCGCAGCGCGTTCCTCAGAGCGGCAGCAACCGTGCGACGGCCTCGGGGAAGCCGGAGCCGATTTCGCAGGCTCATTGAAGCCATCGACCCGACAACACCAGCATGGCGGATGATGATGCAGATGTTCGGAGTGGCCCGCACATCGGCAAGCTCGCGGGCAGGAGGAAACGTGGCAGCTCGAAGACAACACGAATCCGGAATCCAGAGCGCTAGCAGATAATGCCGGGGAATCAGCGCAAGGCGAATACCAGAATCGCTCCCCCGGCGGCCGTAGCAACATATTGCTTACCCTCCGCCATGTAAGTCATCGGAGATGATTTCCAGCTTTGGTTGGCCGGGAAGCTCCACAGCAGTTTGCCGGTTTTGGCATCGGCCGCCGCGAAATCGCCGCTGTCATGAGCGAAGAACACCAGGCCCCCGCTGGTCGAAAGCACTCCGCCCCAGGTGTTACCGGGACCGTCCTGCGCCAACTCCCAGGCAATGCGGCCTGTCTGGATATCGATCGCGCGCAGATACTTCCTGCCAGGCTCGCCGGGGATATTTTTCGTGTCTCCGCCGTAATACGATTTCCCGGCTTCCCACACGGCCGGAGCTTTCGTATAGATGTTGCACTTCTCCAACGCCATCACGTAATAAAAACCAGTTCCGGGATGAAATGCCGGCGACATCCAGTTGGTGGCCCCTTCCACGGCGGGGCATGCTCTCACGCCTTCCGGAGTAGGCTCGGCCCCGGGGTTGAGGATCGGACGGCCATCGGGACCAATGGCTTTCGCCCAGGTGAGCTTCGTGACAAAAGGCTTGGCTAGCAGGAGCTTGCCCTCGGTGCGGTCCAGTACGTAAAAGAACCCGTTGCGATTCGCTTGGAGCAGCAACTTTCGCGGACGGCCTTCGAAATTCGTATCCACCAGCACCGGCGCTTGCGTCGCATCCCAGTCATGCAGGTCATGAGGAGTGAATTGGTAATGCCAGCGGAGCTTGCCTGTTTCCGGGTTGATGGCGACCACCGAACTCGAATAAAGGTTGTCGCCGCGGCGTTCGTCTCCGTTGTAATCCGGACATGGGTTGCCCGTCGGCCAATAGACTGTGTTGAGCACTGGATCATAAGTTCCGGTGAGCCATGCCGTGGCGCAGCCGTGCTCCAGATCTTTGCCGATCCAGGTCTCCGCCTCCGGCTCCCCGCGCCGAGGCACGGTCCAGAACCTCCACACCTCCTTGCCGGTAGCTGCCTGGTAGGCGGCGATAAAGCCGCGCACGCCCTCATCACCTCCGGAAGTGCCGGAGATCACCAGATCCTTCACCACCAGCGGCGCGGAAGTGGCGCCATAATTCTGCCGGTAATCCGCCATCTCCACGTCCCACAACTGTCGGCCCGTAGCGCGATCCAACGCCAGAAGATGGGCATGGTCGGTGACGAGAAACACCCGGTCGTTCAGCAGCGCCACGCCCCGATTGATGTTGCCTGCCGCATCCCCGGTAAGGCCCCGCGTGCGCGGCCGGTGGAAAGTCCAGATGGTGCGCCCGCTGGTTGGTTCAATCGCATATACCTCGTTCGCCGAAGTGACATACATTTCTCCATCCACGACAACAGGCGTCACCTGTAAGCGAGTGGCGCTCGATATCGGGAAAATCCAAGCCGGCGCGAGAGAACCCACGTTGGATACATGGATCTGATCGAGCGAACTGTGGCGGTTGCCGCTGAGCTGGCCGTTGTAGCTGAGCCACTCGCCGGCCTTCGGATTGGCCACATCCTCAAATTTGGGCCCGCGAATCGCGATGGGCCGCGTGGGCGGCTTGGGAGCCGCTTCCAGCGTGCGGACGAAGGCGATCAGCGGTTCCAGTTCCGCCTCCGGAATGTTCATCGCCGGCATGCCGCGCGTGGGCATGCCATTGCGAATCAATTCGCGTATCGCTGCCGCATCGTGGAGATTGCGCGAGGTAATGTCCGGTCCCCGCTCCCCGCCCCGCCCATTGGCTCCATGGCAAGGAGCGCAGCGGACGCCAAACTGCCGCCGGCCGGCCTGCTGTGCGTGGAGAGACGCCGCCACAAGGACGGTGAGGATTACGCACTGTATCTTTTGCGCCACGTCTCGATTTCCTTCGTTAGCCGTTCCTTCACGAGCAGAAATTGAGGATTGTCATACTGATTGGTTTTTTCCCGCGGATCGTTGCGAACGTCGAACAATTCATTAGGACCTTGGCCTTCATGCCGCAGTACCAGTTTGTAACGTGTATCCCGGGCCATCTCGGTGTAACGGAAACTTCCGTAAACGACGTTCCTCCAGGGCTCTTTTCGGGGCCGGTTGAGGGCGAGATGAGCGTAACTGCTGCCGCATAAATTGCGGCTCGGTGGCGGCTCAATCCCCACGATGTCGCAGAGCGTGGGCACGACATCATACAGGCTCACAAGCTCAGGCCGGGTGGCCTCCGGCGGCACCTTGCCAAGCCAGTTCCAGATCATGGGCACCTGCATCACCTCTTCATACATGTTGATCGGGTCGGAGGCGTGGCCTTTGCTCCACAGTCCGTGGCGGCCCAGCAAAAAGCCGTTGTCTGCGGTGAGAATGATCAGTGTATTGTCACGCAGTCCTTTGTCCGCCAGCTTCTTCAAGAGAACAGGGATCTGATCGTCGAGCGCGCTAACCGACGCGGCATGACGGCGGTTGTTGCCGACGATATCGGAAAGAAAATTCTTTTCCCGCAAGGCATTCGAAGCCGGCGGATCCCAGCCAATGGTAGTAAACGGCGTGTCCTTATACATGTCGTAATACTTCTGCGGATGCCCCTCGTAGGGTGTGTGCGGATTGAGATAGCCGATGGAAAGGAAGAAGGGTGAATCCGCTTTCTGCCGGTCGAGGAAGTCGCAGGCGCGCCGGGTCATCAGTTCCGTGAGGTAGCCTTTTTCGTCGACTTGCTGTCCGTTGAGATACATCTGCGGATCGGTATAAGAGCGCGAACCGCCTGCCATCGTGTAGGTGTAGGAATAGCCATGCCCCGGCTTCGTGTCGCCCCCCATGTGCCACTTGCCTACATAGCCACATTGATAGCCGGCCGCGGAGAGGAGATCGGAAATCATCACCTCGCGCTCAAACGTTGCCGGAACCTCCTTCTGGCCCTGTGCCGGATCTGCCACCGGGTTCGGGGTCAGAAAATCATGGATGCCGTGCTGCCGGGGGAGACGGCCGGTAAACAGCGTCGCGCGGCTGGGCGAGCAGATCGGAGTGCACACAAAGCTATTGAGGAACCGCGTGCCGGCCTGAGCCAGCTTGTCGATATGCGGCGTCCGGATTTCCTTGTTCCCGTAGCAGCCGAGCGCCCAGGCGGGCAGATCGTCGGCGAGTATCAATACAATATTAGGACGCGAGGCGCCCGCTGGCGTTGGCGCATTCTTCTTTCGTTGCGCGAACGCAGCGGCGCTGGAGGATGCCGCGAGAAAACCTCGTCGAGTAAGAGTGGTGCGTAACTTGGACATTGCTTAAGGCTCGGGAAAATTAAGTTCTTCTGGAAGTTCAGACGGCTGCTCGAACAGGTTCACACGAAACAGTTGCGCGATAAAGCCGCCGTTGGGGTCCGCCATCATGCCGGTGGAAAAGAACGAGGCCATCTGCGCGATCGCCGCGTTGGCGATCAGGAGAGCGCTGCCGTTCACGCTGATAAGATATCCGTGCGGGTCGGCATCCAGATTTGGGGACAGCGCGCGGGCAAGATGATGGCGATAGATCCAGGTGCTGGATTTCATATCCGCGTACCGCACCAGCGCGGATGCGGCGGGGTTGGGCACAGTGGCGTCGCCCAGCGCATATTGCCACAAGATACTTTTCTCCTGCCCGCCGTTCAGCGGCGAGCGCTTCAAATGAACGGCGTAGGAGGCGGGATCGCCCTCCGCCTGAAGCCATTCCTGGATCTCGAGAGCGTTCTGAATATCGATGGCGCCCGCCGTGGCCACCACTTTCGCAGGCCGGTCGCGTAACACGTAACTTTCGGCAAATGTTTCACCGGCGTTCAATAGAGAGGGTTGGCGGAGCGCCAGATTCTGTGCCGTGGCGCCACGAAAGGCGGGGCTCCAGCGGGCAATATCCACCACCGGGCCGCCACCCGAGTTCAGCGCGGCAAATTGAATGCCCGGCTCCACCGCCATCAGCATTGTCCCTGCCATGGCGCCCAGGGATTGGCCGGCGAAGTAAATGCGGTCGCGATCGAAGTCGGCGACACCATCGCCATCGGCATCCAGGCCGGCGCGAATCAGCCGCACCAGCTGCAGCAGATCGACGGTCGTCTGGCGCAGGCAATCCCGCAGGCCGAGCGGAGAGGAGGCAACGGCGGCGCAACCCTCGGCCCCTTCGATGCGGCCATCGCCGTTGAGATCCACGCCCCGCCCGGGCAACGGGATGTCAAACTCGCTGCCGGTTCGATCTCTAACCTGCAGCATCGTTTGCGGACCGAAGCCGTGGCCGGGGGCGGAGATCGCGATCGTAGCCAACCCCTGGTCCGCGGCAATGATCGACATCACGGCCGTGCCGCCCAGGCGATTGTCGCCTAACCCATGCTGATAAATGATTACGGGATACCCCTGGTCCGGCTGCGCACGGCGGGGAAGATACGCCAGATAATGAATTTGTCCGGTGCCGGCCGGCAAAGCAAGATCGGCTGCGGAAGGCGTGGCGGCGATCGTACGTCCCGGGCCGAGATGGCTCGGCGAAGTGTAGCTTCCGATCGAAACGGCGCGAATGGACAACTGCAACAATTCAATGGGAAGCGGCACGTCCGCGAAGGAATCCGGATTGACGCCGGAGTGCAACCGTAAAGTGACCGAGGCGATCCCGTCTACGGGGAAGAGATTGCGGCCGGAGGCAGGCGTGCGGCTTGCGGGAATCAGCGCAAGCTGATCGCGAGCCTTTTCGAGCCACGCCGTGGCACTCATGGTGGTGAACAGGCTCGCGGCTACCGCTTTGATAGAAGCCGCATGCAGACTGTCGGAGAGCTGTTGGCAATATTCCGGTGAGATGCCGCAGGATGTGAACGCGGAGTCGGCTTCCACCGGATCGCCCGCCGCATCCTTCACGGATTCCGTAACCACCAGCAGATACCGGCGATGCTGATCCATGGCATCGTCCGGCTTGCCGTAGGCCGTGTGGGTAACCGGATCATAGACAATGCGGTTCAAGGGCACGATATCGCCGGGTTTGTGAATGCCCGATTCCTCGCCGGCGAGATTTTCCCGGGCGACCAGGTAAATGCCATCCTTCAGACTGTCCGGATGGATCGCTCCCGAAAAGCGTATGCGCACCCGCGGATGCAGATGGAAGCCATCGAATTCAGAAAGCAGGGCCGCCTCTTCACAAGCATTCGGCTGCGCATTGCAATCGGAGGGGATAGGCATTTGTATGCGGCGTGCGGTTTTCGTGTTCGCGGCCGGCACGGTGAGATAGTCGGTGGGAAATGGTCCGGTCTCGGGGTTCGCGGGGTCGAACAAAACCTTGACTCCGGCGCTGAAAACAGGCGAACCCGATATCGAAAGCAATAGAAGAAAGCGAATCATTTACAGAACGTCCGCAAAGCCACGTTTCAGATGGCGAAAGAACAGACCGCCGATAAAGAAAGCCGACAGCGCATAGGCAGTCAGCATCGCCAGTTCACTCAGGTCGGGAGCCGTGTAAGAGAGCAGCCGGTCGCGATAGGCACGCACCAGGTACGACATCGGATTGTAGTTGACGATAAAACGGAGGTTTTGAGGTACGTCCTCCACGGCAATGAAAATCGGCGTCGTCCAGAACCATAATGTGAGCACCACGCTCACTACCTGGGCGGTGTCGCGGAGGTAAACCTGCAGGCTCGAAATGATCCACCCTAAGCCCACGCCCAACAGCCCGGTCAGCAACATATAAATAGGCAGGAAAGCGATCATCCCGCTCACATAGCCAAACCACAGCACAGAAGCCACTACCAACATGGTCAACGCCATCAGGTGACTGACCAGGGCCGACAGAAAGACCGAAATCGGAATCACCTCTGAGGGAAAAACCGTCTTCGTGATGAGGTTTCGATGCTCCAGCAAGCAAGTGGACGACCGCGATAAGGTCTCCTGAAACAACATCCACGGGAGATATCCGCAGAATAAAAACATGGTGTAATTCTGCGTCACCGCATGCTGGGGCAACGGGACCCGAAGACAATATTGAAAAACGAATGTCCAGCTTGCCAGCAAAACCAGGGGATGGATGAGGCCCCAGACCCAGCCCGCCACCGACCCGATAAACCGGCTCTCGAAATCGCGCCGTACCATCTGATAAAGAAGCGTGCGCTGGGCGACCAGATTGCGGAGAAAATGCTGCCCTGGGAGGTTCAAACTGTTAGCCTAGCACGTGGACATTCCGCGGCTATGACAACTACCCGCATCCCGGTTCGACGGGGACGCTATAATCTTCGTCAAGACCCTGCATGATGGTGTTGTACTCGCCGGTCTATTTCATTTTTCTGGCCGCCATTTTCCTGCTTTACTGGCCGGTGGCGCGGAGCCGCGCGCTGGCCCTGACCGTCATTCTGTTTGCCAATTACTTCTTCTACGCCAAGTGGAACCTGCTCTATCTTTTCCTGGTCCCGGCGGCGTCGACCTGCGACTTTCTCCTCGGTCTGGGGATCGCCGCAAGCTCCCGGCAGTGGCTGCGCCGTCTGCTTGTCACCCTCAGCCTGCTGCTGAACCTCGGACTGCTGGCGAGTCTCAAATACATGCCATTTCTGCTGGAAAATTATGCCGTGCTCGCTGGCGGCCTCAAGCCGGACTGGCACTGGAGCTTTCCCCTCGGTATTTCCTTCTATTGCTTTCAATCGCTCACTTACACGCTCGATCTATACCGCCAGGATGCGAAGGCGGCCCGCAGCTATCTCGCCTACCTCGCGGCGGTAAGCTTCTTCCCCACCACGCTGGCGGGGCCCATCACGCGGGTCGCTGCGCTGCTGCCGCAATTGGAGCGGAAAGACACGTCGTTAAGCGCGGAAGATGGCGGCCGGGCCATTTTTCTCATCGGTCTCGGGCTCATCAAAAAGCTGCTTATTGGGGACTATTTAGGGATGAATCTGGTGAATCGCGTGTTCGACTTTCCCAATCTTTACGCGGGTTCCGAAGTCGCGATCGCCGTATACGCTTACGCGCTGCAACTCTATTATGATTTCTCCGGCTACACCGACATTGCCATCGGCTCGGCGTTGCTGCTCAGTATCAAACTGCCGGCGAATTTTAAAATGCCGTACGCCGCGGAAAACGTTCCCGATTTCTGGAGGCGCTGGCACATCACGCTCTCCAACTGGCTGCGGGATTACCTGTATTTTTCACTTCCCGGGCTGCGCTCCAAGTGGAAAATCTTCACCTATGCGAACCTCGTGCTGACGATGGTGATTGGCGGCTTATGGCATGGGCCTAGCTGGACCTTCGTGATCTGGGGCCTGCTGCACGGCGTCGCACTCGCGTTGACGCGTCTATGGCAAAGCGCGCGAGGGAATCCACAGCCGAATACGGCCTGGTGGGCCAAAGGCTTCCGTATTTTTTGCACGGTGCAGTTTGTCTGCTTCGCCTGGATTTTTTTTCGCGCCTCCAGCTTCGGCAACGCGCTGGCGATTCTCCGGCGCATCGGCTCGTGGACGATCTCTTTCGACAACATCAGTCCCGGCATTGGGGTGGTAATGCTGATCGCGCTGCTGGCCCATTACACACCCGCTGATCTACATAAACGCCTGGACCAGGTGTTTGTCAGGTCGCCGTTCTATGTCCAGGCGGCGGCGATGGCGCTGCTGCTTCTGGCCATACAGTACGTTGCCGCCACCGGCGCGGCTCCGTTTATCTATACGAAGTTCTGACCATGAGATTCCTCCCGGCAAAGACCGCGTTAACCATCGCCACCCTGGCCGCGCTGATGGCCCTTATTGACGCGCTGCCCCAGCGTCAGAACTATAAGTTGCTCGACTACCGGACTCTTGGCGCGGTGCTTGATTTTATCGATCGCCGGCCCGCGGACACCCCTAATCCTGGAGAGCAGCCAAGGTCCCCGGGCCTCGTAAAGCCCACGCAACCCAAGCTCCTGCTCACCGATCCGGCTTTTCATCTGGACCGGTTCTTTCAGGCTCTCCATAGCGCGGAAGGCCGTGCCGGCCAGGGCGTCGCCCGCATCCTGCATTACGGCGATTCGCCGACCACCGCGGACCTGATCACCAGCGATGTGCGCTACCTGCTGCAAAAGCAGTTCGGCGATGCGGGTCATGGCTTCTGCCTGGTCGCGAAACCCTGGGCCTGGTACGCGCACAAAGGGCTCGATCCCGAGGGATCCGGCTGGACTATCGATGCCGCCAATTACGGTGCTCTGAAAGATGGAATGTACGGGCTCGGAGCCGTCAGCTTTCGCGGCGGCCCGGGCGCTTTCGCGCGCATCAAAGTGCGCGACCGGACGTACCGGCAGGTGGAGATCGGCTTCCTGCGTCAACCAGACGGCGGCCAGATTCATGTCGAGACCAATAGCGGGGACCTGGGCCTCGTGGAAACCTCGTCCGAACAGCGGGGCTCGGGCTTTGCCCGCTTTCGCCTGCCGGACCATGCCTCCGAGATCATTTTGCGGGTTACCAGCGGCTCGGTTCGGGTGTTCGGCATATCCTTGGAAAAGGATTCTTCCGGGGTCGTCTACCATAGTCTGGGTATCAACGGCGGTTCCGTCAGCGTCCTCGCACGATCGGTAAACGAAGCCCACTGGGGCGAACAATTGCGGCATTACCGGCCGAATCTGATCGTCATCAACTATGGCACCAACGAGAGTATGTACCCCAACTACGTGGATTTTGCGTCGGAAAAGGAGATGCGGGAGGTGCTCCGAAGGATCCGCAAAGCTGCGCCCGAAGCTTCCATTCTGGTGATGAGCCCAATGGACCGCGGCGAGCGCCTGGCGGATGGGGAAATCGGCACGGCGCCGGCCATCCCTCGTTTGGTGGCGATCCAGGAACGCGTCGCGCGCGAGAATGGATGCGCTTTTTTCAATACCTTTGCCGCGATGGGCGGCACCGGTACGATGGGCCGCTGGTATGAGGCCGAACCCCGCCTGGTGGGCGCGGATTTCATTCATCCCATGCCGGCTGGAGCCAAAATAGTGGGAGGATTGTTGTACCAGGCCTTGTTCCAAAGCTATAACAGGTACAAGCTCCGTTTGCTGCAAAACAAAATTATGGTCGCCGGCAACTGACATGAGGAGGTGGTGGGCAGGCGGAATCCTCGCGTGCTTACTTGCCGCCAGCATTTTCCCTGCTGCCGCGGTCACTCGCAGCAAGGCGGCGAAAAAGACGGTCAGAAGGCCCTCCGCCGCGGTCATCAAGCCGCCCGCGGAAGGATCCGCCCGCCTGGAAGAGTTTCTTGCCGCGGCGCGCGAAGTTCCGGTAGAGAATGTAGGAGCTTTGGTGCCCTTTTTCGAACAGCTTTACCGCCAGCAGAGAACTCCGGCGGGCCATAGTCTGCACATTCTGCATTACGGGGATTCGCATACCGCCGCGGACGAGTGGACCGGTTTTCTCCGCTCGCTTTTTCAGAATCGTTTTGGGGATGGCGGCAGTGGTTTTACCTATGCCGGCAAACCCTGGAACAGCTTTCGCCGCCTTGACCTGCGCGCCACCTCCAGCCGTGGCTGGTATTCGGACGGCTTGGCCGGACGCTCCGGGGACGGCTTATATGGGTTGGGCGGGGTAAGTATCACTTCCGCCAGACCTCGCGAGTATGTGACTCTCGAAGTAACCACCGAATCGCTCGAGTTGTTTTACCTGCGTCAGCCCGGCGGAGGATCGGTAGCGTTTTCCGATAACGGCGTACTCGTGGAAAAGCTCTCCACCGGCGGCGAACTAGGACCCGGATTTTTCCGCTACAGCGCCTCTCCCGGCCTTCACCGCTTCGAACTGGAGACGCTGGATCGCGGACCTGTGCGGTTGTTCGGTTGGGTCGCCGAACACGGCCGGGGGGTAACGTATGAAACTTTGGGTATCAACGGAGCCCAGGCATCGATCGTTTTCAACTGGGAAGAGCGGCTGCTTGCCAACCATGTTGCCAGGCGTAATCCCGCGCTGATTGTCCTGGCCTATGGAACCAATGAAGCCGGTAACAGCGATTGGACTCAGGAACGGTATCGAGACATGTTTGCCACCCTCATTTATCGTTTCCGGAAAATGGCGCCGGCGGCATCCATCCTGGTCGTCGGTCCGCCGGATCGTTACATTCGCGCTCGTCGCCGCGGATGGGAGGTTTACGGGAGGGTCGATCCCATTGTGGAGGCGCAACGCCAGGCTGCCCTGGGAACCGGCTGTGCTTTTTGGGATTTGCGGGCGAAAATGGGAGGGAAGGGGGCGATGCGTGATTGGGTCAGCTCCGGCCTCGCTCAACGGGACTATGTGCATTTCACCGCCGCCGGGTACCGCCTGCTGGGAGGAGCCGTGTTTCGCGACCTGATGGACCATTACGCCATGTTTGTAAAAGTTCGTGAGGAGCTGATTGGACAGGATCGGAATGGACAACCGAGCGAAAATAATTGAAATTATTCAGACCGCCTCGAAGAGGAAGGTCTGGCCTCAACCCGATGAATCGCTGTTCGATTCCGGGTTGTTGGACTCATTTGCGCTGACCGATATGATCGGCGGCCTCGAGGCAGCCTTTGGGATCTCTGTGCCCGATTCGGACCTCAGTCCACGCAAGTTCGACACCATTGAACGCATTGAATCCTATCTGGAGAGCCGGCGGTAACGTGGCTTACATCGTGAACTTCGGAGCCGCGTTGCCGGGCCGCGTCGTATCCAACGAAGAATTATCGGCCAAAGTTGGCCGCCCGGCCGAGTGGATCCGCAACGTCTCCGGAATCGAGGAACGGCGCTATGCGGATGAGGATCTGCTGGTGGTCGATCTGGCTGTTTCCGCCGCTGAGGATTGCCTCCGCAAGGCTGGTATCTCCGCCTCCTCGCTGGGTATGATTCTCATTTCCACCGGCACCGCGGCACGCCAGTTTCCCGGTCCGGCCAGCCAGGTGGCAAATCGCCTCGGACTCAACCAGACGCCGGCGCTCGATATTCCCATGGCAAGTGCCGGCGGTCTTTTCGGGATGGCGCTGGCCTCCGACCTTGTCAACACCCATGGTCCTGTCCTGGTCGTAGCAGCCGAGATCATGTCTCGGGTGGCGATGCGTGAGCCATTGGAAGCTGGCGTTTCCGTCCTCTTTGGAGACGGCGCCGGCGCCTGCCTGATTCATCCCGCCGGGGGGCGTGCGCGGGTGCTGGGGTCGCGTCTAGCCAGCGATGGCGCATTCGCCGACGACTTGCGTCTCGAATATGGCGCCGGGCTGGCCATGAACGGCCGGTCCGTGATTCTGCAGGCCAGCCGGAAGATCCCGCGATCCATCGCGGAGGTTCTCGAGCTACACGGGGCGCTTGCCCAGGAAGTAGAAGTTTATCTTATGCATCAGGCCAACCAGAACCTCATGGATCGAGTGGCGGATGCCCTCTCGGTCAACCGGGACAAGTTTTACTCTAATATTGCCCGTTATGGAAATACCTCTTCCGCATCGCTTCTGATCGCGGCGGCGGAATGGGAGGACGAGTACGGATTTCAACCTGGGCATAAGGTGTGTTTTGCCGCCTTTGGAGCGGGTTATCACTGGGGTGCCCTGCTGGCGGAAGGAGTATAGGAATGCCAATCCTGATTGAAAGGCCGGCGGAGATCGTGGCGGCCGGCCACCCGCCGAAGACGATCCACGAGTATGTGGGACGGGTGAATACGGGTACGGAACCGGTAAGCATCGCCCACATGCGCGCTCCCGGGGGCTGGGCGGAGCCCGGCCAAACGCCCGATTTTGATGAATACACGGTAGTTATTCGAGGCTTCGTGCGGGTGGAGCATCGGGAGGGTTCGTTTGACGTGCATGCTGGGCAGGCGATCCTTGCCCGCAAGGGGGAGTGGATCCGGTATAGTACACCGGGTACAGAAGGCGCGGAGTATGTAGCGGTTTGTATACCCGCTTTTTCTCCCCACACCGTGAACAGGGACTAGACTTGGGGATCCGATGGAGCACCTAGGAGTATTACGTAAGTCCCATGTTTTTCTTGCGCTCTGGGAATTCCATGATATACTTCCTATAGTATCGACGAGGGTCTCTCTCGGTCTACAGAGACCGTCGGGATATCAGCGAACACGAAGCACTCGGAGGATTATTCGATGTTCAGAAGGAGTGGATTCGGTCATAGCTTGCGGAAGCTATTGCCGGGTCTGTTAATAACGCTATCGGGCGGAGTCGTTCAGGCCGCTACGATAGGTCAGTGGATCGGCAATCCAAGCAATCAGAACTGGGCGGCTAATAGCTCCAACTTTAGTTCAATCTACGCCGCTGCCACAGCGGCTTCACAACGCCACACCGTCGAATCGGCGGAGCAGATCACGTCGGCCAATCTTGGTAATGACAATTTTTTCATTATCGCCAACGCCGCTGCGGCGCCCACTTCTGCCGAGATAGCCACGCTGGCGAATTGGGTCAAGGCCGGACACATCTTGCTGCTGTTTAATACCCCTGGCGGCGGCTCGATCGCTGCCACCAATGCGATTCTTTCTGGCATCGGCTCGAGCATCCAAATGAATAACACTCTCATAGGCTTGGGAGGAAGTAATCAGGCGGGTGCCGGAACGCTGTCATCGTCCGATCCATCGGTTGCGGGGCCACCTCAAAACATCAACGGAGCCTCGCTGGCTTTGTTTCAGACTTATAGCCTTACCGGCGGCACCAGGCTTGCCCTTGATACCCCTCGGTACCCAATCTATAACCTGGGGAACTCGTTGCGGGTAGATACAGTTCAGCTTGGGAAGGTGTATGTCTTCGGGGAACGATTTGACTCCAACCCGAATCTCAATTCCGGTATTCAAGGTACTTCCAACCTGGGTTTGTTCATTGGCCTTCTGGCTCAGCAAACGGCTCTCAATTCAGGTGGTGGCTCGGACGTCACCGGCAATCCGGAGCCTGCCACCTTAGCGATCACCGGTCTGGCTTTGATTGGTTTAGTCGCCTGGAAGCGTCGTCGTAGTAACCGATAGTTTCTTCTCTGTTTTCTTTTCAAAAGGGCACCTCCACCGAGGTGCCCTTTTCTTATCCTCCCCTCTTGTTTCCGTAGCATTTGACCCCCTGCCCGTACTTCGATACACTGAACGATTGGGCTTTTGTAAGATTCAGCCCCATCGAGGATTCCGGCTTCCCGTCCCGAGGTTGGCAGCCGCGACAAAAGGTACCTGCGTGTTTCCTCGTAACGAACAGATGCGCGAGAAGGAGCAGTTGTGGCACAGAGCGTAAAGCATATATTCACATCCGAGTCCGTCACTGAAGGTCACCCGGATAAGATGGCCGATCAGATCTCGGACGCGGTACTGGATGCCGTGATGAGCGATGATCCAACGGGGCGGGTGGCTTGTGAAGTGTTGGTGACTACGGGAATTTGCGTGGTCGCTGGTGAAATCACCACCAACACCTACGTCGATGTTCCCAAACTTGCCCGATCGGTAATTGCAGACATCGGATACACGGATGCCGCTTACGGGTTCGACTCGAAAACTTGCGGCGTCCTCAACACCATTCAGTCGCAGTCTCCCGACATTGCCATGGGTGTGGATACCGGTGGCGCGGGCGATCAGGGATTGATGTTTGGTTACGCCTGCGACGAAACCGAAGAGTTGATGCCGATGCCGATTGTGTTGGCCCACAAGTTGGTACGGCGTTTGAGTGAGGCGCGCAACAAGGGTGTCGTCGATTTCCTCCGGCCCGACGGCAAGTCACAGGTCAGCGTGGAGTACATCAATGGCAAGCCTGCACGCATCGATGCGGTCGTTATCAGCACTCAGCATCACGATTCCGTGTCCACGGAAGAGCTGAGGAATCAGGTACGGGAACATATTATTGACTTCGTCCTGCCGGCCCATATGGTGGACTCCGGAACGAAGTATCACATCAATCCGACCGGCCGTTTCGTGATTGGGGGACCCCACGGCGACACGGGCCTGACAGGCCGCAAGATCATTGTGGACTCGTATGGCGGCATGGGCCGTCACGGTGGAGGCGCATTCTCCGGCAAAGATCCGACGAAAGTAGACCGCTCGGCCTGCTACATGGCGCGTTACATTGCCAAGAATCTGGTGTCGGCGGGTTTGGCCAAGCGCTGCGAAGTGCAGCTCGCCTACGCCATCGGTGTCGCCGATCCGGTCTCAGTAATGGTGAACTCCTTTGGCACTGGTGTCGTAGACGAGGATCGAATGACGGAATTAATTCGCGCGCATTTTCCCTTGACGCCGCGCGGGATTATTGAGCATTTGCGGCTACGCCGTCCCATCTATCGCGCCACAGCCGCCTTTGGACACTTCGGCCGTACCGAAGCGAGTTTCAGCTGGGAGGCGACCGACAAAACGGAAGGTTTGCGGGAAGATGCCCGTCTTACGGTTTCCGCCCGCGGTTGAGGATTTCCTTTGTCTGGCTACCCATGTCCACTCCTGCCGCAGCGCCGGTTCCTTTCTACCTGAAGGGCTTCACGTTGGCGGAAGCTGGAGAGCCCGGTATCGATCGGGCCTTCCAGACCATGCCGGTGCCGCGGAGTGTACGCAAACCATTCATAAAGTGCCATCTGGGGCCGAGACCTCGACCGCCGCGTCGCCCTAGTGAAGATTGACCGGCTCAATATGGAGCGGGAAAAGTACCTCTCCAGTTGGTCCGAGGGAACATAAGTTAACGATAGGAGATTGAGCCTTGGCCCTCATTGAAGGTTGCAAACACCAGTTGGAGATCACCATACCGGTTGATGCGTTGGAAAAGGAGACCGAACGGGTGGCGGAGACTCTGCGTGCTAAAGTGAACCTCCCCGGCTTCCGGCCGGGAAAGGCTCCTTTGTCGATGATCCGCCAGCGCTTCGCTACATCCATCCGTCAGGATGCCATCGACAAGCTGCTGCCGAAGTTTTTCCATGACCGGGTGCATGAGGAGCATTTGCACGTAGTGGGTCAACCGAGCATTGTGGAATTAGACGACAAAGCGGGCGAGCCGGTGCGGTTCAAAGCGGAGTTCGAAGTGGCCCCGGAGGTGGAACTTCAGGATTATCGTGGCATTCCCGTGCCGTACCGCGAACCAGTCGTCACCGATCAGGACGTGGAGGAGCGCATCGAGGCTCTGCGGCAGCGCAAGGCCGATTTCGTCAATTTGGATCCGCGTCCGGCCGCCGCACCCGACGTCGCGGTTGTGGACATGCACAGCGTGAACGGTCTCGAGGGCGAGCCTATGCACGCGCACGATCTGCAAGTGGAACTGGGTTCTCCGAATACTCTTCCGGTGTTGAATGAGCAAATCCTTGGCATGTCTCCCGGAGAAGAGAAGAACATTACGATCGAGTATCCGGAGAACTACGGGCAGGAGCGGTTGGCTGGTAAGACGGTGGAGTTTCATCTGGAGTTGAAAAGCCTACAGAAGAAAGAGCTGCCCGAAGTGAATGACGAATTCGCGAAGGACCTCGGAGATTTCCAGACCGTTGAGGAATTGCGGGACGCGCTGCGCAAGAATATGATGCGAGAGCGGGAAATGGCTTCGCAACGCGCTGCCAAAGACGTGATCGCGCGGAAACTGGGCGAGATGCATACCTTTCCGGTACCGGAGGCGTTCATCGACCGTCAAGTGGAAGGAACGATCGAGCGGTTTGTAGCCGAACAGGCGTCGCGCGGGATGGATGTCAAGAAACTGCAGATCGATCCGAAGCGGGTGAAGGAAGCGATGCGGGACAGCGCCATTAAAGAAGTGCGCACCACATTGGTTCTCGAGAAGATCTCGGAGCGGGAATCGATTTACGCCACCAAGGAAGAACTTGACGCCGAAGTGCAGCGTTTCGCCAAGCAGGAGCGTGAGCCGGTGGCGGCCGTCCGCAAGCGGTTCGAGGAGAACGGGACCACCAATCGAATCGCTAACGCCATCCGCACGGAAAAAACGCTCAGTTTCCTGTTTGAAAACGCCCGCAAGGAAGCTCCTGTCGATGAGCCCGGGACGCAGGCTGCCGACCCGGATCAGATCGAGGCGTGACCGGCTTACACTAAAGAGTAGATGCTGCTGCTTTACCTGATCGCCGCATCGGCATTTGCCCAGGTCCCCGAACAGGCGCGTCTTTCTTTCGCCGGCCAGGAGCACCGCTATCTACACTCGGGCGGCACAGGCAGCGCGGTTCTTCTCGTGCTGCCTTCCGATCCTGCGAATGCCCTGGCCGAATTCAAAGGCTGGAACGATCTTGCGGCCGAACACAACTGGCTCCTCGTCATGCCGCAGTCGTCGGTGATCGGCGATCCCGGCGTGGCGTTGCTCGGTGCCCTGGTTGACGCTGTCCGCGAGCGATTTTCTGTTCCCTCTTCGCCTGTCTATCTTGCGTCCGCCGGTGCCATGGCGGGCATGATTTTTTATGCCGTTTCACGCGCTCCGCACTTGTGGACAGCCGCTTTGGCTATCGGTGGCTCGCCTAAACCGGCGCTCGACTCAGACCGCGTCTTTGCCGCCAATACAGCCCTGGTCCCAACGGCCTGGGCGGTGACGCCGGAGGAGAAGGCTGCCAACTCCACACATTACCAGAAAATGATTACCGCCGGTTTCAATCTTACGGTTCTCGATACTACCCCCATTCCGCAGGCTATCCAGTTTCTGGCCAAGGCTCAGCATGATCCTTTGCCGCGGAAGATCGACTGTGAGACGGGTAATCCGAGACTGGCCCGATGTTACTGGATCGTTTCCACCGAATTTGATGCGTCACTGCGTAACGACGCTCTGAGGACTACGCGGATCGCGCCTGACGCTCAGGCCTCGCTCGATTTAGGCGCCTTCGGCTATCAGCTCACCCGGCCCGGTCCCGGCGTGGTCGTCGAGTACCTTCCGCCCGATTACAAAGGCCCGCTCCAGTTGAACGACCGTATTCTGGCACTCTCGGATACCCCGATTGCGGACGCGAAGCACTATGTCGATCTCATGACTCGCGTGACCGCCGAAAAACCGGTGGCGGTCACCATTGAGCGCCTGGAAAAGACGAAGGATCGGGGTAAGGACCGTATGGCGAAAGATCGAATCCGCCTCGTCAGCCGGTATCAGCTTCGGAAACGGGAAGAGGTTCTCACTGCCCGCGTACAGGCCGAGTACATTGCGGATACTCATGAGATCGTGATTGTCAGCCGCACCGTCGCAAGTCTCAAGATCCTGGTGCCGGCCGCCTGGACACCGGCCTCCATCAACTGGAACGGTGACCCGGTGGCGCAACCCCAAGGCCCGGGATGCCTCCTGCTTTCTTTGAAGAATCCCGGTAGCGCCCAGCCATGCACCTTTCCTTAGGCCGCATTTTGCGTCAAAATTACGAATAGTTCCCTTGCTATAATGCATCAAAAAGGTGATGAGGAATTTCGTGTCGCGAACGTTCCGGTTTGCTGTGCCGTTTGTAGCCGTAGTGGCTTTTGCTCAGCCGGATCTCCGCCACGCTCGTGAGTTGTATCAGTCCACACGTTACGAACTGGCCATTCAGGCGCTTAAAGAGGCAACCGATCGGGATTCTCTGCTGCTGGCCGGCCAAAGCTGGTTCATGCTGGGCGAATTCAAGAATGCTACGGAGATTCTGGAAAGAGCGGTCAGCGCTAATCCTTCCAGTTCCAATCTTCACTTATGGCTTGGCAAGGCCTACGGGCGCCGCGCCGAAACCTCCAGCCCGTTCCTGGCTCCAAAATACGCCTCGAAGGCCCGGCAGCATTTTGAGAAGGCCGTGGAACTGGATCCCACCAGTGTCATCGCGATGAATGACCTTTTCGAATACTACATGCAGGCGCCTGGGTTTCTTGGTGGAGGCAAGGAAAAAGCGGAAGCCCTTGCCCAGCGGATTGCCAGGCTGGACCGCGCCGAGGGCCATTACGCCACCGCCCGCCTGGCCGAAGACCGGAAAGAATTCAGCGCCGCTGAAAACCACCTTCGGCACGCCTGGGAAGCCGCTCCTTCCCAGGTTGGCCGGCTGGTGGATTTAGCCAGGTTTCTTGCGAAACAGGGCCGCCATCAGGAAAGCGAGGCGGAGTTCAACCGGGCGCAAAAACTGGAGCCGAATAATCCGAAGATTTTGTTTGAGCGCGCCTCTACCTATATTCAGACCAAGCGCAATCTGGTCCAGGCCAAACTGCTCTTGAAGCAGTATCTGGAAGCCCCGCTTACGCCGGAGGATCCCTCGCGCCAGGAAGCGCAAAAACTGCTGAAATCCGCCCGGCTGCAAACCGAATAGCTCCTCAAATTCCTCGGCGTGCATACTGGAGGTATGTGGTCTCTTCTCCTGATTTGCCTCGCTAGCCCGCTTCGCGCCGAAATGCGAACGATCAGTCTGAAGGAGGCTGTGGATCTCGCCTTGAAAGCGAATCCCGACCTCCTGCTGGCAAGGATGGATGAACAGCGGGCCAATCTTGCCATAAGCATTGCGAAAGATCCCTTCCGGCCCAAAGTGATTGCCGGCAGCGGCCTCGCTTACAGCAACGGGTTTCCCATGAGCATTGAAGGCTCGGCTCCCAGCGTTGTGCAGGCGCGGGCGATCGCCGCCATTTTCAATCGGCCCGCTTCCTACCGCGTGGCCCAAACCAAGGAGGACGCGCGTACCGCCGTCATCGATTCTCAAATCCGGCGCGAGGATATCGTCCTCCGGACCGCGGTCTTTTTTCTGGATGCCGCCCGCTGGGTCCGCACCGCCGACTCCCTTCGCAGCCAGATCGGCAGCCTCGAAAGGGCCGGGGAGACCGTCCGGGCGCGGGTGCAGGAGGGCCGGGAACTGGAACTGGAATCCAAACGCGCCGCTCTTTCGGTTTCCAAAACCCGGCACCGTGCGGAGGCGATTGAACTGCAGAAAGATCAGGCCGAGACCTCGCTGGCCCTGATTCTTGGCTTCACCGCAGCCGATCGAATGCGGCCTGTCAAAGGCGACCTGCTGCTCGACCTCCCCGATTCTGAGGAATTGGCCGTCAGCCAGGCTCTGCAGAATAGCAGGGAAATCCGGCGCCTGGAATCGGCGATGATGGCCAAGCGCCTCGAGCTTCAGCAGCACAATTCCCACAGGCTGCCGAGTGTGGATCTCGTCGCGCAGTATGGACTGTTTGCCCGGTTCAATAACTATGAGGACTTTTTCAACCGCTTCCAGCGCCACAATGGGCAGTTGGGTGTTTCAGTCCAGGTTCCGCTTTTTTCCAGCGCCGCTTCCCTGGCCCAAAGCGCCCAGGTGGAAGTGGAGCTGAATGCTCTTCGAACCCGGGTGAACCAGACCCGGAACCGCATCTCTATGGAAACGCAATCCGGCTACCGGCAGGCGAAGTTGTCCGACCGGTCGCGCGAAATCGCCCGGATCGACCTCGAGTTGGCGCGGGAGCAGGTTACTGTTCTGCTCGCCCAGCAGGAAGAGGGCCGCGCTACTCTGCGGCAGATTGAAGAAGCCCGCTTCCAGGAACAGGAGAAATGGATCGCGTACTTCGATTCGCAGTTCAGTTCAGAGAAGGGCCGCCTGGAGCTGTTGCGGATGACCGGCTCTCTTCTGGCTGCGCTACAGTAAGATGCGAGAATCTCTGGTCTGGCGATCCCGAAACTTTACCGGTCTACGAGGGTTAAATATAGGTTCATGTGTAAAGCGGTTCAGCTCTTCCCTTTCCTGTTGCTCTTCCTCGTACTGATCCGGCCGGGCCACGCGGCTACTTTAGGCACCGTAACTACTGTTGTCGGCAGCGTCTCCGATATCATTTTGGATGAGAGCCGCCGCCGCCTGTATCTTGTAAACAGCAATGCAAACCGGCTGGAAGTCTATTCGCTCGCTAATCCCATCCGCCTCATCAACACCATCCCGACGGATTCGTTACCGTTGACCGCGGCCATGTCCCCGGATCAGAAGTTTCTCTACGTCGCCGCCCACAATGCCTCGTCCCTTAACATTGTCGATCTTGATCTTCTCGCCGTAGTGAACCGCGCCAGTCTCCCCGCCCGTCCCGAGGGAGTAGGCGTTGGCAACGATGGCCGGGTCCTCATCACCACCATCGGTACCGGCGTGGGCAACAGCCAGAACACGCTGCTGATTTACGACCCCAATGACAATGGGGCCATCGATACGGTGGTGGTTGTCCCGCCGGCCCCGGCCATTCCTCCGGGTGCGCCGCCCGCCGGTAGAGCATTCCTTTCCAATCGCAGCCAGTTGACCGCCAGCGCCGATGGTAACTACATCATTGGCGTGAATATCCCCAACAACAACCAACGAGTCGTCTTCGTCTATGAGGTGGCGTCGGCCACCGTGCTGCGCAGCCGGATTGTGAATAACATCTCGGAAGTTCTGGCGGTGTCGCCGGATGGAAAGAAGTTTATGTCCGGCCTCACCTTATTCGACACCGAGACGCTGGAAGTGCTGGCTCAGCAGAATCTGGCGAATGCTCCCTATCCGATCCAGCCCGGGACCAATTTCAATACGCTGCAGAATCAGGGTGGGAGCGTCTTTACTCCCGACGGCGGGGCCTTGCTCTCCGCCTTTAATATCGCCCCGGGTCAAAATCCCGCGGCCCGGCCCAATATCAGCCAGTTGATGCTGAACGATCCGGATAACCTGCTGATCCGGCTCGCTTACCAGATGCCCGAAAATCTCGTGGGGAAGATGGTGATGACCCGCGACGGAGCGACGATCTATGCCATCTCGGAATCGGGATTCGTCTCCATTCCCATCGGAGCCGCCTCACGGAGTCCCATTATTGATCTGGCGCAGAGCGTGCTTCATTTGGCCAGCGACCAATGCGGAGTAACGGCGGATATCAGGAAATCCACGGTTGCGGTGACGAACACCGGCACGGGTCGATTTAGCGCCAGTGCCCAGGTGCTGCAGCTAAATCCGACCGGCCCCGGAGGCCTGGGCGGCGCCGGGGGCGCCGGCGGTGGCCAGATCGGCGGTGGAATCGTTATCGTGCTGCCTCCCACCATTCCCGGCG
>DATLCW010000002.1:0-4911 GCA_035526195.1 Bryobacteraceae bacterium
CGGTCTGCGCGGAGATTTGCTTGCACAAGGCTTTGAATCCGACGCGCTCCGCTTCATCGGGAACAGCAAGCCGTTCCAGTTCGAGATAGGCGACGCGCGGATCGGATTTGTTCGATCGGATCCTGTTGTACTCCGCTTCAAAGCGGCAGGGCGCCGCCGGATCCACCTTGCGTATGGCGTAGGAATCGCGGTTTGGCAGGCCGGGCGGCATCTGCGCCGCAGCCATGGCCGTAAGAACTCCGAATAGAGTCCACAACACGCTGTTCACTCCACATTCACAAGCACGTAGTAATATTCGTTCTGCTTCTTGTCGAGCTCTTTGAAGAAGTTTTTGTGCTCCTGCGGCGGGAGCGTCTGGCACCCCGCGGACCACGTGTTCTCCTTGCCGCCCTTGTGGATGTACATCGCGAAGTTCCCCGAGTGCGTCCCGGTCTGCGCACCGTCTTTCCCCGTCCAGCTATCCGCGGCGGTAAACTTGCCGTCGTGATTCACATCGCGTTGCGCCACCTGATCGTTCGAGCTGCCTAAATATTTGCCGCCCAGAAACGTCCCCGAGCCCATGTTGTTGAACTTGTATGTGCCTTGCGCCAGCTGTCCGGCGTCCTGGCGTTTGTTGCCGTCGACATCCTGGCCGTCGTTCTTGGAGAAGCGGACTTTCTTCCCGGTCACCGGATCGAAGAGATCTTCGGTCTGCTTTACTTTGACTTTCACATACTTCCCCGACTTCTTGTTCTTGACGATCTTTTCGACCTCAACCTTACCCCGTTGTTCATACTGCGCCGAAGGCTCGGTATTGGCGGCGAATTCCTTGGCATGCTTCTTGCCGTCGCTCCCCTTCCAGGTGATGGCCATGCGATCGTCGTAGACACCTCTGCCCTCATTGGAACGGGTATCGGTTTCCAGCCGCAGCGCGATGATGACCTGTTTGCCATCCGCGAGCGCCTGGCGCGCATCGGCGCTTCCGTGAATTTCCACGTAGCAGGCATAAAGATCATAAATTTGTTCTTCCGTGAATCCTGTCGTGTCCGGAAGTTTGGGCCGTTCCATCGTTTCCTTGAGTCCTGTGACCGGAAAATCGATAGCCATGCCGAAGACGGTGTCCCAAACGGCTTCAAGAGGCGTCAGCATGGCGGGTCCGTAGAAACGGCCCATAGGAATACGGAAAGTTCCAATATTGTGTGGCATGGGTAGCTCGTCGCAAACAGCTTCAGACTAACACGCGGAAAAACGCGCCCGAACCCATCAGGCGCGCCGCCGCAGCACCCGCCTGTTGACCACATTGCCCGACACATCGCAATGCGCAATCACGAGCGATTGCTCGCGATCGTCCGGGTTCACGGAGACGTCCACAAAGCCTCCCTTCACCCTCAAAAAGCGGTGATAGCGGGGATCCTCTCCGCGGCTCGGAGCCACCGCATGCGCGTCGCTGGCGGGACCGCAGCCAAACTCTTCCACTCCGTATTCCGGATCCACCGAATGGTATTGCCAGTGACGGTCTCCATTCATGAGAATGACCGAGCCTTCGACGTTGGCTTTCAACCAGCGGCGGAATTCACGGCCTTCGGTCGCGAATGCCGGATTCGCGTGATTGTCATTCTTGCGCGCGTGGTCTGGCCCAACGATCGGATTGGGGTTGATGAGAAATTTCCATCGCGCCGTACTCGATGCAAGCGCGTTTTGAAGCCACATCCGCTGGGCCTCTCCCCAGATGGTCTTGCCAGGACCGTCGGCGGCGGTATTCGGCGAGCGGTATTCGCGTGACTCCGGCAGGAAGATCTCGAGGTCGGCGCCCCAGCGGAAACGCCGGTAGAAGGGCTGGTCCATTGGCGGAGACGGGACTTGCTCACGGAAGATGCGCACACCCTGCTCGAAGCGGAAGGGCAGCATTTTCGGATTCTCCACGCCGGGCCACCCGTCATCCGTGTACAGATCGTGGTCATCCTTCAGCCAGTAGCCGGGTACGGTGCGCAGACAGGAATGGAGCTTCGGCAAGCTATACATGCGCTGCCAGTGGTAGCGCGCCACCGCGGGGCTGTTGACCACGGGGTCCTCGGAATCGTAATAAACGTTGTCGCCGCAGGAGAGCAGGAAGGCCGGCCGGCGCTTCTCGATTGCCTCGTAGATCGCGAATCCATCGGGACGATCCATGAGGTAATAGATCTGGCAACTGCTCAAGGCGAAGTGGACCGCGGCGGCATCGGTTTCGCGCGGCGCGGTGCGAAAGCTACCCGTCAGCATTTCCTCGGCGCGTTTTGAAGCGGCGCTCCGGGTTTCGATGGCGAAACGGTATTCGGTGGCGGGGGTGAGTCCCTGCAGGCGGAACTGGTGGGCGAAGTCATTTTCCGATTGCACGTCCACCCAGCCCATGGTGCGGCGGCGTCCGCGCCCGGCGGCAAGTTCGACATGAACGCGAATGGAGCCCTCCCCGCCCGGGCAAGCGCCTTCAAAACCATTGACGTCCTCTCCGGGTTTTGGAGGACTCGCTTTGGGAGCATGCCCCTTGCGGACGATGCCATCCACCAGCCGGGAGGATGCTTTGGTGCGCCGTGTCCAGATCACCGCCGATTGCGGGGTGATCTCGCCGGCTTTAACTCCGGTTGCCTGGCGTGTTTCCGGGGCCGGCGCGGCGCGCAGTACGGCGGGCGAAAGTACAGCGCCAATCGCGCGGCGGCGTGAGATGAGGTTTGACATTCAAACGAAGTATATCGAAGCGAATGGTCCGGTGCGCAACTGGAATTCAGAAGATCAGCTTCAACCCGAACTGCATGATGCGCGGGTCCGTAGTGCTCTGAATCCGCCCCACAGTCGCCGAACTGATATTAGAAACAGGATTCGTCAGATTCGCGTGGTTGAAAAGGTTGAAGAACTCTCCGCGAAACTGCAGTTTCGCCCGCTCGGTAACGGCGAAGCTGCGAAATGCCGAGAAATCGAAGAAGTAGCTTCCCGGCCCGATCAGTGTGTTTTTCCCGCTGTTGCCGAATGCACCCAAAGGAACCTGTGCGTAGGCGGCTGGATTGAAGTAGCGGGAGAGAAGCTCGTCGCGCGGCCTCGCGGTGTCGAGATGCGGATCCCCTACCAGGTTAGGGCGTTGCGTTCCGGTACCGCTCAGCGCCTGGTCGCGTCCGCTGGCAACGTTGAACGGCGAGCCGCTTTGGATGGTCACGATGCCGTTCCACTGCCATCCGCCGAGAATGGCTTTGCCCGCGACCGTTTTCGGAGAGGGCGTTTGCCACAGGAAACTGGTGACGAAGCGTTGGCGCACGTCGAAGTTGGAGAGGGCCTTCTCGGGCTTCAGGTTCAACGGATTCTGATAAGCGGCGGCTTCATCCAGAGACGCGTCGTCGATGGACTTGCCATAGGTGTAGTTGCCGTTCACACTCACGCCGTGGCTGAAACGCTTGTTCACGCCAAGCTGCAGCGCGTGATACGTCGAGCAGCCGATCGAGTCGTAGCTGTTGATGCTGCCGAACGACGGCGCGTAGATGCGGCGCGCGTCGATGTTTCCTGTGGTCGCGCCCGGGCCGAAGACTCCCGGATTCAACTCCCGCTGCGTCGTCAGCCGCGTCCCTTTCGCGCCGACATACGCGGCGGTCAACACCACCTGCCCCCGTACCTCCTGTTGGATGTTCAAATTCCATTGCTGGGAGTAGGCCGCCGCCAGTTCCGGGTCCACCGATTCACCGATCACCACCGGGAACGTGTAGCGGAAAGCCCGCTTTTCCTCCGGTGTCGAGGGCGGCTTGAACGGGAACGGGATGGCCCGCCCGGCATAAGGATCGGAAAGGCTCGGCGGCGTGTTGATATTGAATTGCAGCGAATAGGGTTGCGTATTGGCGAACGCTGTCAACGTATAGTGCCGCGGCGTGTCATAGAAAATCCCGTACGCGCCCCGCACGCTCGTTTTGGATCCCTTGAGCGGCGTCCAGGCGAATCCGAACCGCGGCGCGAAATTATTCCAATCGTTGGGCGAACCGCCCCGTGTCACTCCCGCATCGCCCACGTACAGCAGCCCCGCCGGGGCATTTGGAAATACGCTCGACTGCACGCCGCGCCGGAACACGGAGAACTGATCGGCGGCGTCGTAGAACGGGAAAAACGGATCGTAGCGCAAGCCAATGGACAGTGTCAGGTTCCGGCGCACCTTCCAGTCGTCCTGCAGGAACAGCGAAAACGCCCGCGACCGGGCTTCGTTCTTCCTCAACGATCCCTGGTTCATCACGTTCGGCCTGCCGAGTAGAAAATCGGCCAGCGGGTTGGTCGAAAACTGTCCGTTAAAGGTGAACTGCGGGTCGGTCAGATTGGCGGTCAGGCGGTCACTCATGGTCATGCGCGCCTCTCCGCCGAACTTCACCATGTGCGCCCCGTGAATCCATGACGCCGTATCGGTAAACTGCGGTGTCTTGCGGTCGATATAGACAAGGTTGTCCTGGGCGAGGTTCCAGAAGCCGGTGACGCTGCCGCGCCAGTTCTGCGGATACTCCGGCGTGTCGGAGACCACGCGCATTCCTAAAGACTGGTAGGTCACGCCGCCCTCCACCGGCAGCGGTCCGCGTTTCAAATCCACCCGTCCAAAACTGAATTGCGCCGTGTTGAGCAGACTCGGCCCGATCGTGTACGTATGATTGGCCACCATATGGTAGGTGTTAAAGCTAACCGTGGATTGCAGCTTCGGAAGTCCCGCCGTTAAAAACTGGTTGCTCCAGTCGTAGAAGTAGCGGACCATGATACGCTGCTTCGACGTTGCCAAATGATCGACGCGGCCCATGATCTGGTTGCTGTCCTGGTTGATCGGGCGATTGAAGATGTGGCGGCTGTCGGCGGTATTCGGCAACGGCACCAGGAGTTCGATGAACTTCGCCGCCGCCGGGTCGAACCGGTTCGCCGGGATCAGGTCGTTTGGAAATCGCGCCC
>DATLCW010000004.1:0-2947 GCA_035526195.1 Bryobacteraceae bacterium
CTTGTCATGTCGTGCATCCTTCGTGGAGTCGTACGGAAGAGTGAGCGCGCCTCGTATGACCACTGGTTACGGGCCTGGAGTTGATCCGTTTTCCTCCACTCATCACATTAGTTACTATAGAAGTATCTATTTATGACAAAAAAATAACTAGCCGGACTTGCTCCTAATTTTGGACACCACGTCCGCCAATGTCGTCCGCCTCAGATCCCTATCGACGGCCTTCTGAGTGCCAACCAGCACGTCGCTCATGACTTCCTTGATGTTACAACTCACGACACACCCCTTGCTTTTGGGATAGGTGTGGATGGCGAAAGCGTTTGGAGGGTTGACCGCAGAGTAGATGTCTAAGAGGGAAATACTCTTTGGGCTTCTCGCCAGGTCATAGCCACCGGATTTGCCAACGGTGCTCTTGACCAGCTGCGCCTTGGAGAGTTTAACAAGGATTCTCTTCACGAACACCGGGTTCGCATTCACGCTACCTGCGAGAATTTCAGACGTAAAGGCTCGCTCGTAATGTGCGATGGCCGCCAGTACGTGGACGGCGATCGAAAATTGAGTGTTGACGGCAGCCACATACAGATACTATATTAGTATCCATGTTGAACGCAAGAACGAAATGCTCCGTCGGTAGCGGTTGCACGAATCTCACGGCTGGCGCACGTCAACCCGGCCGAGCTGGAGTGCCTGCTTTGGCACAGCCCACCACGGGTGCTTGACGTTAGCGTGAGTTGTTCAAGCCGGGGCCGGTGTGGACGAACCCGCAACGCCTGTTCAGCGTCCATTGGCTCCATGCACCTTGAGGAGACCCGCGAAATGAAAGCGCTCTGGACCGGATCGCGCGAAGTGGCTGATCGGCGGGATCTAGCGTGTCCATGGTGGTACAACTTCCGTGCTGGACGAATCGCTTAGTACAGCGCCCTTCAGCCAAACCATTCAAACAACCCACTTCAACCAAGTTCGCAAGGAGGAACTCTATGGCAGCCGACGCATCCTGGGCAGATATCTTGGTTATGCGGAATCCCGATGGCTCGCCTGATACGTTTCGTCAGGAAGAAACAGTTGCCCTGCTAACCGATGAGCAAATCGATGCGATCCGGCCGTTCGCCGAAGAACTAGAGCTACCCGCGGATCAATTGGTTCTCGGTGAAGGCCAGACCGAACTCGACTTCTTGGTTGTCCTTAGAGGCGGCATTGAGTTTTCTGCCACCGACAGCTTCGGCAAGAAGAACATCCCTGTCGTTCGTCTCCCAGAGCGTTCTTTCACGGGCGATCTGTCTTTTTTTACGAATACTCCGCTTGTCGGCGACGGGCGGACAACTGGAGCGACCCGAATTCGTCGTGTCAGGCATTCTGACTTCCGCCGCTTGCTCTCGGCGGAACCCGACTTGGCCGCCGTGATTCTACGCGCATTCGTTTTACGCCAAGGCTTTAAATTCCGCCATGGTGTCGGCGCAGTTGTCTTGATCGGGAAGGCCAGTGATCCCGATATCCTAAAGCTTCGGACTTTCCTGAGCCGCAGCGACTATCCCCACAACCTGATCGAGCCCGATGCGAAAGACGAAAACGGAAAACCACAATTCGAGTCCTTCGGAGTCGGCATTGCGGATCTCCCGATAGCGGTCATTCAAGGTAAGCGCGTCTTGAGAAAGCCGAGTGTGTTCGAGTTGGCCTCAGAACTCGGGTTCCTCGAGAAACTCCCCTCCGATCATGTTTATGACCTCGCCATCGTCGGCTCCGGACCTGCAGGACTCGCGGCGGCTGTGTATGGTGCCTCCGAAGGACTCGACACCATCGCGTTCGATACATTCGTACCGGGCGGGCAAGCCGGAAGCAGCTCACGAATTGAGAACTATCTCGGGTTCCCTACTGGTCTCTCGGGGCAGGAGCTGGCATCCCGTGCGACGGCACAGGCGCTGATATTCGGAGTCCGATTGGTTAGTCCTCGCCCCATCGACCGGATCACCAGAACGGAAGAGGGCTTCTTTGAGCTGGCCCTTCGAGATGGGGCGACAGTCCTTGCGAAAGCTGTTGTGCTTGCGACAGGTGCAACGTACCGCACGCTCGACATTCCGGAATACGATCGGTTTGTCGGGCGCGGCATCTACCATGCGGCCACGATCATAGAGGCGCAGCTTTGCGCTGGCGAGGACATCGTCATTGTCGGCGGCGGAAATTCAGCGGGTCAGGCCGCACTCTACTTAAGCAGGACCGGCTCTCAGGTCCACCTACTGGTTCGGCAGAGCGATCTCTCATCCACCATGTCCAGTTATCTCGTTGAACGCCTTCTGGTGGCACCAAAACTTCGAATCTATTTCGAAGCGGATTTGACGGCACTTACGGGGCACGAATTTCTAGAGACAGTGGAATGGCGAAGCGCGGACGGGCGCTCCTGGGTCAAACCCATTCGAAATCTCTTTGTCATGATCGGGGCCGTTCCCAACACAGAATGGCTGAAGGACTGGATCCAATTGGATTCGAAAGGCTACATCGTCACCGATCACACGCCTTTTCTTGAGACGTCACAGGCGGGTGTCTTCGCCGTCGGAGATGTTAGAGCGGGATCTGCAAAACGCGTTGCCGCCGCGGTCGGCGAAGGCTCGGTCGTGATGCAATATGTGCATAACTATCTGGCGCGAGTCGGCTCAAAGGAACGAATGAGGAAGCCTGTGTAATGCCCTAACTCAAATACGTTCTTTATCGAGCAGTCCAATCTACAAGGGCAACAGTGCTGCGTAGGCGTATATTGAATCGCCGGAACGTGACCGGCGTACGCGGCGACGCGTCCAATCTCGTGACGGTTGCGGTGGGCATACGACCTGATGACCTGCGCGAAGAAGGTCGGGAACCAGGCCGGGCTCGTCTGTCGCTAACTACAAAAGGCCGATCGGTCGCGATAAACGCGCAGCGATCAGCAACGTCGCTCCCGCCTCCGGCAATCCTCGATACT
>DATLCW010000010.1:0-7266 GCA_035526195.1 Bryobacteraceae bacterium
GTTGTATGAGAAGCTTGCCGCGATGGATGACAAGCCGCGCTTGTCCGCACTGGCCTATGTCGAATCGTGCGCGCTGGGCAAAGACGTCGACGCGGAGGAAAACTGCCAATTCCTGGGCCTCGAACTGGTGGAAGAGACCTACGGCCCTCTCTTCCCGGCGCCCTTCTGAGGGATTGCCATTCAACCTAAAGCCGCCGGTCACGCGATAACGCTGCCCGGCGGTTTTTTATGGGAGAACCGAAGAACCATGAAACAGACCGAATTCCGCGCCTTGCTACGCAACGGCGGACGTGGCTTACCCCACAGCCAAGTGAAGGCGATCGTTGCCGGCATGACGGACTGGCAGCTCGGCCGCCTCATCCATCGAGCCTTGCATCTCAGCGACAATCTATTCGCGTCCGGCTGGATCGAAGCACTGCGGCGCGATATCCCGGCTTCCCGCCTGGCGCCGACGCACCCCACGCCATTTTACCGGCTTTACAACATGCTGGCTGAGCTTCGATGCGACAAGTGGAAGGTTTGGCAGGTACCGGCGGAAGACCGGGAAGCCACTGGCGCACGGGCTCGTGCACTGATGAAGGAGACCGTCAGCCCCGCTTACTTCGCTCGCTGGCGGCAGCGTCTCACGTAGTGTATGGGCCACCCGTTTCCAGGTGGCCCATTTTCTGCGCTCACGGGCTATGGTCTCATCGGACAACATGCCCGGTTAATGGCTACGGGAATCGTATCACACCAGTCTTTTATATAGTGCGTGCAGGTCCCGGAAATTCTCATTTTTATTTTCGGGCGGGCTTCAGGCGGCCGATCGACGTGGGAGTTGATCGACTTCTTGGCCTCGAATTGTTGGAGGAGAACTACCCCTCGCTCGAGCTGTGGGAAAGCAAATAAGCCTGAAGGTCCTTGCAGAGAAGCCGCCGGCCAAAGCGATCACCTCGCAGCGGTCCGGCGGCTTTCGCGACCGCGGCGGGGTTATGATCCACTGCTGGGAAAACGAGTGAGGATTAGCTTTGAAGGTAAAGATGGTGGCGAGGGTCGAGCCACACGATGAAGAAAATTTCCTCAATTAACATGCCATGAGCCCGCCACTGATTGTGAGAACATCTATTGTCCAAACAGCGTCTACAAACCTGAAATTGCCAACAATCATGAATGGCAAGTTGCTCTTTATCCACATGCGGAAAGCCATTCTTTTCCGTCGTTTCCTCGAACTTGATGACATGCCGACGCGCCTTGTTGTTTTGGTCCGAGAACTGATCCACGCTCCAAGTGCTGTACACGCGGAGACATATAAATAACTCATCAAGATAATCTTTGGAACAGTCGCCCAGGGCGAAACGCAAATGCTCTGTGTCCAGGTGTTTAAACGAAAAACGAAGCGGGTTAGATGCAGCGGGTACCCGCGGCTCTGGAATGCGCCGGCGGCGCCTACCGTTGCCCATCGCTCAGCGACCGCTGCCCGTCTCCCAGCGCAGCGGAGTAGAAACGCTTCATTGTGGCCAAATTAATCACGTTTCTTGAAGGCTCGTCTTGCGGCAGTCCCCCGCGGGCTTCCTTCCAGGGTTCCTCGCTGTGCGTAAGGCGCTCTAGCTGCGTTGCGGTGAACTTTCCGTAAGCGTCCATTACCTCGCAAACATGGCCGACGATTTCCGGATCAACGTCCTCAATCGCAACCGCTGTATCGATCGCGTTCCACCGATAGCTTTTGAACTCCCCAAAGACATTGGGCACTACTGGACCATGTACCCATGCTTCAAGCCGTTCTGAAAAGAGCGGACTATCTTCAAACACCAGATACCATGCTTGGGAGTAGTAAAGGAGCTTTTGGAGTTTGAGATTTGTGATCTCCATCTCACGGTCGCGGGCCGCACTGAGAATGACATCAGCAACGCGGCGCGCAGGAATTACCGCAGGACTTACCAGTGTCATTTCCTCCTCCAGTGCGAACAGATAGCGAAAGTTCGGAGACCCTCCCCATGAGTATGACGTGTATTCTCGGGTGTACAATACTCAGCCGCCGAAATTTTATGAAAATTATTACTGCCTGTTAGGCTAAGTTCATCTTCCTACTGTTGATGCCCGCTTCGCCTTATGAGAAGTGCGACTTGCATAAGCTCGGCCAGCGTTGGACTTAAAACTGGAACGTACCACCCGTTGCACGAAGATCAGCAGTTGCGTCGGGGTCGCTCCCGCCTCAGGCCGCCGATCGCCGCTGAAGTTGATCGAGACGTGGTCCGATCGGTCCGCCAAACCCGGGCTTCTCCGAGTAAAAGCCCGTGATGTTCACCCCATGGGAATCGTGGATCCTCGCGCCGCAGAGCCACAGCGTCGATGTGTAGGGCTTGCCGCGCCATCGGAACCTCACCCTCGAAGCCCGAGGGCCGGCCAATCGCCAGGCCGCCGATGCCGCCTCACAGAGTGCTATTTTCGAGCGTTCGGTGAGCACGATGGGCTTGTGCGGGTCTTTTACTGATCATCGGGATCCTCCTCGACAACCAGCCGTAAGTTTTTGTGACGCCCGGCGCGGAAGAACGCTGCCACTTCCTCGGTCGTAAACGGAGAGCTTTGGATGAGCAGGTCACGCCAGGCTTCTCGCCATTCGGCTTCCATACCCCTCTCTTGAAGACGCCCATCCTCCAGGCCGCGGATAGCGCAGATCAAGGTATCCACGCCATCGAATACTTTGTCAGGATCCGGCGAGTTGGCCGCCTGGTCCGCTATCAGCGCGATCGTTTTCAAATGACGGCGCCAGGCTTCCGCCCGCTCGCTAAAGCTTTTCTCAAGGTGCGCCGCTTCGCCCGCGGGCCCGGAGCGCAACACTTCTGATATATTCATCAAGCTACCTTCCTTTTTCTCCAGGGCCCGCCGCGTTGAAGCCGTTGCGGGTCCTTCTCTGTTTTACAACGAGCCCCACTGTTCGGTGAAGCCTGGCCGGTCTCCATCGGCGCCGCCGCCGCCCCCGTTCCAGCGCACCGACAGGTCATTGGCCGCCGCGAATTCGACAAAGGCGGCGTCGGAAGAGAATCGCTGGAGCGGTCCGAGCGATGCCGGTCCGTACACAGTGTAAGTTACATTACCGTCCAACGTGGTTCGCTGAACGCGGGTGTACATCGGGTGTGGCATAAGATTCAGGATGCCGGCAGTAGATCGGCGTACTCTTCAAATTCGGCATACGCCCGGGTCGCCCGGGATTTGTCGGCTTGCAAGCGGCCGCCCGACCAGTGCACGGTGAGCTGCAGCTCATAACGCTGGCGGTATCCGTTCATCGTGGGGACTGGAACGGTCCGGTCCCTATCCGTCTCCGCACGTGCCCAACCGCGAAGGATAAAAGCGGGCGGGCTGATGCAGTAGCGGTCGCCACACCGTGCCAGGAGATCCTCCAGGCTGTTTACCGTGGCTTCCCCGTTCGAGTTGACCACCTCGTTCTCGAGCGCGATCGCCGCGGCAACCAGCGTGGAAGCCTCATCGCGCCAGATTACGAACTCCGGCACCACGGCTCTGATGAGGAATGGTGAGCCGCCCACCTGGCCGCCGGCATGGGAACGGAAATCCGGCCGCTGCGGTTCATATTCACAACCCGTCGCAATCTTAAGCGCGTCCAGGAGTGGCTGTATTTTCGCTTCCTTTTCATCGGCACGCTGCAGCAGTTCGAGGGCTTGCTCACGCTTCGCGTCGGCTTGCGCCTTAATCCGCTTGGGCAGAAGCGCATGTCGTTCGTATCGCGCCGATAGTATCCCTTGTTGCAAAGCCTGAATCCGTGCGCGAATTGCTTCCACCCTCGCACCGGCGGCCGTCGCCGCGTTGTCCGAGTCACCACTCAAAGCGCCGGCCAGCACCGCTCCTCCGGAATTGGCTTCCGCCTCGGTAAGCTCCGCTTCGGCCGCCAGCAGTTTCGCATCCAGTGAACACTCCGCGACCGCGAGTTTCGTGATGCGGTCTTCAATCTCCGCCAGGCTCTCTGCGGCGCTTGTCATTGACGCCCCCTCGCTGCCGTTTCTGCGGCCGCTTCACTCAGCCCCAATGCCAGGAAACTTCTCTTAATGCTCGCGTGCAGCGCATCCCCGGGTGCTGTAGCCTTCGGAGGTGCCCAATGGGGATTATCCCTCCCGCCTCCGAACGCGCGCGCGTATGACTCGCTGTGGCCCTCATTGATGGCCTTCCGGTAGAGATCGTTGCGGGTCTCCTCTTCACGTGCGCGGTCTTCCTGCAGGGTGGTGGTGATTGCCGGCTTGGACTCGCGCAATTCGGTCGGTTTCGGAAGTCCAGCCGTTGCGGTCGCCATCATAGTCGCCACATGCTTTTCGATTAGGCTTTTGACATGGGCAATCTCTGCTTCGCCGGTTAGAATCTTGCCGGAAGCATCCCGGGCAACGTAGTTTTTCATAGTTTTTTCTCCTTTACTTTTCTTCGAAGGTCTCCGAATTTTATGGAGCTCCCAAGCTCCATACCGAGTGCGCCTACCATCTGCTCAAGCAGATCTGGATTCTTCGCGAAGGCAGCACACAAAAACGCCTTGAGGTCCCGTCCGCCCTTATGCGACTCCATAAAATCGTAGAGCAAATCTTGCGTGTCGCGCACGCTCCAGCCGCATTGCGTGATGATGTTCCGGGCCGAATCGTCAGCCGGGTAATAGCCGGCGGGCAGGAGTTCCGCGTCCCTCAACATCTCGTATCCGAGACCGCGGTAGACGGCATAACCGGCAACCTTCTTGGCGAAGTCGACACGACGGGAGAAGTCTGCCGCCTCTTCATAATGCTGGTCTGTCGGTTTCATCATCTTGATGGTCTCCTCACGCAGTGGGAAGGTACGCCAGAATATTTTCCAACACCACGCCCGCCAGCTCATCCGGATTGTTCGTTTGCGCGTACACGTTGAGCGTGAGGCTCCCGATTCCGCCACCCGTGCCTGGGTCGAACTGGTCCGCACTGCCGGCCGCAATACCGCCAGCAGTGGCAGGAACCGCAAGCCGCTGATCCAGCAGGTCGTAGATGTACGTGAGCTGGTCGCGTGAACCGTCGACGTGCGCTTCGAGACTCGGGAAGGATAGATTCTTCAGCGACACCAGTTCGTCGCGAATCGGCTCCAGGAACATCCACTGCGCATCCTTCGCGTAGACTATGGAATCTTCAATGCGCCCCAGCTTGAAGAGTTCTGCCGTGTTCTTCAGATATGGCCAATATTCGTTGATCTGGGGTTGTATAACGTCGATCAGCTGGACTTTGGTATATCGGGTGCTTTCTTCAATTAGGCCCAAACTGGCATTCATACCGGCCATCTGGAAGTTTCCGACAATGCCGCTGATGGCACTGACCGCGCCGGTGATGACGTTTGTGATCCCGCCGATGCCCGCACTCACAGCCGAGCCGATCGCGCCCGTGGCCGCGCCCGCGACTCCTTTGGCCCCTCCCGCTGCTTCGCCCGCCACGGAGTCCCAATCGCCGGTGGCGGTTATAATCCCGCCAGCCGCGCTTGCGCCGCCGCCGAATATCCCGCCCAACGATCTAGTAATAGCCCCCGTGATCCAGTCGGTCAACCGCGTCGTCACTCTCTCCAGTGCCGAGCCGATCGCCTCGGTCAAGGGTGAGATGACGCTCTCCATGATGGATTTCAAAACCGTGTCCACCGCGTCAGTGATCGGTGAAATCAAACTCGTGACAATGTCGGAGAAGATGTCTTTCCCTGCATCTTTTAGAGTTGTGATAAAACTTTTGCCGAGCTCTGAAAACGCCTTCTCGAAGCCTTCCACCATGTCGCCAAAGCTCTTCCCCATGAAGGCTGCATTCGCAAGATTCTTGCCGAGGTTGCCCACCGACGTCTTCAAATTGTCGAATGCAATTTGGACATTATTCTTGATCGTCAATCCCAGAGCGCTCAAATCATCCTTTGCGGTCTTCGTTGCCTTGCTCATCTCCGGCAGTACGCCACCGGGTTTCACAACATCGGTACCCAACTTGCCGAACTGATTATTGATTGACGTCGGGTCCAGGTGCGTCTTCATGTCTGCGCCGGTAGTCTTGAACTTCTCCGCCGCCGCTGCCATTTGTGGCGTGATGAAGTTGTCCACCAGGCCCGTGAGGTACGGCGCTATCTCGGTGATTTTGCCAGGCGTCTTACCGATCTCCGCATTGAGCTTCTCGAAGGCCTGGTCGATTTCCCGCATGTCGGGCGCGAGTTTCTGGAACTTTTCCAGCCGGTCCTTCGCCCACTCCAAGTGCAAGATCGTTGTCTTGATCGCACCCGGCAACTGATCGGCATCGCCGAACTTCCGACGGATCTTGGTGATTTCATCGTCTATCTGACCGATCGAGATTTTCAGATTCTTCGCGCTCTTCTCGGAGTTGTCGATGCTGTCGAGGTTCCACTTCTCCGCGAGTTTGTCAATGAGCTTTTGCGAGTGCTTTACGGAGTCCTCGATCGCGTATGTGTATTTGTTGTGCGCCTTCTCTGCTTTGTCTGCGGCTTTCTCTGCCTTATCTAACGCCTTCTCATGGATTTCTAGCTGCTTGTTCGAACCCTTGGCGCCACCCAACGCCTCATTCATTTTGTCGAGTGCGGCGCGATAGTCTTTCGTCGGCGTCTCTGCCTTCTTGACAGAGTCGACAAGTTTGTCTGTCTTGTTCTTTGCCGTGTCGGCATGCGTGCCCCAGTCACCCAGAGCCTTCGCCGTATCCGGGAAATATTCGGCTAGTTTATCGACGGCCCATTTGACCTTCCCAACAATCCAATCCCATACCGTCTCTGCCATGGACTTGATGCCGCCCCAGACCGTAGAGAAGAACTGCTTGATTCCATTCCATGCAGCCTCAATCACTGTGATGAGCGGTTCCCAGATTCCACCGAGGAACCTCACGATGCCGCCGAAGATGTTAGTTGCCAGCGTGGAAATCCATTCCCATGGAGTCTGGAACACTCCTTTAATCGTGCTCCAAATGGATGTGAACACACCGGGTAGGCCATCGAACAGGTCGGAAAAGAAGTCCTTGATGCCACCCCAAATCTTCGACGCGAGGTTGCCTATGTCATTCCACAGACCGATTAATACAGGCTTGATGTCGTCCCAATGTTTCCAGATCTGGTATGCCGCGACGCCCACAGCCGCAACACCGGCGACGATGGCAGCTATCCATCCGAGAGACAGCGTGATGGTCGTACCGAGCACCGTGAACGATGTTCCAAGACTACTGAGTGCGCCAATGAATCCTTCTGCGACAATGGCTGTCTTGACAGCGTTAAATCCAGAGACAACAGTGGCGATTATTCCGCTCAGTC
>DATLCW010000012.1:0-48628 GCA_035526195.1 Bryobacteraceae bacterium
CGATGCCATTCAGGAGTTCAAGCTGGAGGTTAACAGTCCCTCGGCCGAATTCGGACGTTTCGACGGAGGCGTCGTGAATCTCACGACCAAGTCAGGGACGAATGCGTTTCATGGGACGGCCTGGGAGTTCTTGAGAAACGAAGCGCTCAACGCTCGCAACCTGTTCGCCCCGGCGACAACAGCGAACCCCAATAAGCCCGTCTTCAGGCGCAACCAATTCGGAGGAGTGTTCGGCGGTCCCATTCACAAGGACAAGACGTTCTTTTTTGGCGACTATCAGGGAACCCGGCAATCTATTGGGAGGGCACGTATATCCACAGTGCCGACGCTGTTGCAGCGACAGGGCATCTTCACGGAATCAATTGGGGGAAGGGTCGTCCCCATCTACGATCCGGCGACCACCGGAGTCAGCCCCATCGATGCGAGCCTGACCCGCGATCAATTTTCGAACAACACGATTCCAACAAATCGAATAGACCCGGTGGCTCTTCGGCTGTTAAATCGCTATCCGCTTCCGACTTCTTCCGGAACGGGGAACAACTATTCTCGAATAGGAAACGAACCCGCCAAACAAAATCAGTTTGACGGGCGCCTCGACCACCGGTTCTCCGATCGCGATGTGGTCTTCGGACGTTATTCCTATGCTCGGGATAATTCGAGCCCGGTGACGCCGCTGCCAGATGGGAGTGGCGCCATCACGACGGGCGCGGTCGGACCAACAAAAGTCCTCGGCCAGTCCATCGCCGCGAACTATCTCCATACCTTCAGTGCCCGCGCCTCGAATGAGCTGAGGTTCGGCTATACGCGCCGCTCCGTCAACGTCAGTGCAACCGAGGCGAATGGGTCGGTGGGCCAGGAACTCGGACTGCCAGGGATTCCCTCCAACGGAGCCTTTGGCAACACGCTTCCCACCTTCACGATCAATGGGTTTCAGCAACTTGGTTCGCCATCCAATACCGCTACAAATATCCGCACCGATGTGGCTCAGATCGTCGACATCTTCTATCTTCGTCGCGGGGCTCATTCCCTCAAATTCGGAACAGACTTGCGGTGGAAACGGCTCGACGTGATCCAACCTCCGCAGCCGACGGGATTGTTCAACTTCAATACTCTCTTCACCGATTTTCCAAACAGGGCGAACACGGGCATCTCACTTGCCAGCTTTCTCTTGGGTCAGGTGAATACGTTCAATATCGATTTACAACAGAAGGTGCTCAGGCCTCGGGCGCAACACTTCGAGCCCTTCATACAGGACGACTGGCAAGTAGGACGACGCCTCACCGTTAATGCGGGCCTACGTTGGACGATTAACATGCCTTCTACAGACCTGGACGATCAGGGAGCTATTTTTAACCTAGCGACTCAGAAACTGGGGTACATCGGTAAGGATGGCAACTCGCGCACTGCCCGACGAATCCACTGGCTCGACTTTGGACCGCGCCTGGGCTTGGCATTTCGAATATCAGACCGCAGCGTACTGCGCGCAGGGTTCGGCGGTACGTGGATCGAACACACGGGTATCTCATCCCCGTTTACGATTCCCCAATTCCCGTTCCTCCAATCCTTAGGCCAGCGGACGCTCAATAATTTGGACCCAGCCTTTGTTCTTCGCAATGGACCACAGGTGACACCGGTAGCCTTGACGCCTGATGCCGGCCTGGGCCAAGGGGTTTTCGCTGTTGATCGTGACCTCACGGCGGGATTCACTCAGCAATGGAACTTGGCAATCCAGCAGGAAATTAGTCACAACCTGGTATTTGAGATCGCTTATGCCGGGAGCAAGGTCACGCACATTGGGATGCCCGACGTAAACATCAACCAACTCACGGTCGACCAGTTAAGACAGGGGGCCGCGCTCCTCGCAACCGTGCCTAATCCCTTCTTTGGTGTGATCCCGCGCCAATCTTCATTGGGAAACCCAACGATTTCGGTCGCTCAACTCATGAAGCCCTTCCCTCAGTTCACCACCGTGGATTTCTACCGCAGCAACGTCGGCAACTCTAGCTACCAGTCGCTTCAGACCAAACTGGAAAAGCGCTTCTCTAACGGTCTTTCATTTCTGGCCAGCTACACGCGGTCTAAGCTTCTGGATGATGCTTCATCGGTGTTCAGTGCTTCCGTTCTCACGGCGCCCCTAGCCACCTCTCCGGTGGCTGACTCCTTTAATCGGCACCTTGAACGCGACGTCTCCTTAGGTGACATCCCGAATGTGTTTGTCACAAGTTGGACGTATAATTTGCCGTTTGGGTCTGGACGCAGGTTCAATCCCGGTAGCCTCCTCGGGAAACTGGTAAGCGGCTGGGGCATTGCAGGTGTCGTGACCTACCAGTCGGGGCTACCACTGGCGCTCACGCAGGCGACAAACTTCAATGCCTTCGCCGGCTTCGGGTCCCAGCGGCCGAACGTGGTCGGAGATGTAAACGCGTTACCCGGCGGGCGTTCGACAGCACAATGGTTCAACACCAAGGCTTTTCAGACAGCACCGCAATTTACGATCGGCACCGCTTCAAGAAATCCTGTCCGAGGCCCCGCCTACAGGAACGTCGATTTTGCCTTGAGCAGGAGTTTTCAGCTTCCTGAACGATTAAGCTTCGAGTTTCGTGCCGAGGTCTTTAACTTGACCAATACTCCGCCGCTAGGGAATCCAGCCACAATATTAGGGAATGCCGATTTCGGATCGATCACGTCGGCTGGTGATCCGCGTGTCATTCAGCTTGGTCTGAAACTCAAATTTTGAAGGTATAAAGCCACCTGGCCTCGAAGCAGAAGGAGTGATCTGCTCGGCTGTAGGCCGCGGTACCTTCGTCTGTACACCCTCTCAATCTCGCACGCCGGTAGTATCTACCCGTGAGTTGGACATCGGCGCATTGTGGCAATTTTGGGGGCCCTTGTTCGTCGAATCGCGAAACCCGCCTCCTTCGCTCCCCATGGCAGCGAGCCGAAACGGTTCGAAAAGCATCTCCTTGGTCTATGCGGCGCCGCCGGCCAGCCTGTTTCCCGTCGACGCGTTCAGACGGGCTGTCGACTTCGTGCTGAAGCGCCGCTTGCCGGAGATCGCGCGGCTCGGGCCAGCCGAGGGTCTCCCTTCCTTGCGCCTTGAAGTCGCCCGAATGCTGGCGCAGATTGGAATCACCGCCAGCGACGACAACATCGTGATCACCAATGGGTGCCAGCAGTCTCTCGATTTATTGCGACGGGTCCTGGTGAAGCCGGGTAATACGATCGTTCTCGAAAACCCTACCTATCCAGGCGCGGTAGGCGCATTGAGCCCGACGTCGCTGGGTCTACACGAGCTGCCGATCCTGGCGGAAGGCCCGGATCTGCGCGCGATTGCGACCGCGGCAAGTGGGAATCGCCCCAAGCTGGTGTATGTTTCACCGAACTTCCACAATCCCACCGGCTACACAATGCCCGCGGATGCGCGCCGTCAACTGATGACACTCACCGGACAGATGGGAATCCCTGTTATTGAAGACGATGTGTTCGGTCCCCTTCGCTATGACGGCGCCGCTGTGCCATCCTTACAATCGCTCAGTCCGCACTTAGTCATCTACATCGGGAGTTTCTCAAAAATACTCTCGCCCGGGCTGCGACTGGGTTGGATCGTTGCACCTCGTCCCGTCGTGGAACAAGTGATTCTCTCCAAACAGGCCGCGGACGCGCACTCGAGTCTTCTGTTGCAGGTCGCAATGGACGAGTTTTGCAAGCGCGACATTATTCACCGGCACTTGAAAAAAGTTCGAAAAGTGTTTCGGAACCGGCGCGACGCAATGGCGGAAGCACTCAGAAAACACTTCCCGAGCGATGCTACGTGGCCGTTGCCCGAGGGCGGTCTTTCGCTCTGGGTCACGCTGACGCCAGATTGGAATACCGAGGATCTCAGTGTTGCCGCGAAGGAGCGCGGCGTGCAGTTCCTGCCCGGATCGCTGTTCTATTTTCGCTCCGCGCGCCGGCATGCGATGCGGCTCAGCTTCGCCACCGAGGACGAGCCGGACATTCGAACCGGCATCCGCATTCTGGGAGAGACGATCGAGCAAATGCGGCCGAAATTGTTTGCACTAGGCCAGGAGGCGCGGGAACGTACCCTCGCCGTGGTTTAGGCAAGTTAAGCGTCAGAAAAGCAACTTGAGTCCGAATTGGATCTGCCGCCCCACGGCGGTGGAATTGCTCAGCTTACCGAAGATCGGATTGCCAACGCTGAGTCCCGGCCCGTTCGCCGGCTCCAGGAAGAATGTGGGCGTGTTCGTCAGGTTAAAGAACTCGGCTCGAAACTGTAGAGACATCGACTCGAGCAGCGCGACGTTCTTGAATGCGGAGAAATCGAAATTCATCGCACCGGGCCCCCGTGCCACATGCCGTGCGGAGTCGCCGAATGTCTGAATCGCCGCACCTTGCAGGCTGCGCACGGTTCCGGGAATGGTAAAGGCGGCGGGATTGAAGTATTGATCGACGCCTTTGTCCGGAACGTACATGGAGACGCCGGCGACTCGATTGGGCACGTTGAACGTGGCGAATGTCGGAGGCACCACCGAGACGCGGATATCGGTTGGAAAACCCCCGCGAACTGTCGTGATGCCGTTCACCTGCCACCCGCCAACAACCTTTCCAGCCACGCCGCTGTAATTCAGAAACCGCTTTCCCTGCCCGAATGGCAATTCGTATCCGTAACTCACCACGAAACGCCGCGGGATATCGAGAGCTGCCGGACCATTGTCTCGACTGCGGTTGAAGGCATAGAGCGGAAGGGAGGTGTTGCCATTCTGCGCATACGAACTGTCGCCGGAACCGTAGGTCTCCAGGTTCTTTGAGATGGTGTAGTTCGCAAGCAGATTGAATCCGCGTGAAAACCGTTTCTCAACCTTTACGTTGAAGGCGTGATACCGATTGTTCGCGTCGGCGGCGCTGACGCCCTGTATGCCGTTTACCTTCGGCACGCCGCGGAAGGCCTGCGTGTTGCGGCCATCCAGGGCATACTCAAACGGTACCTGGCCGATATTGTTGCGGGTGCTCATCTTCGTACCTTTGGCGCCGGAATATGACGTTTCCACCAGCCAGTTGCCGCCTAATTCGTATTGCAGGCTGAAGTTCCACTGCTGCAGGTAGGGATACGGAACATTGTTGATGGAAATCGTTTGGATGGTGAACGCCGCGGGCCGGGCGGCGCTGAATTCCGAAAGAGTTGGATCGGTCGGAGACAGTTGGATGGGCGATCTGACTGTGATGGGCGGTGTGAGCGTTCCCGCTGCGGTAATCGTGGGCGCCGCCAAGGTGGGCACGTTGGGGATGTTTTGAGCAAACAGCGTGGTCTGGTCATTCTGATCGCGGAGTCCATAGAAGATCCCGTAACCGCTTCGTAGAACCAGCTTGCGATTGACCTGGTAGGCCAGACCGAAACGCGGCGAAAAATTATTGTGATCGCCCTTGGCAACCGCGCGTGAATAACCCATCTTGCCGGGCAAAACGAATTCCTGCCTCGCGACATCGAATACGCCTCCAACGTCGCGCGCATCCACCGGTTGTGTGTAAAGATCGTATCGGACACCGAGGTTCAGCGTGAGCCGGCGGGTCACTTTCCAGTCGTCCTGAAAGTAAGTTCCGGCAAACAGGAATCGCGTACGTCCCCAGTCGAGCATGGTGCGCGTCGGATTCTGGATCGAAGGGAATCCAAACAGGAAATCCGCCCATGGGTCGCCGGAGGAAGGATCGTCGGAGCTTGCGCTGAAAATGGCGCCGAAGATGTACTCGCCAAATCCGCCGAGCAGCTGGTCGATTCGATGGCGGCGCAGGTCCGCACCGAACTTCAGCGCGTGGTTGCCGCGGATGTGGGTGAGATTGTCCACCCACTGAAAAGTGTTTTCGAAGTTGAGGTTGGTTGCGCCGCCGCCGAAGCCCGTGTAGGCGAGTTGGCCGGAGATCTGACCCGTGCGGCTGAACGTCATGCTCGGCATTCCTTGCACCGCGAAGGGAAACAACGCAAGTCCGGCCTGTTTTGCGAAGTCGGCTCCAGCCCTGCCATCGCCGTTTCGCGAACCATTGCTGCGCGTGAAACCGAATCGAAATTCGTTGATCAGGCGAGGGCTGATGACATGAACGTCATTCAGCACCGCGTGACGGGAGAACTGCAATTGGGTGCTGCCGCCGCCCAGAGGACCATCGAAGACGCCCGGCAGCGGTTCCACGGTGTTGCCGAATGAGAATCGCCCGAAGAACGTATTAGCGTTTGAGAGCTTGTGGTCGATGCGGGCGTCGAACTGATCGCCATTAAGGCGCTGGTTCGGCTGCCGGAAAAAGTTCCGGCTGATCGAGTTGGCCGGGCCGAAGTTCGTTGCCGGTATCTGCGTTTCAATCGCCAGCGCGGTGGGAGAGATCTGACTGGCCGGAATGCGGTTGCCTGGGAATGGCGTTGAGATCACCGAGCCTGACGGCCCGATGCGGCGTGCGCCCGGATCGTAGATACGTTGCGGATAAGCGGAGAAGTCGCCGTTGCGGGCGGATTCGGGAGCCAAATTAGAGAGCTGGGAGTTGGCCGCCGTTCGGCGCCGGGTTCCCTGATAATCCATGAAGAAGAATGTCTTATTGTGTCCGTTGTAGACCTTGGGAAGAAGAACAGGCCCGCCGAGCGCAAAACCGAACTGGTTCAAGTGAAATGGGGACTTGGGGCGTCCGGCGGCGTTAGAGAAAAAGTTGTTCGCATCCAGTCTGTCATTGCGGAAGAAGTGAAAGACCGCTCCGTGAAAGAGATTGGTTCCGGCTTTGAGTGTGGCGCTTACCACTGCGCCCGCGGCGTGGCCGAACTCAGCGGAGAAGTTGTTGGTCTTCACCTTGAACTCTTCGAGCGCGTCCACAGAAGGCGTATACAACACGCTGTTGCGGCCCACGGAGCCGCGGTTCATCACCGTGTTGTTCGTCACTCCGTCGAGCATGATCTCGTTGCCGGAGAAACGGCCGCCACCGGCCGCGAACGACTGGTTGGTGCCCATGCCGAACACCTCGGTGGTGTTGCCGGCCAGCAGGCCGAGAGCAAATACGTTGCGCCCGTTGAGGGGCATGTCGAGCACTTTCTTGTTCTCGATCACCTGGCCCAACGAAGAAGTCTCGGCTTCGAGCAGCGGCGCCTGGCCGGTCACCTCGATCGTTTCCGTTACGCTGCCGGGTTCGAGTACAAACGGCAACGTTACCGTCTGATCCACGCGCAGGATGACATCCTGAAACGAACGCTGCTTAAAGCCCTGAATAGAAGCACTCACGGTGTAAGTGCCGATGGCAAGCAGCGGTGCACGAAACTCGCCGCGTTCGTTGGTGAGCACCGTTCGGGTTTGGCCGGTTGCCTGATGAAGCAGGCGAACGCTTACGGCAGGCACGCGAGCGCTGCTCGTATCCTCGACGTGTCCGTTGATATTTCCCGTTGCGGTTTGGGCGAAGAGGGCCGAAGGAATAACCGCGAGAACGGCCAGAAGTCTTAGTTCCTGGGCGCCGATAGACTGGGTGAGCATATGCGTTACCATCCGTTGGTTTGACACTCGGTTATTGACGTCCGGCAGCAGTGCGGACTACGGGGCGTTACTCCCGGACTCGCGATCCAGTTGTTGGTATTTCTTTCGGGCTTCTTCGATCTGCGCGAAAACATGATCCTGCTCCTGTTGGGATCCCCAGCCTTTCCAGCCGGCGGCCAGCTCGCGCAACTTGTCGAGCCAGGCCAGGAAGTATTGGGCCGACTCTTTGTTGCGGATCTTGCGATCGCCCACATAAACCCTGATCGCGTTCGTCCCAGCCTGCGGATAGGAGGGCTCTACCGGCAGACTCATCTGGGGCCCCTCGGCAGTAAGGGCGAACCATCCGCTACCGGCGACCTTGTGCCTGACTTCGAACGTTGCCGTCTTCCGATCGCCGCTGAGCGGGATCTCCTTCCAGACTTTGCCATTGTGATGAATCACGACTCGCGTCAGCGGCTGCCATGACCAGGCTCGTGCCTGAATGGTTACCTCACCGCCTTCCGCCGCAAGGTGAATATTTTCTCCCGGAAGCTGCTGGTTGATGCGAAAGTCGACCAATGGGCCATTGGAGAAGAACGTGCGTCCTTGCTTGATGGCGTCGATCCAGTTTTCGGCTGTGAAGCGCGACCCGACATACGCATAGGTGCGAACACTGCCCGCCATGGTGTGACGATGAAGGCTGGTATTGGCGTCTTCACCACCCACGGGAGCGACGCGCAAATCGTTATTCAACGCGTGATGCCAGACACCGAGCGTGCCGCGCGAGGAAGACGACCATTCCACCGCGTGCGTAGTGCCCAGCGCGGCGTCGACAGCGAAGCCCTTCGCACCGCCAAGCGATCCCTTCAGCGGATCGCGCTCGCCGCCGAAGGCGTGCACGTAGCCGACAGCCGCGCCCTGTTCCATCGCCTTCCGGAACATGTCGGTGTTGCTCGGATAGAGGCTTTCGAGCGCGCTGCCCTGATAGCCGGCTGTGAATGGCGAGATGAGGTGATCGCGCAGGCCGATGAAGAAGACATGGCCCCAGAACGGCGGACGATACTCCTCGCCCAACACCAGCAGCGGACCTTTCGCGCGGGTTGAAACCGGATGCGCGCCGCCCCCCGGCACGAAGTGTTGATGATCGAACACGCGGCTGTCTTTGTTCGCCGCCAGCACGTTGATAAGGTCCATGTCCTCGGCCCGAGCCATCAGCAGCATGTGTTCGAGCGTATTGTGGAGATTGCCCCCGTAGTTCATGTGGACATGTGTCGATCCGCTATACCATCCGCTTGCGGCCATATCCACGATCGGCTTCAAGCGTAAAGTCACAGGCGTCACCTCTCCGGCACGCACTTCGATCTGCCGCCGGCCCGGCTCGTATTCGAATCCTTTGACCGCTTCGATACTCATCCTGCCCACCGGCGCTTCGATTCTGAACAGTCCATCCGAGTGAAATACGGGATCGTTCAGCCGGTGCGTCATGCGGGTTGAAGATATCCGGGCGTAGGCGCCTTGAGGTGCGTACATCTTCCCGTCGGATGCGACGGAATAAATGCGCGCCGGGGCCGGCTGTCCGGTCGCCTCATCCTCCACTCGAACCAGCACGGCGCCCATCGGACGCCGCCATCGGAACGACGTGATCTCCACTTTCGACCGCTTGCCTCCGTATGTCTCCAACACGAAGAGCTTCGGCAAGCCCTCCTGGTTTGAGAGATAAGCGATGCGCTCGCCATCAGGAGAAAATCGCGGGTGGAAGTCGTCGTAATCGCCGAAGGTGAGCTTGTAGGGCTCGCCGCCCTGGATGGGAACAATATAGAGGTGAGTCCACTGGTCCGCCGCACCGCGAGTGGAAGTGAAAAGGACCCGCTTGCCCTCGATCGAAACGTCGGGGCGGCTGCGATAGAGCGACTCCTCCTGATAAACGCGGGTGGCTTTGACCATCCCGTTGGCTTCAACCGGGACCCGCCAGATGTCACCCGAACCGAGAGCGGCGCCCTGGTTGGATACAAGCACAATCGACCTTCCGTCCGGCGTCCAGGTGGGTTGAATATGCATGTCCCATTCCCCGAAGTAGAGGCGGTTCTTCCCATACGACTTGTCCACGGTGATGGCAACTTCCTCGCCGGCCAAGCTGCCGTCGCGAATCTCCCGCACATAGACATTGAAGTAGCCTTTGGGCTTCGTGGAGACGTACGCCAGCTTCGTTCCATCGGGCGAGAAGACCGGGTCGAGATAAAGATGTTGATCCGAGGTCAGCCGCCTGGTCGCGCCGGTTTCCACGTTGACCGATTCCAACTGGATTGTCTTGCCGCCGTCATCGGCCGTGTACACGATCCACTTGCCGTCGGGTGACCAATCGGGCGACGAATGGAGCTTGCTGTTATAGCTGACTTCGAAAGCCGTGCCCGACTTCGGATCCACTTTCCAGATGGACCCGTACATGGAAACGGCGACCCACCTGCCGTCGGGCGACCACGCGGGAGCCCATGGCGTGGTTGTCGATACCTGCGGCAGGTAGTAGTTGAACATGTACGTGCCGCCGTGCCGCGACGCTTTGTAGTCGCCCTCGGCTTCCTGCGCCCGCACCAGGGCGCAGGCGATGAGAAAAACACTCCAGATTCGCATCAGAATTGATACCGCAGGGCGAACTGCAGAATACGGGGGCTGCCCGCGGTCTGAATCACGCCGAACAAACGATTAGTAAACCGCGCTTCCGGACCGCCGAAGTTCACCTGGTTCCAGGTGTTGAAGAACTCGGTGCGGAACTGAATCTTACCGAGCCGCTCCGAGATAGCGAAGTTCTTCGTCAACGAAAGATCGGTGCCGCTCTGCGCCGGACCGCTGAACAGGTTGCGTCCGGCGTTGCCGTACCTGCCCGGTTGGTTCGCCGTGAACGCGCCGGTGTTGAAGAACCGCTGGATCATGTCGTTCCGATCGGCATGGGAGCGAACCGGGTTGCCTACAAGGTCCGGCCGGTCAAAGTTCACGCCGGTAAGCGAGAAGTCACGATCGCTTCGAACCCATACCGGGAGTCCGCTGAGGATCGACACAACACCGGAGACGCCCCAGCCGCCGAATGCCTTGCCAATCCACCCTTTCTGCGCGCGCAGTACCGGCAGCTCGTACACGAACGAGGTCACAAAGACGTGCCGGCGATCTTCATCCGACCGGGAGCGTTCAGCCGCCCAGTTGTTCGGATCCTGCGGCAACTGCCCCAGATTCTGAGCCGAGTAATAGTCGAGGAACTTGCCCATCGTGTACGCACCGAGGATGGTGAAGCCATTGGAGAACCGCCGTGAAGCGGACAACTGCAGCGAATGGTAGGACGAGTTGGAATTCGTCGCTACCTCCCGCACGCTGGTGTAGACGCCCGGCAACAGCGGCCGCCGGCTATCGGTGTTCGCGATGGTGGATTGCCCAGGAATATAGGTGGCGGGGTTTCTTTCCACCATGCGTAACAGATTGTGCCCGAGTTTCCCCACATAGGCAGCCTTGATGACCGATCCTGCGAAGAAGGCGGTCTCCACACTGACGCTTACGTTATGAACGTAGGGCGCGGTGATCACGGGAGCGGGTACCGTGAACAGACCCATCGGGAAGTTGAATTTTGCCGATGTCGGCGTGTAGATGTACGGGAACGGGTTTACCCGGCCGCGATAGGGATCGGAAAGGCTGAAAGGATTGTTCACTACCTCACGAATCACGAACGGCTGGTTCACCGAGGGATACGTCCAGATGTCGGAGCGGAAATCCTCATAGAACAAGCCGTAGGCCGCGCGAATGCTCAGCTTGCCATCGCCTCTCGGATCCCAGGCAATACCCAGCCGCGGCGCGAAATTGTTCTTATCGGCCGGCACCAGTCCGCGATCGATGCCGGGATCGCCCGGGAACACGACGCCCACCGGCGCGGAAGGCACCTTCCGCGACTGTTGCCCGGCGCGGAATGTATTCGTCCAATCGTGAACGTGATAGTACGGGCGAAAGTACTCATAGCGCAGACCCGCGCTCACGGTCACGCGCTGGCTGACACGGAACTCGTCCTGCAAAAAGACGAACCAGTTGTAGCCCTTCACGACGCGATCGTACGGGCTGCCCTGGTCGATGTTCAGCGGCCGGCCGATGAGGTAATCGGCGTACGCATTGCCGGTGATCGAGCCATCAAAGCGCAGAAACGCGTTACTGGCGGTGGAAGCGCGGTTGATCATCTCCGACCGTTCGAACTCACCGCCCCATTTGAGCGAGTGTTTCCTGCGGAACCAGCTCATACTGTCGGAAAGCTGATAAACATTGGGATGTTCGATGTAGTTGAGACCCGAATCGAGGGTGAAGTATCCATCGATGGTGAGTCTTGGCAACTGCGGCGGAAACACGCCCGGCAGCCGTGCGCCGAAATCCGACATCTGGGCGTCGTCGAGAGACTTCGTGTTCGTATCGACGCGATTCATGCCAAGGCGAAATTCATTGATCAGGGAAGGGCTGAAGGTGTGCGTATCCTGAAGCGCCAGGTTGTAGACCAACAGCCTTTCGCGATTCGGGGAATAGGGGCCGATGTTGCCGTTCTGGCGTTGCACGTCACTCGAATCCCGGAAGAAACGGAAGTTCAGGCTGTTGCTTGTGGTGAAAGTGTGGTCGACGCGGAACAGGTACTGGTCGGCATCGGTTGGTCTGGAAAGCAGCGCTACCCAGCGTCCGTCCGGTGTATTCGGAAGCGGCAGATACTTTTCCTGCATCGCCACGGCGACGGGATCGAATCGCGCCGCTGGAATCACTCCATTGGGAAACGGCTGATTCCCGTTCAGTGGATCGCGCGGACGCTGCGCGGAGGTGGTGAAGTCTCCTCCGCGCAATGTGGCTGAAGGAGGCCGCGCCGTCGCGAATAACTGCGATTCACGGATTCTCGTGCCTTGATACGAGCCGAAGAAAAACGTACGGTTCCTGATCGCGGGCCCGCCGAATGTAAAGCCAAACTGGTTCTGCTTCAGATCCGGCTTATCCACCGAGAAGAAATTCCGCGCGTTCAACTGTTTGTTTCGCAGGAACTCCCACACGCCGCCGTGGAACTGGTTCGTCCCCGCGCGCGTGACGCCCAGAAACACGCCTCCCGCGTTACGGCCAAACTCGGAACTGAAGCTACTCGTCAGGACCTTGAACTCCTGCAACGCATCGGGCGACGGGAAATTCAGAGCCGAGTTGTGGGTGAGATTGCGGTGCGAAATACCGTCCAGCCGGAACTCGTTCTGGGTGTCACGGCCGCCGGCGACCGTGATTGCGGGACCGCTTCGCCCGTTGGTCGGGGCCGACGGCGCACTCACGCTGATGACGCCGGGAACCACTCTGGCCAGCGCCATGGCGTTTCGTCCGTTCAGGGGAAGTTCCTGGATGCGGGCGCGATCCACCACTTCGCCGATCGTCGCCGTGCGTGTATCCACATCGACCGGAGGCGCGGTGACGTTGACACTCTCCGTCACCTGACCCACGGTGAGCGTCACATCGAGCCGGACGTTCTGGTTGACCACCAGCGTGATCGACCGTTGCACGTGACGCTGAAAGCCATCCTTCTCCATCGTGGCGGTGTAGTCGCCAAGCGGCAGGTTGGGAATCAGGTAGTTGCCGGAATCGTCCGTCACCGATGCTCGCGTATAGGACGTCTGCGTATTCACAACGACGACTTTGACTTGAGGAATCACCGCGCCGCTATTGTCGCGCACGGACCCGGCGATTGACGCAGTGGTCTGGGCGGTCACGTAGGAACCACACAGGAAAAGAATTGCAAAGATGACCGGCGGTCGCATCATGTACCCCTTGCTGAGTTAGGCTGTTGGCCAAAGATAAGACTGATCCGTTTTAATGTCAAGGATTGGAACTGCATTGGACCAGTGGACTATACCACTTTCGCCCCTAGTGGATGGCTCTGTTTCTGGCTGCCCCTGCTTTCCGCCATCAGAAACCTCGCTACTCCGCGCGTGGCCGCACCAGCCATTTCAGTCGAAAACCGAACGTACCAATCGATAGCGGCGGTACACCCCTTGACAGGTTGCTCACATCCGACTCACTATTCATGAGTAGCGGCCGAGTTGTCTCGGCGCGGCAAGAAAGGGCCCACAAATGGACGACGACTCCTCTCGACGCGGTTTTCTGCGGGGTTTTTCCGGCGGTTCTTCGGTCGCGGCCGCTGCTTCTCTATTGCAGGCGAAAGCCGCTTTCGCCCAATCGGTGAAGGACTTAGGCAAAAGCTATCAGGAGGATTGGCGGGAAGATGGCGGCTATTGGGCCAAGGTGCGAAAGCAGTTTCTCATGGAGGACGGCTTCGCCTACTTGAATACCGGAACGCTCGGGCCAACGCCCGCTCCGGTGTTGAAGGCGATGAACGAATACTGGCGCCTGCTCGCGGTGAATCCAAATGAGAACAGCGCGATTTTTCAGGAGCGGCAGGATCAGATCCGAACGAAAGCCGCCCTGATGGTGGGGGCGCTTCCCGATGAAATCGCCCTCACACGCAACACCACCGAGGGAAACAGCATACTTGCCCAGGGACTCGACCTGTCGCCCGGCGATGAGGTTCTGATCACACAGTATGAGCACAACAGCAATCGCGAAACGTGGATGCGGCAGGCGAAGCGATTCAAGCTGACCGTAAAGGAAGTGAAGTTCCCGATGCCGCCGCGGAATCCGGACGTGATTCTCAACGCTTTCGAGGCGGCTATCACGCCTCGAACAAGAGTGATGCATTTCGCCAATCCGCTTGGAGGCTACGGCTGTTTCATGCCCGTGAAGCAGCTTGCCCAACTGGCCCACAGCAAGAACATTCTTTGTTTCATCGATGGGGCGCATGCGACCGGAATGGTTCAATTCAGTCTCAAGGATTGGGGAGTGGATGGGTTCGCCTGCAATTCGCACAAGTGGCTCTGCGGAGCGGCGGGCGCGGGCATTCTGTATGTGAAGCAGGACATTCAGGACCGCATCTGGCCGGTCATAGGCATCTGGCGCGATCCTCCAAAGGGCGCGCGCAAGTATGACCAGCTAAGCCGCCGGCCGTGGCCATGCGTGGCAGCCTTTGAAGACATCATCGACTTCTACAACGCTGTCGGCCCGGCTCGCATTGAGCAGCGCGCGCGAGGACTTGGAGCTTATCTCCGCCGCAAAGCGTCCGAGATCCCAAAGGTTAAGGTGTACACGCCCATGGACCCGCAAATGTCGGCGGGAACCAGCACCATCGGAATTGAAGGTGTGCCGGGCGCCCGCGTTAAAGAGCATCTCCGCCAGAAGTACGACATGTATGTTCCCGGCGGTGGTTCCAGCGTTCGATACTCCACGCACTACTTCAACACGTTCGAACAGGTTGAGCGGGTGCTCTCGGCACTGCGCGATTTTTCATAGGGAGCGGCCTAGACATGGACGAAGAGCAGATGGTCATTTCCCGCCGGAGCCTCATCGGCCCAGGCCTTCTTGCGTCCGGCCTGGCCGGTGCGAAGACGGCTTTCGCGCAGTCGCTGAAGAAGCTGCCGGGTCATGAGAAGGAAGACGGCGCTTATTGGCAGAAGGTTCGGAAGCAGTTCCTCTTCGAACCGGGCTTCTCCTACATGAACACCGGTACCGTCGGCGCCACGCCGGGTCCGGTCTATCACGCGCTGGTGCGGTATTGGCGCCTGATGGCAGAGAATCCGAACGAGAACAGCGCGGTACTGCAGGGGCGCATGGAAGCCATCCGCGAGAAAGCGGCGCAGTTCATCGGCGCCACTGCGGCCGAAGTGGCGATTACCCGCAACGCGACGGAAGGCAATAACCTGCTTGCCAAGGGTGTCGACTTAAAGGCCGGCGACGAAGTGCTCATCGGCTATCTCGAGCATGACAGCAACCGGCAGCCGTGGCTGCTTCGCGCAAAACGCGACGGCATCAAGGTTACGGAAGTGCCCGTCGGCACGCCTCCGAAGAATCCCGAAGAGATACTCAACGCTTTTAACGATGCCATCACGCCACGAACGCGGATTCTCACGATCGCTCAGTGCGATACCGTAACAGGGACGTTCGCGCCGATTCGCGAGTTGGGCAAACTCGCCCACGACAAAGGCCTGCTGTTTTTTGTTGACGGCGCACAGGCGATCGGTCAAGTGCCGGTTAATCTTCGCGAGTTGGGCGTGGACGCCTGGATCACGACATCCCACAAATGGCTGGCTTCCCCCGCGGGGACCGGACTGATGTACATTCGCCGCGATTTGCAGGACCGGATCTGGCCGAACATCGTCACCGAGAATTGGTGGTCTTTCACCGATGCACGCCGGTACGACAGGCTGAGCCGGCGGCCATGGCCTGTGCTTGCGGCATTGGAAGACTCACTCGACTTTCAGCTTGCGATCGGCAAGCCGCGAATCGAAAGCCGGATCCGCGCCCTGGGCAGTTATCTTCGCGCGCAGGCCGCGGACATCCCTCGGGTTCGACTCTACACTTCGAACGATCCCCGGCTATCCGGCGCACTCACCAGCCTCTCCATTGATGGGGTCCCGCCCTTGCGCCTGCGCGAGTATCTGCGGCAGAAATTCGACATGTATGTCGCCGACCGCGCGAAGGGCGTCAAGTACCCCGCCGACCCGCACGGCGTGGATGGCATACGTATTTCCACCCATTACTACAACAGTTTCGAGCAGGTGGAGAAGGTCCTGCAAGCCCTGCGCGACATGGCCGCCTAACAAGTTGCGACTACACCAGGAAGTGGAGGTTAGAACATGCAATCCCGACGGACGTTCTTCAAAAGCGCGCCGGCCGTGGCCGCTGTGCCCGCGGTTTGGACCGCGCTGGCAGCGGCGCTGCAGGCGGCCGGGAAGCCGCCTGGCAAACCCACGGAGGATTACTGGAATCTGCTTCGCAAACAGTTCCCTCTCGAAGAGGGACTCATCTATCTGAACGCGGCGAATCTCTGCCCCGCCTCACGTCCCGTACTGGACCGCTACAGCGATTTCATGCGCGACATGCACGCCAATCCCTCGTTTCAGAACCGGGAAAAATACAAATCGCATTACGAATCGCTACGCTCGAAACTCGCGGTCTTGCTCGGTTCGGAGGCGGATGAGATTGCGATCACGCGCAACACCAGCGAAGGCAGCAACATCATCGTGCGCGGGATTGACTTGAAGGCTGGCGACGAGGTGGTGATTACAGATCACAATCATCAGTCCAACAAGGAATCCTGGCAGATCCGGGCGCGACGGGAGGGCATCGTCATAAAGAGTGTTCCTGTAACCGTCCCCGCGGTGAGCGCTGAGCACTTGCTGGACGGAATCCGCAAGGCGATTACCAGCCGTACCAAGGTGATCGCTGTCACTCACGTTACCAGCACGACCGGACTGTTGTATCCGGCGCGCGAGATCGCGGCGCTCGCCCGTCCGCGCGGGATTTGGATGCACCTCGACGGGGCGCAGAGTTTCGGAGCGATTCGTGTCAACCTGAAGGAGATTGGCTGCGACTCCTATTCCGGGAGCGCCCACAAGTGGGCCATGGGGCCATTCGAGGCCGGTGTGCTGTTCGTCCGAAAGGATCGCCTCCCTCAGGTCTGGCCGTCTATTGTCACGGCTGGTTGGGCCGATGATCTTGCGGGTGCAAGAAAGCTGGAGAATCTCGGACAGCGTGACGAACCCCGAATCGTAGCCTTCGAGGCCGCGGTCGATTTCCTGAATCTCGTTGGCATGGAGCAGGTGGAGACGCGCCTTCGTTATCTCGCCGGCTACTTGAAAGAGCGTCTCGCGGACATTTCCCGTGTCCAGCTGAAAACCAATCGCCAGCCCGAACTGGCAGCCGGAGTTGTGAAATTCGCCATCACTGGGAAGGATATCCCCGAGTCCTACAATCAGCTCTATGCCCGTCACAGGATCGCGCTCGCAAAAACCGATACGGGGAATGCTGCAGGATTGCGATTCTCGCCTCACGTGTACAACGGAACCGGCGATCTCGACCGGGCTCTCGCCGCCGTTCGGATGTTGATCTAACTTCATGGCCGAGCAGCCTTCGAACTTGTTGTGGACCAATGGGTTGTGACACACGTGCGCCAGCAAGAGAACAGTGCCGTCACGAAGTTACGATTTAAGAGACGGCGCGCCGCTGGCGGCGCCACTCAAAGAGCACCACACCGGTGGCAACGCTGACATTGAGCGAGGCGATTGCTCCCGACATCGGGATGCGCACGACGAAATCGCATTGTTTCCGTACATGCTCGTGCAGCCCTTTGCCTTCGCCTCCCAGCACGAACACGGTGGGAGCGGCATACTCCACGGCGTCGTAATCCTGATCTCCGCGCTCGTCCAGGCCATAGATCCAGTAGCGCTCTTCCTTCAACCGCTCGATCTCCTGGCGTACATTGACGATCTTGACAACGGGCAGGTGCTCAATAGCCCCGGCCGAGGCCTTGTTGACGGTTTCGGTCACGCTGGCGGCGCGCCGGTCGGGTATCATCACCGCATCGGCTCCGGCGGCATGAACGGTCCGGATGATCGCCCCGAGATTGTGCGGGTCCTCGACGCCATCCAGAATCACGATGCACTCCGCTTTGCCCACAATGTCATCGGCAACGGCAAACTTCTGCGGAGCCGCAAAGGCCAGCACGCCTTGATGCACAGCGTTATGGCAGGCTCGATCAAGCGCATCGCGCGGCTCAAAGCGTACGGCGATCCCTTGCTGCCGGCAGATTTCTATAATTTCCTGAATCTTCGTTCCACCGGCGCCTTTGGCGATCAGCACACGATCCAGGCTTCTGCCCGCCCGCAACGCTTCGCGCACCGGATGCACACCTACGAGTACGTTCACGCTTACCAGCGTAGCGTTACTTGCCGCGGAACCGGAAAGTCATGCCCACGGTGACGGTGAAAGGGTAACCCGGGGTTCCGTGGATTCCCGCAACCACTGGGCCGCCACGGTAGGGACGCGACTCGATAAAATTCTGCGTCTCGTAGTAAGTGCGGTCCGTGAAATTGTCGATCGCAAAGCTGAAGTCCAGGTTACGCCGGACTCGCTTTACTACGCTCATATCGAATACTGTATGACCGGCGGCAAGAATCTCCGGGTCTTCGCCGTCGAGCCGGTAGCGGTTGATGGCGCGCATTCGCACCGATCCGCTCCAGCCGCGCCAGTTGGAAAGCGTCAGACCGGCGTTGGAAACAAAATGCGGCGCGCGATCCACATACACGCGAGGAGCAGTGCCGCGGTAGAACGCGTTCGAAACCTTGGTGATACCGCCGCTCCAGGATAAATGACGGGTGATGGCGAAGGAGGCCTTGGCTTCATAGCCGTAAGCCCGGCTCGGTCCCAGAAACTCGAGCGATCCGTCGTCGGCCGCGTACACAAGCTCATTCGAACGATCGATCCAGAAGGCGTCTGTGGAAATCGACAGGCGGCGGAAGTGGTGGGCCGTACCTACCTGATAGAAATCGGTGGTGGACACACGGGCACCGTCGCGCCGGGTGAGGATACTGCGCGCGTCGATCGAGGAGATGCCGCGGCCGTAGTTGGCATGGAGCGTGACCGGGATATTCTGGAAGGGCGTATAAGCGATGCTCGCTTTTGGTTGGAGCCGCGCCGAAGATTGAACGCCGCTCGATGCCGGATCCACCCGGTCCCGCACGTCAAAGCGGAACACGTCGTAACGCAATCCTCCGCCGGCTTGCAGTTTGTTGTTGAACAGATTGATCGATTCCTGCACATACCCTGCGCCGTTGGTGACATGACCGTTGGCGCGCGTGGTCACGCCGAGGGGTGTACGGCTGATTCGCGGATACAGCCCTACGTTGATCTGGTTATCGTGAAAGTTTCCGCCCGCGGTGAGCAGGCTTAGCGCCCCGAAGGTGCGGTGAGGGCGCAGATACTGCGCGTTGGCTCCCTGCTGCAAACGGGAATCATGCTGCTGGATGGCATCGCCGTTGGATTCATCTTTCAGGAAGTAGGTGAAGTTGGAATACAGATCCAGGAGCGAGCGGCTGATAAAGGCGTCCGCCTTCCACACGGCGCCGTTCTCCCGCTCCTGGCGGAAGTATCCCGCCACCGTGCCCGACTTGATGTGGCCGCCTTCCCCCGGGTCGAGATAGCCAAAGCGGTCCAGCCGCCGGGCGGCCACTTCCTCCAGCGGAATTTGTCCGGACGAATTGTAATTGTTGCGGCCGGCATTCATCTTAATGGCATAACTACCCCCGGATCTCAGGGAGCGTGTGAAGTTCGCGGTTACATTGTCACGGCGATAGTTCAGCGGCTTGAGGAAAGGACCATCGGTATAGGAGCCATCGTAAGCAAGGAAGGAATCGGTATTCTTCAGCATCGGGCTGAACGCCAGAAAGCCGCGTTTGGTATTGAAGGAGCCGCCTTGGATCCTGGCAGTCCATTCGTCGGGGAACGATTCGCGCAGCCGGATGTGCACCACTCCCAGTCCGCTGAAATCGCCATACTCGGCGCTGAAAGGTCCGTTGATAATCTGCGCCTCTTGCACCAATTCCGCGGAGAGGCTTTTCAGGGAACCGAGGTATCCCTGTCCGTGACCCTGCGTGGACTGGTTCTGCTGCACATTGTTCACCAGCACCTTGAGTCCCCCGCTGATACCGCCATGATCCAGATTGAAGCCGAAGCGGCGGATTTCAATCGATTTTCCTCCACCTTCATGCTGACCGGCGTTGATTCCGGCGTTCAACTGATGAAAAACCTGATCGTCCCGCGAGAAGAGCGCTTGTTGAAAGACTTCGGCGTTTCGGCGGTCCACCGAGGGTTCCACGGGAGACGCGGTTATAGTAACGGAGGTGTGCATCTTCGGCAGCTCAATCTTCTCGGAGTTCTGCCCCAAAGCCAGTAAAGGCATTGCGAATATAACCAGCGCCCGTATCACGATTTTCATGATCGTATCACTACTGTTTACGTCTTCGCTACCTTTTTGGATTTAAAATTAGCAGAGGAGAATCCCTGCCTCATGCCTCACATCGATTCCCATCCCGCCGGTGGCTTCTGCTGGTTCGAACTCGGCACCACTGACCAGGACGCCGCCAAAACCTTCTATAGCTCGCTATTCGGCTGGACCCCGGTGGACAACCCCATGGGACCGTCCTTCACTTACACGATCTTCAAGCTGGAGGGCCGCGATGCAGCGGCGGCCTACACCCTGATGCCGGACATGGTGGCGAACGGAGTGCCTCCCCACTGGATGGTATACGTAGCTGCGGACAGCGCGGATGCTTCTGCCCAAAAAGCGGCCGAATTGGGGGGTAAAGTAATGGCCCCGCCGATGGATGTGATGGATTTCGGACGGATGGCGATTCTCCAGGATCCGGCCGGAGCCGCCATCTCGGTGTGGCAGCCCGGAACCAATAAGGGCACGCAAATCACCGGAGAGCCGGGTACCGCCTGCTGGGCCGATCTCAACACGCCGGATCGGGATACGGCCGTGCAGTTTTACGGCGGCCTGTTTGGTTGGACATTCTCGAAGGGTGAGGGGAACAATTACCTTCACATCAGGAATGGCGGCGAAATGATCGGCGGCGTGCCGCCGGCGGAGAACCGGGATCCGCATGCTCCGCCGCACTGGCTGCTGTACTTCCTGGTGAGCGACTGCGATGCCACCACGGCTCAGGCGAAGAAACTTGGAGCGAACATCCTGTTCGGGCCGATGACGATGGACAAGGTCGGGCGGATGGCGTTTATCGCAGATCCGCAGGGAGCGGTATTCGCTCTATACCAACCGGTTCACTGAGATGATAAAGTAAAGGTACCCCGATTTGAAGGGGACCAAGAAGTTCACAATCCAGGGTAAACTCAGTTCGACGCGACGAAAGGCGCTCCGTTTGGAGCGCCTTTCTCCTTTGTGCAACAGGAATTCTTAGAGGATGAGCAATGGAGAGGCTGGAGGCGTGTCAGCCGGGATGTCTTGCCCGTATTTTTCCAGTAGGAACGAGATCAGCGAACGGCCCTTGGGACGTTGGTTGTCCCAGTGAATGGCGACGCGTTGCAGGAAAACCAGGACGCCAAGCACATCGGCGTCCCGCAACGTACTCGTGCCGGTCTCTTTAAAGAGCGCGGCCTCATACTCGTCGAGAGCAGCAGACACTTTCCGCTGAATGGCAGCCGCGATGAGACTGCTGGGCCGGGTCTCATAAATCAGGCCGCTCTCCCGGGTCCGGTAGGTCTTAATCAGAGCATCGAGCGAATCGCGAACATCGTTGTCGACGGCGCCTTCGGTATCGAGCGCAGCCTCGAGTACGTAGCGCGACAGGAAGCCGAGCAGCCGGTCGTTTTCATTCATGAACTGGTCCGTGATACGGATATCGGTGTTCGGCATCAGCTTCGGGTCTACTTCGTCGAACCGCTCCCGGGTGCGGGCCTGCAACAGATATTCGCAATCGAGAGGACAGTTCAACGTGACCTCGCGTTCTGTGCCGCAGCACATAGCACAGATATCGCCTGCCACGGCGGGACAAAAACGGCGCGGCTTGCGGGTCTCACAGATTCGGCATTTCACCTTGGCTATCGTATCATTAGGACGATGGCACGCACGGACATTTTCCTCAAGATCGTGGTGGAACACGAAAGCCAAGAACCTCCCGCCAAACTGGCCGAGGAAATCTGCCGCCGCATTGAAAAGCTATATGGAGTTCGCCGCGCGGAGGTCTCGAGCGTGGTGACGCAGCCTCCGGCACAGGAGTAGCGGAAACGCTTACCGGTCGACGTTGGGCGCTGGAATTGGCAAGTCCGTGCGCTGCTCTTTCATTCTCCGATTGCGCATATCGCCGAGATGCGGATGCGTGTATTTTTTATTCAGGTCGATGGTGGAGATGGCGGAGGTTCCACGCTGCTGCGCGATGGAAAGCCGCTCCCCATCAGGATCCATGATGTACGTCGGATGGTCGTAGCCGCTGGTCACCAGGAAAATCCGGTTCTCAATCGCCCGCGCCTTGGCTAACGTCTCATCGCCGCCCCATATGGGGAGCAGGATCATCTCGGCGCCCTGTGCCGCCAGCGCTTTTGCCGGATCGCCGAAGAACACGTCATAGCAGATCATGATGCCGATGCGTCCAAAATCGGTATCGAACACGGGATAGGAATTTCCCGGTGTAAGGCCGTGCTCAAATTCCTCGCGGGGCAGATACACCTTGCGGTATTTTCCGGCCAGACGTCCTTGCCGGTCGATGAGCACCGCGGTGTTGTAGACGGCGGCGCCTTCCGACTCATAAATTCCGGCGACGATCCACGAATTGCGCTGGCGGGCGAGTTCGCCCAGACGGGCGGTCGTTGGGCCGGGAACGGCTTCCGCGACTTCGATATAGCTCTTGCCGTTACCCACCACCGTCATCCCTTCCGGGAAAAGGATCATATCGAGCTTGCCGGGAGCGGATTTATCCAGGGCTGCAATGAACGCCTCCACATTCTCTTCGCGCGACTTTAATTTCGCAGGACGCAGGTTGATGGTTGCCACCTTCACTTTGCGGTCCTTGGGAGCCACAATCGGTTCGAAGCTGACATCGTCCCACCATACCGTGCCGCCGGGTGCGTTGCTGAGATAGAGCTGCAGCGTGACGCCCGCGGCCTTTGCGGGAGGCTGAACGTCGAGCCACGTCTTAATCCAATCGCCTTCCTGCCGCGTCTGGTAGGCGTAGTCGGGCTGTCCCGTTCGCTTGCCGTTGGCGTTTATCCAGTCGAGGCGCGGCACAACTTGCCATGTAGGGTAAGGAACCCCCTGGCTGCGATAGTAGGCGGTAAACCGGTACCACCCTCCGGGCTTTACGTCCTGAATCGTGTTTTCCCACCCGCCATGCACGGCTGCGTTGCTGTTGCCCGCGACCACCAGCGAACCCTTGCCGCTGCGCGTAACGGTGTTGTCCACCGACACCCGGGGGGCGGTCGCTTCGCGTTGACTCCAAAGCTTCCAGCCGGCGGGCTCAAGGCGAGCGGGCTCGGCCCAAAGCGAAAACGCCATGAGCAGAAGTGGAAAAGCTCTCATGCGCTTATGATACTGTACCCCCGGCGTACGTAGTCGAGGCCACTGTACAGAGTGGTACCCGCAGTGGCGAGAATCGCGGCTGTGGCAAGCGAGGGTGGGAAAATGCCGGCGCTGCCGCCCATGATGGCCATGGCGCTAAAGATCTGAGTCACCGTGCTGATCTTGCCCGCCATCGTAGGTGGAAACTTCTTTTGCTGCACCCGTTGATACAGCAGCGCCGAACCAAGCAGGATCACGATGTCGCGCCCAAAAATGATGCCCACCACCCACCACGGCGCCGCCCCGGCTATCCCGAGCGCGATGTAGACGGTGGCCATCAGAATTTTATCCGCAAGGGGGTCGAGCAGCGCGCCGGCGGCGGAATTCCAGTTCATCCTACGCGCGACGAACCCATCCAGGAAATCGGTAAAGCCCGCCACGGCGAAAAGCGCCATCGCGAGCCCAAAGTCACGCCGAACAATCGCGGAGAAGCAAAAGGGCGTGAGGACGATTCGCAACAGGCAGATGGCGTTCGGAATCTGGCGCATTACGCCACGACGTGCGCCGCCTTCATGGTGAGCTGATCGTAGGTGATCAATTCATAGAGCGATGGATCGGACATAATCTTGGCGACCAGCGCCGCGTGCATGGCATGGCCGGCGCGTTCCGCAATCACATGCGCCAGCAGCGGTTTGCCGATCAGCGCCAGGTCGCCGATCAGGTCGAGCGCCTTGTGGCGGCAGGGCTCGTCGCGAAAGCGGATCCCGCCCGGGTTCAATACAGAGGTGCGGTCAAAGCAGACGGCGTTGTCGAGGTTGGCGCCGCGAATCAGCCCCATGTCCCGCATGGCATCCAATTCCCAGGAAAAACCGAATGTTCGTGCGGGAGCGATGTCGCGAGCATAGGATTCCGGCGTCACTTCCATTTCCAGACGCTGCGCTCCCACCATGGGGTGATCGAAGAAAATGCCGCAATCCAGGTAGAAAGAATCGGCCGGTAGGATGGTAATACTTTTCCCCTTGGCTTCAATGGTGAGCTCGCGCCGGATTCGCAGATACCGCTTGCGCCGCCGGAAGGTGCGAATGCCCGCTTCCTGAATCAGTCGCACAAACGAATCGCCGCTCCCATCGAGGATGGGAACCTCGAGATTGTCGATCTCGACATAGGCATTATCGATGCCCATACTGTAGAACACGCTTAACAGATGCTCGGTGGTGGAGATCAGCACGCCTTGGCGCATCAGGCTGGTGGCGTAGCTGACGCGGGCCACATACCGCCAGCTCGCGGGAATGGGAAACCGGTCGAGGTCCGTGCGGATGAAGACGATCCCCGTCATGGGCGGCGCGGGGAGGATGCGGATGTGCACCTGAACCCCATGGTGCAGACCGATTCCTTCGGCATCCACCGGGCGCTGCACGGTGGTCTCAAATCGCAAACTCACCTCCGATGATGAAGGAAGGCATCAAGTAAGTGATTATGGCAGAACAAGTTACGATTGTCATGTGTGTCATTTTTGCAACACTTCCCGAGTTTTGTGTGGCAGGAAAGCCTCTGGGGTATCATATTGGGCATGCCCGCGCCCCGCCTCTTTTTAATCGACACTTTCGGCTTTATCTTCCGCGCCTATCATGCCCGGGCACGCAGCGGAGCACCACCGATGCGAACAGGAACGGGCCTTTCCACCGAGGCGGTGTTCATTTTTCACAACATGATGCGACGGTTGACCTCGGTGCACAAGCCGGACTACATTGCGGCGATCTTTGAAAGTATCGGGAAGACCTTTCGGGAAGAATCGTTCGCCGAATACAAAGCGAACCGCACGGAAATGCCATCCGACCTCTCCGAGCAGATTCCCTACATTCGTAAGCTGCTGGTCGCGCAACGAGTGCCCATTCTGCAGTTCGAAAGCTTTGAAGCCGACGATGTGATCGGAGCGATTGCCCACGGGGCTACGCAGCGCGGCATCGACGTCACCATCGTCTCGAGCGACAAGGACATGCTGCAACTGGTCAACGACCGGGTTCGCATGTTGAACCCGATGAAGGATGATGCGGTGTACGACATCGCGGCCACCATGGAGTTCATGGGGGTGGCGCCGGCGCAGATTCCCGATCTGTTCGCCCTGAAAGGCGACTCCATTGACAATATCCCCGGCGCTCCGGGGATTGGCGAGAAGGGAGCCAGGGAACTGGTCAATCGCTTTGGGTCCATCGAGGCGGCCATTGAGCGTGCGGCGGAGATCACCAAGCGCATCCAGCGCGAGAGCCTGATGAATCACAAGGACCAGATTTATTTGAGCAAGAAACTGGCGACGATCGACACCTCCGTGCCGGTCGAGTGGAAGTTGGAAGAACTGGCGGTGCTCGGGCCGGATGAACCGCAACTCCGCGCTTTATATCGGGAACTGGAATTCTTTAGCTTGCTGAAGGATCTGGGGCCGGCGGAAGCGGACTCGGCGGGCGAATTTTCCGTGCTGCAAGGCGAGTCCGCGGTGGCGGAGTGGACCGCGACGCTGGATCGGACGAAGCCGGTGGCGATCGCGCTTTGCGAAGCGGCCAGCGGAGAACTCGCTTTGGAGTCGATGATCGGGTTGGCGCAGGAATCGCGAAGCGGGCGCGCCGTAGCGGAGCGCGATTTCTCTGCGATCGCGAGCGTGCTTCAGGATGAGGGGATCGTGAAGTACGCACACGACTGGAAGCGGCTGCAACTCGCATTCGCGCGCCATCAAATCCAGGTGAATGGGGTGGAGCGCGACATGATGTTGGAAGCGTTCCTGGTTAACCCCGATCCGTCCGCGGAGAATCTCGGCAAGTTGTCCGAGCGCTATCTCGATTGCCGCCTGAGCCAGGCAGTGGAGCGGCAGGCGGGCTGCATCATGGAGCTGAGCGAACTGCTCGCGCAGCAGATGGCGCCCAAACCCGATCTCATGCGGCTTTACCGCGAAGTGGAGTTCCCTTTAGCGCGGGTTCTGGCTCGCATGGAGCAGACCGGAATCCGTATCGAGATCGGTCAACTGGGGCGGCTCTCGCAGCGTATGGATATCGAGATCCAGCGGCTCACGGCGGAGATCCACGCGCTTGCCGGCCGCGAATTCAATATCAATTCGCCGCAACAATTAGGCAAGATTTTGTTTGAGGAAATGGGTCTTCCCATCCCGGTCAAGTATGGCAAGGGGAAGCAGATTTCCACTGCCGCCGATGTGCTGGAAGAGTTGGCCGAGGCGCACCCGGTGGCGGGCAAGGTGTTGGAATACCGGCAACTGGTGAAGCTGAAGGGAACCTACGTGGATGCGCTGCCGCTGCGCCTCGATTCACGCACGGCGCGGTTGCACACTTCGTTTCATCAGACCGGAGCCGCCACGGGCCGGCTGTCGAGCTCCGATCCTAACCTGCAAAACATTCCCATCCGTACGGAACTGGGGCGCGAGATCCGCGCCGCATTTGTTCCCCAGGAAGGCTGGAAACTGTTGGTTGCCGATTACTCTCAGATCGAGCTCCGCCTGCTGGCGCATCTTTCCGAAGATGAAGTGCTCACCGATGCGTTCCGTAAAGGTGAGGATATCCATACGCGTACCGCGTGTGAGGTGTTCGGCGTCCGGCCGGAACAGATGAATGCCGACATGCGCCGCATGGCCAAGGCCGTCAATTTCGGCATCGTGTACGGGCAGACTCCGTTCGGGCTGGCCGCCGGGCTCGGCATCACGCGGCAGGAAGCCGAGCGCTACATCTTCAATTATTTCGAGCGCTACAAAGGCGTGAAGGCGTACATCGATGACACCATTGCGGAGGTGACACGTACCGGAGTTTCGAAAACCATGTTCGGCAGGGAGAGGCCGATACCTGATATCCACAGCCGCAATCCGAATGCCCGTGGGTTTGCGGAACGCACCGCGGTGAATACCCCGATGCAGGGCGGAGCAGCCGATCTGATTAAAATGGCGATGATCCGCATCGACCGGCGGATGGAAGAGAAAGGCTGGCGCACGCGGTTGTTGTTACAGGTGCACGACGAGTTGGTGCTCGAGTCGCCTCCCGAGGAAGTGGCAGAAGCGGCGGTGCTGGTGAAGAAAGAGATGGAAGGCGTAAGCGAACTCAAAGTGCCTTTGCTGGTGGAGACGGGAATCGGAGATAACTGGCGTGACGCGAAGTAGGCGGATGGCCGGTTCCAGCACTTGGGAGCGCTGCCCGTCATAATAGGAAAATGCGTCTGTCACCTTTTGCCCTGCTACTCTGCGCCGCAGCCTGTTTCGGCGCGGAAGACGGATTCACTCCGTTGTTCGATGGCCAATCCCTGAAGGGGTGGAAGCTCATCAAGCCGGTCGGTTCCGGATACCACGTTAAGGATGGGATGATTGTTTGCCCGGCCGATGGCGGCGGCAATCTGTTCACCGAAAAAGAGTACGGGGACTTCGTGTTCCGCTATGAGTATCGGCTTTCCCCAGGCGGGAATAACGGCGTCGGGATTCGTGCTCCGCTCGATGGCGACACCGCCTACAAGGGAATGGAAATCCAGATCCTGGACGACGGCCATGAGAAATACAAAGCCCGCATCAAGCCGGAGCAGTATACCGGCTCGATCTACGACACGTTTCCGGCGCGAACCGGCTTTCAGAAGCCCGCTGGAGAGTGGAACGAAGGCGAAATCACAGCCCGCGGCAGTCACATCCAGGTTCGCTTGAACGGCGTCATTATTGTCGACGCCGACCTGAAGAACGTGCGCGAAGAGAAAGTGCTTGCCAAACACCCCGGTCTGCGCAAGCCATCGGGCCACATTGGTTTCCTCGGCCATGGGACGCTGGTGGAGTTCCGCAATATTCGCGTGAAGCCGCTTCCCTAACCATGCGCCGGTGGACCCCGTTCCTCTTCGCGCTGCTCGCCGTCAACCTGGACGGAGCGATAAAATTCCGTGCGCAGGAGATCCAGAACAACTTTGGCGTCGTCTATGCGGTTCTGATTGCCGATGTAAATCACGACAACCAGCCCGATATTGTGGCGATCAATCCCACCCAGGTTGTCTGGTTCCAGAATCCGGCGTGGAAAAAGCACGTCATCCTCGAGGGCGGCACCAAAAAAGACAATGTGTCGATCGCGGCTCACGACGTGGATGGCGATGGCAGACTCGATTTTGCGATCGGAGCAGACTGGCAGCCATCCAATACGGCAAGCGGCGGCAGCCTGCAATGGATCCGCCGGCAGCCCACCGATGCGTCCGCCCCCTGGAGCCTTTTTCCACTCGGCGCCGAGCCGACCCTGCACCGCATCCGCTGGGGCGATATCGACGGCGACGGCAAAGCGGAGTTAATCGTTGCGCCTCTCCACGGACGAGGCAATCAGGGACCTCGATGGGAAGGGCAGGGCTCGCGCATCCTTGTCCTTAAGCCTCCCGCGGACCCGGCGCGCGGACTCTGGCCGATGGAAGTGGCGGACGACTCGCTGCACATCGTGCATAATTTCATCGTTGAGCAAGGAGAGATCTGGACGGCCAGCCGGGAGGGAATCCATGCGCTGAAGCGCGACGCGGCGGGCAAGTGGTCCCGGCGCAAGGTGGCGGACGGTAATCCTGGCGAGATTAAATCGGGAACAATCCGTCGCATCCGCCACCTCGCCACGGTCGAGCCGTGGCACGGGAACAGCATCGTAGTCTACAAGGAACCCACCGAGCCGGCCGACGCCAACTCCTCTCCCCGCGCCAAGCCGTTGGTGATCCCCGGCAAGGCATGGGAGCGCGAAGTGATCGAAGACAAACTCGATCAGGCGCATGCGCTGGGGTGGGCCGATTTCGATGGCGACGGAAGCGATGAACTGACCGTTGGCTGGCGGGGCAAGCCGTACGGCGTCGCATTTTACAAACGGCTGCATCACGGGAAGTGGACGAAGACGCTGGTTGATGAGGGGATGGCCGCCGAGGACCTCGCGGTAGGCGATCTGAATGGTGATGGCAAACCCGAAATCGTGGCTGTGGGTCGCGCTACCGCCAACGTACGCATTTATTGGAATGATACCGAACCGCGGTGGAAGCGGCACGTCGTGGCATCGGGCTACTTCAACTGGACCGCGGTCGCCGCGGATTTCACCGGAGACCGGAAGGTGGACGTGATTTCGGCGGACCTGCATGCGAAAAAGGTGTACCTGCACGCCGCCCCGGGATGGAAGCCTATTCTGCTGCACGAAGGCGTTGATGTGATTCACGGCGCTGTGATGGACGTGGATGGCGACGGCGATCCAGACTACATCGGCGCGCGTTATTCTCCCGGGCTGGTCTTCTGGCTGGAGCGGCCAAACAATCCGCTGCGGGGTGCATGGCCCTTCCATGTGATCGACGATGCCGGGAAAGGCGGCGTGGACGGAATCCATGGGATGACGCTGGGCGACGTGGATCGCGATGGCAACCCGGATCTGATTGTGAATAGCGCGCAGCCGAAAGGACCCTTCGCCAATTCGTTAGCGTGGCTCAAGGTTCCTAAGAATCCGCGGGCGGCGGCCATGTGGGAACGGAATGTGTTTGCGCGGGGCGATGCCCCGGGCCTAAGCCATTATCATGGGTTTGGCGACGTCAACGGCGATGGCCGTCCCGACATCGCCAGCGCCGCCAAAACCGGTCCGGACGGAAACTGGTTCGCGTGGTGGGAGCAGCCCGCCAACCTGCGCGCGCCATGGAAAAAGCACATTATCTCGACGGGAGAGCCGGGAGCGACCAATATCGGCATGGCGGACGTGAACGGCGACGGCAGGATTGATTTCATCGGCACTCGCGGGCACGGGAAAGGTGTGGTCTGGTTTGAAGCGCCGGACTGGACGCCGCACCAGATGGACGCCGATCTGGTAGGTCCGCATTCGCTGGCCATCGGCGACATCGACGGGGACGGTGACGTTGACGTGGTGACTTGCGCCAAAGATAGCTTTATCGTTGCGTGGTTTGAGAATGACGGCAAGGGAGTCTTCACGACGCATCCTATTTTCGAGAATCAGGCCGCGTACGACATACGGTTGGCGGACATGGACGGCGATGGAGATCTGGACGTGCTGGTAGCGGGACAACAGAGCGAGAACGTGGTCTGGTATGAAAACCGCCGTCCAATCGGGGGCCGGCGCGCCCGTTAAAGGGGCCGTTCTACAGGCAATCCGGCAAAGTCCTGCACCGGCTCAAGGCGCTGAGCGTCTCCGGGGCCTCGCCGTAGATCCTCAGCTTATCCGCGAAAAGCCTGGCCGTTTCCGCGATGTCCGTATACCGGAGGATCCCCAGGTAGTGAGGGCCGTATTGATGCGAACCAGACGGCGAGTTTAAAATCACTCGCTGCACCTTGCCGTCCAACAGGGCCGCGTACATCCCGTTTACTCCCATTTCCCCCTTGCCCAGAATCGTAATGCGCGCCGGGTCGACTGCCGGCAGGGAGCGCAATAGTTCGAGCGACCGGAGGATCTCGTACACCTGCATGGACTCGATGGTGGTACCCGCCACCATTGCCTGACGCCGCATGTGATGAAGAAGGTCGTTATCCGCGAAGCTGCGGAGATTCTGCTCCAACGCGCGGCTGCCGCGGTCGAGCGTTTCAATCAACAGCAGCGCGCGATCGCCCCATAAATTGCGTTCCAGCGGCTGCTCATTTCCCCAGACCGGTATTCCTCTACGATCGTCCACCAATACAAGGGCTGGAAGCCTGACGCCGGAAGCGGAACCGGCCGGAAGGGAATACACGGCCTTGACGCGAAGGCCGTCGAACGACGTGAAGCTAACCTTTCGAAGCGTTCTGCCCTGGATCGTAAACGGCTCGCTCCACTGGGGATTCAACGGTACCGGCTGCTTGGGGAAGTAGCGGAAGACCTCCTGCCGCAATATCGCGGCCAGCCGAGTGCTCGTTTGCCCTGGCTGATGGGGGCGAAGCGGAATCAGTTCCTCGTCAATTCGCGTTAGGTTCTCGTCGAGAGGAGGGCCGTTGCGATGACAAACGAGTTGATCGGCAGCGGGCTCATCGATCGGACCTTCCCTCGTAAGGGCCTCATTCCTTCCCAGGAATTCCTTGAGAAAGAATGAGTAAACCGGCAGCCTGATAGCCTCCGTGTCAGCATGACCGCCGGGAGTAACCGCCGTCCGCAGAGCCGCTGCGGCGCCATAGAGACGGTATACCTCTCCCATTTTCCGCGCCATTTCCTCGAACGCATCCATCGGGAAACCGCGATCCGAGTCGGCGTTGCCAAGCAGTTGCGCTCGCGGCGCGATCAACGCCCCCACTTCCGAATACAGCAGCCCGTAGCTGTTCACCGGATACTGGCAGTCGCAGTGGTTGGCAGTGAGCCGCTGCTTCACCCAGCCGTTTGTGGACAGCGTGCCGGACACCGGGGCCGATGCTTTGATCCGGTCGTCCAGCGCGGCCAGGAAGAAGGTAGTCATGCCGCCGCCGGACCGCCCGGTGGCTCCCACCCGATGGCGATCGAGATCCGTCCGCGTCACCAGATAATCGACAGCCCGGCGCGCGTTGAGCAACTCGACGGCGAGCGGGGAAAATCCCCGGCTATGCCAGTGGAACCAGGCGTTTGAGTAAACGCCGTGATGGGTGAATTCGATCTCTCCCATTTCGATGTTGTCCATCACCAGCGCGGCGATTCCATTGGCGGCGAACCAGGCGCCGTGCTTTGCATACAGACTCTTGCTTGCATGGCCGCACTGATAAAGCACCATGGGAAACGGCTTGCCGCCGGAGCGGGGCAGATAAAGGTTGGCGGTTAGGTAGACCTTGGGAGCGGTTTCAATCACCAGGTTTTCGATAATGTAACCGGGATGCTCCGTGCGCCGCGTCACGGTCGTGGGAGGCGGGGAAGAGGGCCAGCGCATGTCATGCCACAGCATCTTCGCCAGTTCGGCTCTTGCCGCTTTCTTACGCTGCTCCCATTGCCGGACGGTGGTGATCCCCTGAAACAACGCATCGGACCTGCGCCCCACCACGGTTTCAAAATGAGCTTGCAGCGCCTCGAATTCCTTGTTGGGAACGGCAGTCCGCGGCTGAGCATGTGCCGGTGAAATCGCGCCGGGCAGAAGCAGGAGAGTGAAAATCGAAAGCGGCATCTTTATCGCACTATCATTGCATCAGGCCGCGAGCCCGTGCTTCAATGGCTAACAGACCGCCGGATCGACCAGGATATTGAATTATGAATTTGAAACGAAGACATTTTCTGATGGGGACGGCTGTGGCCGCCTATTCCGCCTCCGCCCAGGAGAATCGAATTCCCACCGCCATGATCGGCGTGGGCAACCGCGGCTCCTTTGTGTTGAAGGGCGTCATGGAACAAAGCAATGCCAAGGTGGCCGCGATTTGCGACCTAAAGGCGGACCGGCTCGATGCGGCTGCTTCGGCCGCCGCCAAAGATAATCCCACCACTTATAAGGAGTGGCGGAAGGTAATCGAGCGGAAAGATATTGGCGCCGTTTTCATCGCAACTCCTCCTCATCTGCATTCCGAGATGGCGATTGCCGCGCTCCAGGCCGGCAAGCACGTCTATTGCGAGAAGCCGGTAGGCGTTACGGCGAAGCAGGTTCGCGATCTGGTCAGGGAGGCGAAGAACTCCAAAAAAGTATTTGTGGCCGGCCAGCAGATGCGGTCGCAGAAGCAGTTGGGGGAAGCCATCCGTAAAATTCGCGAGGGTGTGATCGGCGATGTGATCATGATTAAGGCCCAGCGGCACGCCTCGGCCGATTTACCGCATGACGGGTCTTCCGCGGACTGGTATTTCGACGTGACCAAATCGGGCGGATACCTGATCGAGCAATCAGTGCATAACCTCGATGCATGCAACTGGGCTGCGGGCGGACATCCTGTCAGAGCCAACGGGTTCGGAGCGACTCTGCTCTATAAGAACGATCCCCCCGGCCGCACCATCTTCGATTTAGGCGTGATCGCGTTCGATTACGCGAACGGAGCAAAGATGTCGTTCACGCAGAATGTATTTCACCCGCGAGGTATGCCCAACGGCAATCAACTGATCTATGTGTACGGCACCAAAGGCGCGGCGGATCTGCTGTACTCCACCAACATGTACCCGCTGGCGAGGGATGGACAGATGCAGACGTTAGCGGAGAAAAGGGTAGAGGCTCCGCACGCCCACGTTACCGCCTTTTATGCGGCGATTACCGAAGGAGGGCCGAATCCGGCGGACATTACCGTGGGCGCCACAGCGGCATTGACGGCAATCATGGGACACATGGCAATGGAAAAGCAGAAGCTGGTTACCTGGGCGGAGTTAGGCGTAGACGTCTAGTATCCGCGCCCGTCATTCGGGGTCATCCGGCGGCGCGGCATCCTCTTCGTAGGATAGTTCTTCCTTTTCCGCGCCCTTGGATCCCAGCCTGAACTTCAACACCGTCCCCGGTTCCTTGTTCTCGCTGTAGAAAAACTGGATCGGACCAAAAAATCCCGCGGCCTCCTCGCGCGTACACGTCGGCAGCCAGGTGGGCAGCACACGGGGATCGTAGTAGCGGAAGTACATCTTGGTGCCATCCTCGCCCACCACCCGGAGGAATCGCCGCAATTGCCGACGCACTTCCTGAAACGGGGCGGAGGAATTCAGGTAGATAGCCCACGCATTGCCCCAACCCCCGTAGATCAGGGATTCGAGCAGAATATCCTTTCCGGTGAGCTGCGCCAGGTACGGCGCCACATCGCCCAACTGGCCGGCCTGCGAACCTTCATATAACGATTGGCAGGGCTCAGAAGTGTTTCGCAGAATATCCAGGATATCGGGGCTGACCGCGGAGTCCACCACCGCATATAAAGGCAGAGGCTCTTTTCGCAGGATGGCCATCAGGCGCTCCGGCGGCGTCGGTGGATGTGTAAACTGAGCGCGCAGAGTGGTGGTCCCCGCCTGTACCAAGTCGTTGTCCTTGAGAATCGCTTCTTCGGTCAACGGCTGGCCGTTCAGGAATGTGCCATTGCGGCTTCCCGCATCCACCACCTTCCAACCCTTGGATTCATTGCCGATTCGAAAGTGTTCCCGTGAGAGGAAGGTATCCCAGCTCAGGGCGATTTTGGCCGGCTCAGAGCGGCCGAACGAAACCATTTCGCCGGGCTCCAGCAACATCTCCTCTCCAGCCTTGGGGCCGTCAACCAGAACCAGCCGCAGCTTCGTCATGAGGATTTTATTGGGATGGTCCCGATGCTGCTTCCAGATTGCATTGCTCACATTCTTCCAACAGGGGCGTACCTGATTTCGCAGCCGCTGCCAGCGCCGCTCCTCCCGTCGTGCCGCCTCCGGGGGCCGCGCCCGCGCTGCCCGCCGATGCCGCCCCGCCTCCCGCACCACCCGCCGCCCCACCGCTGCCGCCGGACCCTGCCGGCGCGGCGCCGGCACCCATGCTGCCGCCGCCCGTATTCACTCCGGCAACCGGGGCAGTTCGTCCCACGATCACGGCAGCGGTGGCCGGATTTGGCGAGCCGGGAGATCCGCTTCCTCCGGAGCCGCTGCCGGATTGTCCGATGATCACGGTGAATTCGCCCTTCACGATCTTGTTTGGGGGACCGAGCGGTTCGATAATCGTATCGCCCAGGCGGCATGCGGGTAGATTGTTGATGAGGACCGTTGGGCTCCCGTCCACCACCACGCCCGGTCCGTGCGGAGGCACTGGAGAAGGCGTTACGCACATATGAATGTCCGCTCCGGCGGAGGCGCTCATGATCGCGCTGCTCATACTGGCAAGGGCGGCCGCTTTGGCAGCCTGTTCCGCGGCGTAAGCGGCCGGCGCGCCGGGTGTTCCAGCCGCGGCCAGGGTTGCTGCTTCGGCTGCCTGAATTACGATGTCGGATGCCTGCTTGGCGGCCATGATACCGGCTGCGGCGGCGGTGGGGATGCCTCGCCAGGCGGGAAGAAAGCCGATGAGCGTATTAAGGCTTCCGGGTCCTGGCGTCAACACGGGTGGAAGCGGATGCATCACGTTGTCGGTGATTCGGGCGGCCGGTCCTTGTGGCATACGTATCCATCTTTACCATATCCGGCGTTAACGGAGTGTACGCAAGAGTACCAGCCGCTTCCGACACCTGCGGTACGCAGAGCGTACTTGCCAAGCCAAGGGCGAGCACAGCCGCATATCCGTACCACCGCGCGCCGGGCCACCATCCAACAAAGAGCACCAGGCCCCACAAACCCAACGCCATCATCGGTCAGATCATCACATAACAGCACAGGTAGACAAACCCGCTCATGATCCCACAGAGCCGGCATACTGCGTGTTCTCCCTTCGCTGGCCAAACCGCTCCCGGTATGCCCATAGCCCAAGCGCCGGATTGGAGATGTAGAAGATCTCCTCCCCATCCACGGTGTTAAACCCGTCTTTCAATTGCGCCGGGTTATACTTCCGTGTCATGGCCTCGAGCGGGGCGTAGCGGAAGTTGACACTCTCCACTTCGGCTTTAGTCAAATATCCAGGACAATAAGTGATGGAAAAACGGCCCTCGGAGGAGCCATGAATCAGATGCGCGGCGGCGCTCAGATTCGCCGCCAGGTCCGGGTTCAGTTTCACTGCCTCCAATACCGCCGGAGTTCCCGCATATCCGTACTTCCGGATCAGCTTGTCAATGGCCGGATCTTCGCCGAACTCGCGCACGCCCGGCGCCAGCACGATCAATTCCGCGTCATCCGCCAGTGCCATACGCGTCCGGTAGACCGCCTTGTTGCCGAGCCAGGTGCTCTTAAACTCATCGGCATCCAGGTAGACCACCGCCTTGCGGATCTCCCGGTCCATCATCACGAAGTTTACTTTCAGGCTGAGCTCCGCGGCCCGCTCGAAGCATTCCGCATCGTCACCCGCGTAGAGTCCCCGTACCACCAGTTTCCCAGCCGCATTCTTTGCCACCACCGTATGGACGTAGACGATGGGCAGATGTTGCGCGAAGTGCTCCGAGGCGTAATGGAGCACTCTACGTACGGGGTTGTCAGCACGCCCCATAATGCGCTCCATACCGTAGACGGCGCCGAGATAGTGGCTCTTATGAATGCCTTCGGCCCCGCCGGTGCCGATGAAGACATTCTTGTTGTAATTGGCCATTCCGATCACTTCATGCGGCACCACTTGGCCGATCGACAGAATCAGGTCGAATCCTCCCTCAACCACCAGGCGGTCCACTTGTGCCGGCCAGGGGAAATCCACCAAACCTTCCGACTGCTGGCGTAAAAAAGCGGCTGGCACTTCTCCCAGCGTGACCAGCCCATTACGCCAGTCGTGGACGCGGAACAAGTCTTGAGGCATGTCGCCGAACATGGCCGATATCTCGCCGGAGGTCATTGCGAAGTGCGTTCCCAGCGCGGGCAGCACATCCGTAAGGCGGTTTCCGTAATACTGCCAGGCGAGCCTAGTCAGATCGCCCGCGCGTGAGTGGGAGCGCGTAAAGTCCGGCGGTATGCACAGCACCTTCCGGCGGTTGCCGAGCGCATCCAGCGCCTGGAAGAAGCCTTCCCTTAGATCAGACGCGGATAATTCTGTAGTCTCCGATCCAACGCCAAAATACAGACTCATGCTTCTCAGTATCGCTTGAGCGCGCCCAGAATTTCGATCAGTTCCAGATCTTCCTCCGGGAACACCGTCCTTAGATCAAGCAGTAGCTTCTCGTGAGAAACCATGGCGATGACGGGTGGATTGCTTTTGCGGAGCAGCGGTTCCCAGCGCGGCGCATCGATCGCGATCAGCCACGTGGGCAGGGACTGTTCCGGCGTGGAGCCGCCTCCGATCACCGATTCCCCTTCGATCAGCTCCGCATCGAGGCCCGGCAGGGCGGCAAGTAGCGCTCGCGCGCGGATGTGAATCTCCTCCTTCGAAATTCGAATCATGCGGAGGGCGGGAATATCGTCCCATTGCTCCATGAGCACATGACGCAGCGTGGTTTCGAGGCTCGCGAGGATTAGCTTGTCGAGACGAAAGGCGCGAAACATGGGATTGCGCCGGATACGCGCCACCAGCGGACCGTCTCCGGCGATAAGGCCGGCCTGAGGTCCGCCTAACAGTTTGTCTCCGCTGAAACTGACGAGGTTGACTCCTGCTTCGAGCGAATGCTGCGCAAGAGGTTCGTGGACACCGAACGGGGAAAGGTCCGTCAGGCAACCGCTGCCCAGATCCTCATACACAGGGATGCCGTGAGCTTTGCCTAACGCTACGATATTCTCGCGCGGCGGCTGTCCGGCGAATCCCTGGATCCGAAAGTTGCTGGGGTGGACAATTAGCAGCATCCGCGTGCGGTCGTTGATTGCCTCACGATAGTCCTCGATATGGGTGCGGTTGGTAGTCCCCACTTCGCGAAGGGTGACGCCGGCGCGCTGCATGATGTCAGGGATCCTGAATCCATCGCCGATCTCGATCAGTTGCCCGCGAGACACCACCACCTCAAAGCCAGCGGCCAGTTCCTGGAGCACCAGATAGACGGCCGAGGCATTATTGTTGACGGCAATCGCCGGCTTACCGAGCAAGCGCTCCAGTAAGGCGGTGAGGTGGGCATCGCGTTTCCCGCGTTGGCCGGTGGAGAGATCGTACTCGAGATTGGAGTATCCGGCGGGAGGCGTAAAACGAGCGAGCGGAGCCCTGCCGAGATTGGTATGAAGAACTACTCCGGTCGCATTGATGACGCGCCGCAACAACGGCTCGGTCCAGCGCTCGAGTGCGCTCAAGACGTGCGCGTCGATATCAAAGCCCCAGTCCTGCCCTTGGCGAATCCGGTCGCGCGCTGCGGCGATTGTGCCGCGGATTTCCGCGATCAACAGCCGCCGTGGAAACGCCCGCACCCGGTGCTGTAACCGGTTGGCAACTTCCTCGACGGAAGGTAACTGCCGCAACGCTTCCATCTACTTTGGGAACATCGCGCGCAACTCTTCGAGCGAGGGCCGGCGTCCATACTCGCACAGTTCGAAGGATTCGACGAGCCGGATACCGGCGGCCGACCCCGCACCGTAGCGGGCTTCAATGGATTCGCGCATCAGCGGCGTATGCGGCGTGGCGCGCTGCTTGCCGAGCCAGTCCTTACGAGCCTGCTTATCGCGAGGAACGCTGTCCAGCCTGCCGTCCACCCAGGGAAGCCATTCATACACCTGCGAAACATGGGCGTCCAAAGCGTTGACCTTCGTTTCGTAGATATCGTCGAGCGAGACAACCACGTCAGGGCGAAACGGCGCTGGTTTCTGGAAGTGATCCTGGTAGTAGAGGAACACCGGATTCTTCTTAAGCGGCGGTGTGTCGGGGGTGACGTTGGGCACCACCACCATGTAAGCGGCATCCTGCACCAGAACTCCCGTGTAGCGGTGGTCGGGATGATAATCATTGGGACGGGGCGCGATCACCAGATCGGCATTCCATTTTCGAATCGCACGGATTACCTGCTTCCGCACTTCCACGGTTGGCGTCAACTCGCCATCATGGTTATCCAAGACTTCATATTCCGCAATGCCGAGGCGGCGCGCCGATTCCTGGGTTTCCAGGTAGCGTCGCTTCGCCAGCATCCCGCCGCCTTCGGACTGATGGCCGGCATCTCCGTTGGTGACCGAAAGAAACTTCACCATGTGACCGGCTTTGGCGAACTTCGCCGCGGTGCCACCGAACTTGATATCGCAGTCGTCGGGATGGGCTCCAATCGCGATGACGCGAAGTTTTTGCTGCGCGGGAAGCGAGGCGGCGATTACCAGCAGGGCGAGTAGTGTATTCATTGCGGATTCCCCTAATTTTTTTTGCGGGTCCACTCGGTGACCCAGTCCAGAAACGAGTTATACCAAAGGATCGAATTCAATGGCTTGAGCACCCAGTGCCCTTCATCGGGAAATAGCAGCAGCTTGGAGGGCACCTTTTTCATTTGCAGAGCGGTGAAAAGCTGTTGTCCCTGGCCCAGGGGAACGCGATAATCCAGATCGCCGTGGATGACCAGTGTCGGTGTCCTGAAATCGTTGATGTGGCTGCTGGGCGACCACCGCTGATAAACGTCGGCATTATCCCACGGCATGCCGCGGAACTCCCATAGCGGGAACCACAGCTCCTCGGTTTCCATGGCCATGCTCTTCAGGTCAAACACGCCGGCGTGGGAAACGAATGCTTTAAAACGTTGGGTGTGGCCGAGCATCCAGTTCACCATGTAGCCGCCATAGCTACCGCCCGCGGCGGTCATTCGCTCGGCATCGGCATACGGCCTGCCCGCGATGTAATCCACCACAGCCATGATGTCTTCATACGGCTTGCCGCCCCAATCGGCATTGATATCATCGGTGAACTTCTGGCCATAGCCGGTCGAGCCGCGCGGATTCGGCATCACCACGACGAAGCCCGCGGCCGCAAAGACTTGCGGATTCCAGCGGTAACTCCAGCTTTCCGACCAGGCGCCTTGCGGTCCGCCGTGGATCAAAAACAAAACGGGATACTTTTGATTGGAGCGAAATTCAGGCGGCTTCAACAGGAAACTATGGACTTTGGTGTCTTCCGCGCCGGTGACCCAGAAATCCTCGAATCGACTGATGGAGTATTCCTCCAGCAGCCGCTCATTAAGTTGCGTGAGGGGTTTGGCGGTACCCCCGCTCGAAGCTACCGTGAAAATCTCCGCCGGCTTCGACCCGGACTGCTCGGTATAGACCAGCGTCTTTCCGTCGGAGGGAAATTGAACGTCGTCGACATGGCCAGCTCCGCTGATAAGAATGCGTGAGGCGCCTCCGGTGACCGGGATCATCTGCAGAACGGTCCGGCCGCGGTCTTCCACAGTGAAGAAAAGCCGCTTGGAATCGACCGTCCAGGTCATCGAGTTTACATGGCGATCGAGATTTTCGGTGAGGGACGTGGTGCGGGCGTTGGAGCGGTCCAGCACCACCAGCCGCCAGCGATCGCTTTCGTATCCGGCCCGCTGCTGTTGGCGAAAGGCGATCCACTTCCCATCGGGCGAGTACACGGGCGAATTATCTGCCCCGGGGTTGAGCGTAATCTTGCGCGATTCTCCGCCGTCCATGGGCACCACAAACAGATCCGTGTTGGTGCTGATCGCCGGGCTGTCCTCGGAGTTCATGACATAGCAGACTTCTTTACTGTCGGGCGCGATCGCGTAGTCGTCCGGCCCCCCAAGTGAGAATGGAGGGACATGGCGCGTGCCGGGGGTAAGGTCCTTAGCAACGCCGCCCTCCGCACGGATCACCATCAGGTGGCTGCGTCGCGCCGATTCATACTGCGTCCAGTGCCGGTAGAGCAGGGAGGTGTAAATACGCGCCTTCACCTTGCTGGTTTTTTCCGACTCCAGCCGCTTTCGATTGCAGTCGTCATCGGCGCACTCCGGATAAACCTCACTGACAAAAAGCAGCAGTTTGCCATCCGGTGAAAATTGAACGCCCGAGGCTTCCGTGGAAAGGTTGGTGATCTGCTTCGGATTCGCTCCATCGGCGTCCATCATCCAGACCTGAGCGGAGCCTCCCTTGGAGGAGATGTAGGCGATCCGTTTAGAGTCGGGAGACCACCTCGGCCGTTCATTATTGCCGCCGGTGGTGATTTCCCGGGGCTCGCCGCTTTCCACCGGAGCGATCCAAATCTGCTTTGGCTTCGTATTGTTTTCGAGATCGGCAGTTTGTACCGTGAACGCGACGGACTTGCCGTCGGGAGAGATCTGTGGCTCGCTGATCCTCTGGATGCGCATCATGGCCTGCACGTCGAATGGCCTTTTTTGAGCGGAGACGGACGGGACTCCCAGAAACAGGAGGAGAGGCAGGAACCACATAGACAAGATTGTAGCGATGATTACCGCGTAGGGACGAACGGCGTGCCTCTGTGTCAGGCGGCAACCCGGAGAGAATCCACCCGTGGATCGCACTACCTTAACGCGTGCGCTATGACATCACACTCAAGGAACTGTTGCAATCGGAGCCGCTACGCCTGGTCGAACAGATTGCCGGCGCAGCCGTGAGCGAATGGATCAACGTGGAAGTTCCCCGCCAAATGGCACGGATGGATCTTAACGCAAGGCTCACGGACGGGACGCTTTTTCACCTGGAATTACAGGGCGACAATGACGGAGACATCGGCATGCGCATGCTCGGCTATTATGCGGCACACTGGAACTGGTCTCATGTGCCGCCGCTCCAGGTGGTGCTCTACGTTGGCTACAATCCGATGAAAATGGAGGCGAACGTCGACCATGTGAACTTGAAGTTCCGGTATAAACTGATCGATATTCGAGACCTGGATGGCGAGGCGTTACTGGATAGCCGGCAGCTGGGGGATAACCTGTTGGCAATCCTGTGCCGCATGAACGATCCAACCGTAGGGATTCGCAGGATTCTGCAACGCATCGCCGGTCTGAACGCGCCGGAACGCGCCGATGCTTTTTCGAGGCTCATGGTACTATCCGGATTGAGGAAGCTCGAAGGAGTGATCCAGGAAGAGGTCAGGAGAATGCCGATTACGATCGATCTGATGGAGAACGAGTTCTTCCGCGAGAAATTCCTGGCGGCGCGAGCGGAAGGGCACGAGCAAGGCGAACGCCAAGGGGAGCTGGCATTGCTTCGGCGCTTGCTGGAATACCGCTTCGGATCGCTCCCGCCATGGGCGATTGCTAAATTGGAAGCAGCCGATTTAAACGATCTCGAGATTTGGAGCACCAACCTCCTAGACGCGAAGACTCTGGAAGAAACTCTCGTCACGCCGGGGATCTCGCCAGGGCCGCTCCATCGGGATTGACGGCGCTTCTTCACGCGCGTGCCGGCAGTTTAGCGGCGATCAGGCCATCGCCCATAGAGGGAACAGGCGCCATTCCCGTGGCATAATTGTCGACGGACTGCCAATTTGAAAATCGGGAGATGGCATGACACGTTCGTTTAGCCGGCGGCAATTTCTGGGTAGTATGACGCTCGCCGCCGCTTCGCAAGCGGCTCCCGCGAAACGTCCCAATATTCTTCTGATCATGGCCGACGACGTCGGCTTCGAGTGCCTTGGATGCAATGGCGGCACGTCCTACCGCACGCCCAACCTCGACCGGCTGGCCGCATCCGGTGTCCGGTTCTCCCACGCTTACGCCCAGCCGCTTTGCACGCCGACGCGCGTCCAACTGATGACCGGACAGCTCAACTTTCGCAACTGGCGCGGGTTCGGCATCATGGATCCCCGGGAAAAGACATTCGGTCACATGATGCAACAGGTGGGATATCGCACTGCGATCATGGGCAAATGGCAGTTCTACAGTTACGAAGAGAAGGGCTCGTCACGGTACGAGGCGGGCATGAAGCCGGAGCAGGGCGGCTTCGACGAATACCTGCTCTGGCATGCGCTGCACACCGAGGATAAGGGCTCGAGATACGCCGATCCGGTGCTCAATGAAAACGGCACGCTCCGCGCCGCCACGAGGGGCAAGTACGGTCCGGACGAAGAGCTGGAGTTCCTCACAAAGTTCATGGAACGGAACCGCCAGACCCCTTTCTTCGCGTATTATGCCATGACTCTCGCGCACGGGCCCTTCAATATGACGCCCCGTAGTGCCGATTGGTCGCATGGCGACCGTCTGAAAGACGATCCAAAGAACTTCGCGGACATGATCGAATATATGGACGGCATAATTGGCCGTATCGTCCAGTTTCTAGACCAGTCGGGATTGGCTTCCAACACGCTTCTTCTCTTTTACGGCGATAACGGCACTCCGGCTGAGATCACATCCCGCATGGGTAACCGTGTAATTCCAGGTGGAAAGGGCAAAACCACCGATGCCGGCATGCACGTACCGATGATTGCGCGCTGGAAGGGCGTCACCGGCGAGGGCAAAACGTGTGCCGATCTGATCGACTCGACCGACTTCGTGCCAACCATGATGGACGCCACCGGTGCGAAGTGGTTCGAAGGGCGGCCGCTCGACGGCCGCAGCTTCCTGCCGCAACTGCGCGGGCAGCTGGGTAACCCGCGCGAGAGTGCCTTCGCCCATTACGATCCGCACCCGGGCGGCAAAGTGAACTACACGCCCACCCGGCTGGCGTGGGACCATCGCTACAAGCTGTACCTGGACGGCCGCCTTTTCGACATCCAGGCGGACTACTTCGAGCAATCGCCCATTCGCGATGAATCGAAGGATGCCCGCGCGGCTCGCAAGAAACTGCAGGCAACCTTGGACCGGATGAGCCGGGTGAAGCCGCCGGTGTTCAATAAGTTCGATAGCGACGGCCGTAAGCCCTACTGATTCCTTCGTTCCGTTGAACAGGCACAAGTCAATCGTCATAGACAAGTGGATAGGCGGTTTTCATCTCGCTGGCCGCTTCCATGGCGTTGCCGATGTGGATCAAAGGGCCTTGGTTGATGCCGGGGCAGGATTCGCCGGCGCGTAGCCATTCCGCGCGATCCTCCACCAACTCCGGCCAAAAAGGAAATAAACGGCATTGGGTTGGTTTTGCGGGATGGATGCTGCAGCCTCCCTCCCTTAGAAAATGGCATTGCGAGCGCGGAGGTTTTCTAAGTCGTGCGCGATGTCTTGTGCGGTAGATATACTGCCGTTCAAATGCTTCGGGAGTCATTTGCAGAAACCGCGCCGCGCCTGCCAGATCCTCTTCGGTCAGGTAAACCCAACCTTTCTGCTCGCAGCACCGGGTGCACCCCCGGACGCACGAAAAGCGTAGAAACTCGTGCTCATCTGGGGTGTTCGGCAAATTCATGCGGTGCGCGTTCTGGATCATAGTAGCACCGTGCGCTACCATTGATAGAGTGCCCAGCACAATCGATCAGCTAGTCGGAAAAGTCCGGCGTCGCAGCATTGTACAACTGATGCTCGAACAGGGCAGCTTCGCCCTTGCAATCGCCTTTGGCGGGCTGATTGTTTTGCTATTTGCGGGCACTCAACTGCTCGACTGGTACTGGCCGGCCATCCTTCTTCTGGTGGCCCTCGCGGCCGGAATGTGGCGGATCCGGGGGCGGGTTCCAAGCGGTTATGCGGTGGCGCAGCAGATCGATTCATGCCTCGGATTGCAGGACGCGATCTCGACCGCGCTTTACTTTGAGAGAGAGCGGCAGCGGCCCGCGCATCGGGATCTGGTGCAGGCGCAGAAGCAGATGGCTGAATCGGCCGCGGCCCGCGCCGATGCCGTGGCGGCGTCTCCGCTGCGGATGCCTCGCCAGGCATGGGCTTCCCTGATGCTGCTGGTACTTTCAGGCGGGTTGCTTGCGGTGCGATATGGTTTCCAGGGGTCGCTGGATCTGCGGCAACCATTAGTGCACATGCCGTTCGACACCTTCAGTGACACTCCCGCCGGAATGGGCAAGGCCAAGAGCTTCCCCAAGCAGAAGCTGCCCGACGGGCTGGAGGCATTGAACGTGCCCGCGGAGGGGCTGGATCAGCGCGACGGGGATCCGCGGAAGACTGCTGAGGAGCAGACGTTCGAAGCCCCGGCCGTGCCAAGCGATGAGCCATCCGGCAAACAGTCTCCAGCGGGTAAGAACGGAGACCCTACGGATCAGCCCGGCAAAGAACCAGGGGAAGCGACGGAAAAGGGCGAAGGCGCCTCGGCCGGCGACGACTCCAGCCAGAAAGACGGCGGCTCCAATAACAAGGGACCACAGAACGCCAAGGCTCCGGCACAGGGAAAAAATCCGAATGCTTCTCCGCCGTCCGGTGAAAACTCCTCGCTGATGGACAAGATGAAAGATGCGATGGCAAACATGCTTTCGCGGATGAAGATGAACCCGCGCCAAGGGGATATGTCCAAGAGTAATGCGGCAGCTCCCCAAGGCGCGGCGCAATCGGCATCGGCACAGAAGCAGACGGGCCAGAAGGGCGCTCCGGCTCCTGGAAAGCCGCAGGGAGAGGGGCAAGCCAAGTCGGATGAAGCCGGGGAACAGCAGGGAGAAGGCGCCTCGAAGAACATGACCGCGCAGGGCAAGATGTCAGACAGCGCCGGCGACAAGCAGCAGGCGCAGGAGGGCAAGAGCGGAGCCGGGAAGCAGGATGGCGAGAAAGAAATCAAAGCGGCTGAGCAGGCGGCGGCGATGGGCAAAATCAGCGAGCTGCTTGGCAAGCGTGCACAAAACCTCACCGGGGAGGTGATGGTGGAAGTGAGCTCAGGCCGGCAGCAATTGAAGACACAGTACGTGCAAAAGGCGGCTTCACACACCGATGCCGGCGGTGATATCAGCCGCGATGAAGTTCCGGCGGCTTATCAGCAGTTCGTACAGCAATACTTTGACGAGCTTCGGAAACCGGCAGCGAAGAGCAAGCCAGCCACTCCCTGATGATTGGGCAATGATTCGGCTGATTCCCGCCCGGCGGGGCGCCCAAAAGGAGAAGCCATGGGTCCCCATAAATAAAATCTATCGGCCGAACCATTGTCACGGGTGCGGTCGTGAGTCGACAATGAAACTTCGTAGGCAGCCGCCAGCAAAGGATAGGAATGAGTAACGAACTGCAAGACTTTTTACGGCTTACTTATGCCGAATTGGAAGATAGGAACCTGCACGTTAAGGAGCAGCGAATGAATCGCGTGCCGATGCACAAGATTCAGGAAGAGCGGCTGAAGTACTTGACGGACGAGAAACGGATCAAAGCCGTTACGTTACTTTTCAGCGACCTCGAGGGCCGCCTGCACATTCTCGATTACGACAAGAAGTTCCTGATCAAGAGCTGGGACAATCTAACCTTTGACGGCTCTTCGATACGCGGCTTCACCGCCCAGAAGGAGAGCGATTTGCGGCTCGGGATCGACTGGTCCGCCTTTTATTGGGGGCCCGCCGATATTTTCGGAGCTGGAAAGGTGATGGTCTTTGGAGAGGTCATCGACAAAGACGGAGGTCCTTATGAAGCGGACTTGCGGGCTGTGTTGAAGGCTTATGCCAACGACGTTTATAAGAAAGAAGGGTACACCTTAAACGCGGCGAACGAGATCGAGGGGTTCCTCTTCAAGGGTGTCGATGCGGAGCGGCACTACCACGAAACGGGCAAGTTTGAGTACGTCAGCGCGGGCGGCTACTATCACTCGCTGCCGGGCGATACGCTGCGCACATTTATCGATTCCGCCTCGGAAGTGCAGCGCGCCATGGGTTTCCAGAACGAGAAAGACCATCCGGAAGTGGCTCCTTCACAGTTTGAGATCAACTACAGCTACGCGGAAGTGGTCGCCGCCGCCGATCAGATCCAGATCTACAAACTAATCTGCCGGCAGATCGCGACGAGAATGGGCCTCACCGCCTGCTTCCTGCCGAAGCCGATTGTCGGAGTCAACGGCACCGGCATGCACACCAACGTCTCCATCACGAAAGATTCGAAAAATCTATTCTGGGACGAGAGCGGACTCGAGAAAATGAGCCCATTCGCCTGGCAGTTTGTCGACCGCATCCTCACTCACGGCAATGACCTGTGCCTGCTGATGAACGCCAGCGTCAACGCCTACCGCCGGCTGGATCCGCACTTCGAGGCGCCTAACCAGATCAAAGCGTCGGCGACGGATCGGGGGTCGATGATCCGTATACCGATCGGTAATTCGCGCAGCGCGCGAGTGGAGGTGCGCTCCGTCGCTCCCGATGCCAATCCGTATATGGCTCTCTATGGAGTGTTCAAGACGGGCCTCGAGGGTGACATCGCGCAGATCGACAATCTGCGAAACGCACCCCGTTTCCTGCCGGACAACATCTACGATGCGATCGAGAACTTCAACAAGGCGGAGTGGACCACGAAGCTTCTCGGCGCAGACGTCAAGAGCCGCTACGCCGACTTGAAGAAGGCTGCGGCCGACCGGTGTCCGCGGGCGTTGGGGACGGTTGTGAAACCGCCGGAAGTTACCTATCATCACGAGGTATACACGCAGTACCTCTGGAACATTTTTTAGGTCCGGCGGCCGAGAGCGTGGGCGATGGCTCCCCAGGCGGCCAGCAGAGCAGCCAGGCAGAAGCCGAGCCCCCAACCGAACTCGTTGATCCCATCAAAGCGGTGTCCCGAGAGGAACACCGCGTAAACCGCCAGGCCGAAGACAACGATCGCGTAAACCGCGTAAAGCGGGCGCACCCGTTTCGCCAGCGCCAGGAGTATTGAGAACAGTCCCGCCAGGCTCAGTCCAAAGATCCACCACGTGAGTTCTCTTCCCGTCCAGGGCAACATAGGGAAGTTCAAGTTATAGGCTCTTTCCGCCAGGGCGAACGCGCCTATGCCCAAAAAGAACAACGTCAACGGTAGAAAAAAAAGAAAGCTGAAGATGCGCAGAATCATTATCACTGAGAGTTGCTCCTGGACAGATGGCCGCAAAACCTTACATTCTACCAGTAGCTCGAGCCTGTCAAGCGGATTATCAGATGAATCTGCCGCTGCGTTGAATCCGCTGGCCGCAAACACCGCCGCTCCGCGAAAGTATCTGCCCCAAATGTACCCGGCTTGGCGACCGTCTGGTGAAGTCCCCAAAAAGGGCTTTGCCCGACCTGCTGGCTCATGGTGCTGGCCAAATTCCCTCTAAAACCTCGTTCTGACAATTTACGCTATGTTGCCGCGGATCGCCATCAGTCAGAAAAATGTTGTCCGGTGCGCGTGATGGATCAACCGGTTCAGGTTGCGATCGGCGATCGTCGGATTTCCGATCTGCGCGTGCCAACTGGCGACCAGTTCGGAACGGATGATCGAGATCTCTCGGAACGCTGATCGACATCGCTCGCAATACGCATATGGAGCCGCTTGAGGCGGTAGTTGGGTTTCCGCTCAAAAATACAGAATACCCCGTATTACATTCCCCGGATGCAGATCCTATAGTAAACCTACAATGCAACCCCAGGACCGGACATGCGACGGACTTTCCTCAAAAGTCGCCGTACCGGCTTCCTGGGGGCCGTGCCGGCTGATGATTCAGAAGGAGGAGCGCATGGAGAATGGCGAATCGAAACCGGCGACCTTCCTCTTAGCGCTGTTCGGCCTATCTATTTGGGTCGTGTTCCTATTACTACTGACATGGAACGGGCCCAAGACCGTGGGTCACGACTCAAGCGCTACTCAGGCCGTAATGCAGTCCACTCCTCCTAACCATGCTCACCTTCCTCCGCGCTAGCATCGATCCGGTCCGGGGTCTCATGACGATGGATTGGAGATCTGAGACGAGCGTTCTTGACCGGCAAAGAGATACCGCCGGTTCCGAGTTGGAGAAGCTCGGCGAAGAGTCTCCGTTGGGTGCGCGTCTCAAAAGTGATGACTAGGCGGCTACCTGATCGGCCCAAAAGTCTTCAAATTTGCCGCTGAGGCGGCAGCAGCGTAGGGCTATGATCTGGTTGGCACCTTCGACTGTCCAGAACATTCCAGACT
>DATLCW010000019.1:0-17758 GCA_035526195.1 Bryobacteraceae bacterium
GACCTGGAAGAACTTTACGATTTGCGAGCCGATCCCAACGAGTTGAACAATCTGGCGGTGAAGCCGGAGCACCAGGCCGACCTGAAGCGGCTGCGGGCGGCCACGATCGCCGAATTGCGCCGCACCAAGGCGGGATTCGTAGATCGCCTGCCGGCCATCCGCGAGGCCATTCCGCCGCGCGCCTGAGGCGCGTCCGGGATTAGAGCAAAGCTGCAAGGCGCGCCGCGGCGTGCAAAACGCGGGCATCCTCGCCCGGCGCCGCGGTGACTTGTAATCCCAGCGGCAACTGGTGGCCGACCGGCAGCGGGATGGTAATGACGGGCGTGCCCAAGGCGGTCCAGGCGCGATTCATGCGGGAGTCGCCGGTGGACGTCAATCCCTTTGGAGCCGGACCGGTGGCGGCCGGGAGGAGAATGACGGGAACTCTATCGTATAGGTCCGTCATTCGCTGTTTGCACTCTTTGAGGAAAGAGAGCGCGTCGCGGTAGCGCTGGCCGGGAATTTGCAAGCCTTCCTCGACTACCGTCGCGACATTTTGCAGGCGCGATCCATACTGCTTATAACGTTCCTCGTGAGCTCGTGCGCCTTCGTAGTACATGATTAAGCGGCTTTCCTGCACCAGCCGGTCCAGCATGGCGGTAACGGGAACCGCCTTGACATCGACGCCGCGATTCCGCAGTGCGGTGAGCGCATTCCGGAAAGCCGCGGCCATCGGCGGCTCCACCGCCTGCACCGGCTCCACCGCACCGATGACAACATCTCCCACACGGCCGGCGGCTTGCCCCAGAGCCTTCCATAGCAGAATCATGTCTTGGGGAGTGTGAGTAAAGAATCCGAGCGTATCGAGGCTGCTTGCATAAGGCATGACACCTTCGGTGGAAAGCAAACCGTAGGTGGGTTTGAAGGCGGTGATGCCGCAATAGGACCCGGGCCGTATGACCGAGCCTCCCGTTTGAGTGCCGACGGCCAACGGTACCATGCCGGCGGCCACTGCGGCGGCGGAGCCACTGGAACTTCCGCCCGGCGTATGGGCCAGGTTTCTGGGGTTGCGGGTAGGGGGCGGAAAGGTATGGGCGAATGCCGCCGTTTGCGTCTTCCCCAGCAATATTCCTCCCAGGCCTTTCAGCTGGCGGACAATCGCCGCATCCCCCGTACCCCGGCGGCCTTTATAAATCGGTGAACCATATTCCGTGGCCAGGTTCTGCGTTTCAATCACATCTTTCATGCCAAAGGGAATGCCTGACAGTGGTCCATCGACAGTCTGCGGCTGCGGATTTACCTCGACCCAGGCGCGAATATCGCCGTCCATACGCCTGATCCGCCGCAGGCACGACGCTAAGGCCTGTTTTCTTGAATCGGCAGTAGCGCGCAGCCACTGTTCGAGGTTGATCGGGTTTTCGCTCCTGGCTTGCAGGCGGTTGAAAGCAGCTTGCGCGGCGATCAAAGGAATGAGGTTGCGGCGTAACATTCAGCGCCCTCCAATCTGCACATCAAAATCAAAAAATCCCTCGTTGTCCTGGAACCCCCTACTCGAACGGTCATTCACAGAGAAGAACGTTTTCCCGTCGCGGTTGAGGAAGACCAGGGACCCGGCCGCGGCGGCGGGGGAAACAAAGCCTTCTCCCGCACCTTGGATATCGCTGCCGGCGGGCCCGTTGCAGGCCGGCGCGGCACGGCCGGAGGGCTCCCAGCAAATCGTGCCCGCGGCACTTAAGATCCGTACGGAGGCGGCCGTAGGATTGGGAACACTTACGCCCCACTCGAGATGGGCCGGCAAGACGATCCGGTACCGGCCGGCGCCCTTTTCTTCGACCGTTGGCTGTTCCGGCGTGCAGAGCGTGCGATTGGGAAGACAGGCGTGATTGAGAAAACGGATGCTCGCCGAAACGGAAGTATCCGGGTCTACTTTCGGAGCCGGACCAAAGGACCAGCGCAGGAGGTCATGATTCTGATAGCCGCCGCCAGTGGCGGCAGTGAAGCCGGCATAGCCGCGTCCTTCGGGGCCCACTACGTTTGCCAAGTCGATGGTGGCGGTGACGACGGGGGCCGGATTCCGATTCAGAAAAACCGAGAGATTGGGAGGAGAATACAAAATGCGGACATGATGCGTTTTGCGGTTTTTCAAGTCAACCGGCAAGTTTGCGGCGGAGGCAAGCCGGCGGTTCGGCCAATAGCCGTCGCCGTTTACTGTAATGGCGATAAAGTTCCCCGAGGGGTCTCCAAACTCGACATTCTTGTACGTATCGAAAAAGATCGCCAGACTACGGGGAATTGCCGCCGCTTCGTTATTCGTGGCAAAGCCGCCGGCGCCGCCGGTTCCGCCGATTGCCGACTGTCCCGCGGCCTGCACGACAAAGGCGAGTCCGTCCGCGCCCGAAAAGCCCTCGTCGTCTTGCGAGGTGAGACGAAAGTCGAAAGTTGTCTCGAACCCCTTCGTGACAAATAACTTTTCAGCAAACCAGACGCCGCCGCGCTGATTTTCGTACGCCGGAGCAATGCGCAGGACCTTGCGGGAGCGTTTGGCATCGCCTACCAGGCTAAGTCCGCGGAGGTTGGAGAAATCATCGAAGCGGAATTCCGCTGGTCCTGTTGGCACTGTTGGTTGCCCGAAGCACAGCAGAGGAATGCTTAGGGAGAAAACCACTTTAGAACAGCCCATGGAATCTAAGTATGACGCATCCGCGGCATTCTGACCCCGCCAATCGGGGAGTCAGGCGTGGTATATAATTCGGTCACTGGGGGTTGGTCATGCTTCTCCGCCTGTTACTCCTGACACTGGTCGCGCACCGCGCGGGCATTGCGCAAACTACTTACGCCGCGATCACCGGAACCGTCACCGATCCGAACGGAGCGGTGATTCCGGGAGCCATCATCGAGGCCGTGCACATCGAGAGCAACTATAAACACTCGGCTCCGGCCAATGGCTCCGGTGTATATACACTGGCGCAATTGCGGGAAGGAACCTACAAAGTCCGCGCCCGCGCTGCGGGTTTTCAGGAGTATCTGGCGCAGGACGTCAAACTGGTCTCGCGCGACCTCCGGCGGATCGATATCCAGCTTCGTGTAGGGTCGGTGGAGACGGTGATTGAAGTGCAGGGTGGCGCGACGTTGATCGAAACGGAGACGGCCCGCATCGGCAACACCAAGGGCGCCACCACGCTGCAATCCCTGCCGTTGAACACGCGCTCGTTATACGATTTTTTAGGCTTGACCGCGGGCGTGATTGGAGCCGGGGGAGGACAGGCCACGCGGCGCTTTGCCGGCAGCCGGGTCAACCAGTCGGACCAGTCAATCGATGGGGTCACGGTTTCGAACGGCTATGACGGGACGCAGATCAGCCCGCTGGTCAGCTACATCGGCGGCTTTGAGGAAGTGCGTGTGGACCTTGCCAACAACACCGCCGATATGGGCTCCATCGGTCAGGTTACCGTCATCTCCAAATCGGGCACCAACCAATTTCACGGGATGGCTTGGGATTACTACTCGACGCCCTGGTTCCGGGCGCGGAATCCGTTCTCGCCCAACCGCCCCAGCGGCGTCACTCACGCTCCAGGGTTTCAAGTGGGCGGTCCGGTCATGATTCCGCGAATTTACGACGGCCGCAACCGCACGTTCTTCTTTTACTCCTTTGAGACGTCGCGCGGTTCCGGGATCGAACAGCTGTTGAACCCCACCGTGCCGCTGGAAGCCTGGCGCCGGGGCGATTTTTCCGCACTGCGCAACGTGGTGATCCGCGATCCGAATACGAATCTGCCGTTCGCCGGCAATATCATTCCTACAGCGCGCGTCAACCCGGTCTCGCAGAAGATCCAAACGCGATTCTATCCGCTGCCTAATTTTGGGGATCCGAACGTGCTGGTGAGCCAGAATTTCCGCTCGCAGGTGGTGAGGCCATTCGACCCCAACACGTACTACACCGCCCGCGGCGATCACCGGTTCACGCAGAGAAGCTTTGTTTTTGGACGTTGGACCTGGAACCGCTCCCATAGCCGGGCCTACGAAGGCAACCTGCCCTCGATCGGCCGCCGCTGGCAGACGCGGGAAACGCGCGCTCTGGCCGGATCCTTCTCCCATACGTTCAGCCCGTCGCTCGTATCGGAGTCACGCTTCGGCATCACCTATAACGACAATCCGCTGCACGGCCCGCTGATGGGTAAGGAGGTTGTCCAGGATCTGGGCCTGCTGGGTCTGGCCGATAATCTGCCCGATATTAACGGTCTTCCGCAGATCGCGTTTGCGGGCGTGGGCCTGCAGACGATCTCGCAATCGCAGTGGCGCCACCCGGGCTTCAAGAATTATGTGCAGCAGTATCAGCAGCACGTCAACTGGTTTCGCGGCAAGCATAGTCTGAAGGCGGGATTTGTCTTAACGCGCGTTCGCTTTCAAGACAATCAGGCCTCGGCCAATTTGTTCGGCAACCTCAGTTTCTCCGACCGTTTCACCGGACATCCGTACAGCGATTTCCTGCTGGGCATTCCCACCAGCGCTTCGCGCGCCTTTGCGCCGGTGGAGATCAGCCGCCTGCGATGGGCGCAGGATTGGTTTGTCACCGACGATTTTAAGATCCGGCCCAACCTCACGCTAAACATCGGTATCCGCTATGAGTACCACCCGGGATACTCGGAGGAACTCGGCCAGCAGGCGGTTTTCGATATCGCCACAGGCAAGATCGTGGTGCCCGATGGGGCGCTCAACCGCGTCAGTCCGTTGTTGCCGCGAGGCTATGTGGATGTCGTTGAGGCTTCCGCCGCCGGCTGGCCTGGACAAACGTTGTTGCGCGCCGATCGTAATAACCTTGCTCCTCGTTTCGGCCTGGCATGGCGTCCGCTCGGTCCCAACACCGTCTTCCGTATGGGCTACGGCATCTTCTACGATGTTGTCCCGCGCGCTGTGGGCGCGGGCGGAGCGCCGTTTGTCATTAATGAGCCGGCTTTCACGAACCCGGCCGGAGCGCCCAGCGTCATACTGCCGCGGGTATTTCCGGCGGCGGTGGGCGGTCCCACAACGGTTGGGCTTCCCGGCGGAACGCGCAAGGATCTTCGTGATCCGTTCAGCATGCAATATAACTTCACCGTGGAACATCAGCGCTGGAATACGGGATTCCGGGTTTCTTATATCGGCACCAATACGCGGCAGGGGCAGTATGGCTACAACATCAATCAGCCGGTGCCCGATGGCCGCCTGTTTGTTGACAAGCCAAGGCTCTTCCCGAACTATCCGGGCATCACGTACATGGATAACGGAGCCGGCCATCAGTATCATTCGCTGACCGCCGAGATCCAGCGCAAAATGGCCAAGGGACTCTATTACCAGGTTTCCTGGACGTGGGCGCGCGACATTGGCGATCTGGATCGCGGCGCGTCGGGCGAAGACGCTTATAATCGGCGACGGGAGCGGGCCGTCTGGCTCGATATTCCCACCCACCGGCCCAGCGGCAACGTAATCTACGAGCTTCCCTTTGGACGCGGGCGTCGTTTCCTCAATACCGGCCAGGCGCTGCATGCGATTTTCGGCGGCTGGGAAATCAGCGCCGTCTACAGCGGCTACACCGGTCAGTTCCTGACGCCGCAATGGACGGGTCCCGATCCCACAGGCACAGCGTTTACCGCCAACCGCACCCCGGCCCAGGTGAACATTCGCCCCAATCATCGTTACAACGCCAACCTGCCATCCGACCAGCAGTCCACGGCACGATGGTTTGATCCCGCAGCCTTCGGTCCACCGGCGCCCGGCTCATTCGGCACTGCCGCCAAGGGAGTCATCATCGGCCCCGGTTCCTCGGTTCTGCATACTGGGTTGGCGAAGAATTTCCGAATCGGCGAGCGCGCCCGCGTGCGCTGGGACGTCATCGCCTCCAACGCCCTGAACCATCCGAACTACGCCAATCCGAACACGAACATTACCGCCGCCGGCCAAGTCGGGGTAATCAGCGACGTGGCCGGGGACGTGGCAGTGCTCGACCAGTCCGGCCCGCGGCGTCTTCGAACCGGACTCAGCCTTGAATGGTAACCTTGCGGTATGCCGGTCCTCTTGTTATTGATCGCCAGGACCGTATTTGCCGGGGACTGGGAGGCACTTCAGCGAATCGCACCGGACCGGATGGTTGAAATCACTACGCGCGACGGAACGCAAATCCGCGGTGCCTTCGTCTCAGCGGCCGGCAACGCGATGTTGGTGCGCCAGAATTCCGGTGAGCGCTCGATCCCTGGCGATGAGATTCGCAAAGTTCGCGTTACAGATCCGTCCCGGCGCCTGCGCACCGGCCTGATCTCGATTGCCGTGGGTGCGGGTGTTGGGCTGGCGATCGGGTTTGCTATATGCCCTCATTGCGCCAACGAAGGAAACGGCTACAAGTTTGCAGGCCCGGGCGTAGCGATCGGAGCCGCCATCGGCGCATTAGGTTTCTTGTCAACGCCTTACCGGACAGTCTATAAACGCAAGTAGCTCATGAGGCTTGTTGGGCTGCGCCCTCAGCGCATGATTATAAGTAAATATAATATTAAGGACGCGCGAAATTTCGCTGGACTTATAAAAGCGCGTTCGCTATACTACCAACCTACCCTCCAGGGAACGTCATAACAGATGCCCCGTTTCCCCACACTATTGGCTCCCGTAACACCGCTCCCCAGCGGACCGGCTTAACTCGCGTATAACCCGTTGCAAGGAAGTTTGAAGTTATCCCAATGTCTGAAGAGAATCTCACCCGCGGTTTACCCCCTAAGCAGGGCCTTTACAATCCGGCGCTCGAAAGGGACGCCTGCGGGCTCGGCTTCATTGTCAACCTCAAAGGGATCCCTTCCCATGACATTATTCAGAAGGGGATACAGATCCTTATCAACCTCACCCATCGCGGCGCCTGCGGCTGTGACCCCGAAACCGGTGATGGCGCTGGTATTACCATTCAAATCCCGCACAAGTTCTTTCAAAAGGAATCCGCCAAGCTCGGCTTCACACTTCCTTCTCCCGGCGAATACGGTGTCGGCATGGTTTTCCTGCCGGTCGAGTCCAACTCCCGCCTCCGATGCGAGGGGATCATCGAGCGTATCGCTCGCGAAGAAGAGCTCGAAGTCATTGGCTGGCGGGACATTCCCGTGCAGGGAAACGCTATCGGACGCCTCGCCCGCTCTTCCCAGCCATACATCGAACAGGTCTTTATCCAGCGCGCGCCAGGAATGACGCAGGATCAACTGGAGCGCAAGCTCTACGTGGTTCGCAAACGCGCCGAGCGCGAAATATCCTCCCACGAAGACCTCAAGGAAAAGGACTTCTTCTACGTTCCCTCGATGTCCACCCGGACCATCGTTTATAAAGGTCTTCTGCTCGCCCCGCAGATCCCGCAGTTCTACGGCGAGCTGAATGATCCCGATGCCATGAGCGCGCTCTGCCTGGTTCATCAGCGCTTTTCCACCAACACGTTCCCCACCTGGCAGTTGGCGCATCCTTTTCGCTACGTCTGCCATAACGGCGAGATCAACACCGTTCAGGGCAACGTGAATTGGATGACAGCGCGCCAGACCGTGCTCGCGAGCGAACTGTTCGGCGAAGACGTCCATAAGCTACTGCCGGTCTGCATGCCCGGCGGCTCCGATTCCGCCATGATCGATAACGCCATTGAACTGCTGGTGCTCGCCGGCCGGGAGCTCCCTCACGTTATGGCCATGCTGATCCCGGAAGCCTGGGATCATGATTCCACCATGTCCGCGGAGAAGCGCGCCTTCTACGAATACCACGCCTCTCTCATGGAGCCCTGGGATGGCCCCGCCGCTATCGCCTTCACCGACGGCCGCGTGGTGGGAGCAACCCTCGATCGCAACGGCCTTCGCCCCGCCCGCTATCTGGTCACGCATGACGACATCCTGATCATGGCTTCGGAAACCGGCGTGCTGCCCATCAAACCCGAAAACGTCAAGTTCAAAGGACGCCTGCAGCCGGGCAAAATGCTGCTGGCGGACACCGTAGAAGGGCGCATCATTCCCGACGACGAGCTGAAGGCGAAGCTTGCCGCCCGGCAGCCCTACGGGGAATGGATTCAAAAACACCAGATTACGCTCGACCGTTTGCCCGCACCACAACGCTGGCATCCCACCGATCACGACACGGTGCTTGCCCGCCAGCGCTGCTTCGGCTACACCGATGAAGATCTGCGCATGATCCTCAGTTCCATGGCCTCCGCCGGCGAAGAGCCCATCGGCTCCATGGGCGTCGATACTCCGCTCGCCTGCCTGTCCGATAAGGCGCAGCCGCTGTTTCATTACTTCAAACAGCTCTTTGCCCAGGTCACCAATCCGGCGATCGACCCCATCCGGGAAGAGCTGGTAATGTCGCTCACCTCTTACATCGGAACCGAGCGCAACATTCTGACCGAGACTCCCGAGCATTGCCACACGCTGAAACTTAATCAGCCCATCCTCACAAATTACGATCTCGAAAAGCTGCGCCGGGTCTCCTGGGGCGAGTTGCTCTCGGCCACGCTCACTACCACTTTCCGCGTCGATGGCGGGGAGAAGGAACTCGAGCGTGCCTTGGAGGGGCTCTGCCGCCGTGCCTCGCGCGCGATCAAAGACGGCTATACGCTCATCGTTCTATCCGACCGCGGCGTCGACAAGGAGTATGCGCCTATTCCCAGCGTACTCGCGCTTTCCGCCGTTCATCATCATCTGATCCGCGAAGGCACACGTACCCAGGTGGCGCTGATCGTCGAATCGGGAGAGCCTCGCGAAGTGATGCATTTCGCTCTCCTCATCGGCTATGGAGCCAGCGCCATCAATCCCTATCTGGCAATCGAGACCTTGGAAAACATGCACTTGCAGGGTCTTCTCCCCGACGGCATGTCCTTCGATGCCGCGCTTAAGAATTTCAAAAAGGCGGTCAACAAAGGTCTCCTCAAGGTCTTCTCGAAGATGGGCATCTCCACCCTGCAAAGCTATCGCGGCGCCCAGATCTTTGAAGCCATCGGCCTCAATCAAGCGCTGGTCGATAAGTATTTCACCGGCACCGCGTCCCGCATCGAAGGCGTAGGCCTGGGAGTGCTTGCCCGGGAAGCGCAGATGAAACATGATCTGGCGTTCCGTCCTATTGCCGATTCCGATACCGAACTGCCGGTGGGCGGCAATTATGCGTACCGCGTGCGCGGCGAGTATCACCTCATCAATCCCGAGACCATCAGCAAATTGCAGCATGCCGTCCGCCAACAGAGCTACAAGACTTACGAAGAGTACGCCGCATTGATCGACGAGGAGAGCCGCCAGTTCTGCACCATTCGCGGGTTGATGGATTTTAACTGGTCCACGCGATCTCTTCCACTCGAAGAGATCGAGCCCGCCAAGGACATCGTGAAGCGCTTTGCCACCGGAGCCATGTCGTTCGGCTCCATCAGCAAAGAAGCTCATGAGACGCTGGCCATCGCCATGAACCGCATGGGCGCGAAATCCAACACTGGCGAAGGCGGCGAGGATGAAGAGCGCTACAAACGCGATGCCAACGGCGACTGGCGGCGCAGCGCTGTCAAACAGGTTGCCAGCGGACGCTTCGGCGTGACCGCCAACTATCTCGTCAACTGCGATGACCTTCAGATCAAGATTGCCCAGGGAGCCAAGCCCGGCGAGGGGGGGCAGCTTCCGGGCCATAAGATCGACGAAGTGATCGCGCGTGTACGGTACTCCATTCCCGGAGTCGGCCTCATCTCTCCGCCGCCGCATCACGATATCTACTCCATCGAGGATCTGGCGCAGCTCATCTACGATCTCAAGAACGCCAATCCCTACGCCCGGATCCACGTGAAACTGGTGGCCGAAGTAGGAGTCGGCATCGTCGCCGCGGGTGTTGCCAAAGCCCATGCGGACGTTGTACTGATCAGCGGTGACACCGGCGGAACCGGAGCCAGTCCGCTCACTTCTCTTCGCCATGCCGGTATTCCCTGGGAACTGGGGCTCGCCGAAACTCAGCAGGTGCTCGTTCTGAATGATCTCCGCAGCAGAATTGCCGTGCAGACCGACGGCAAGCTTTCCACCGGCCGCGACGTGGCGATTGCCGCCTTGCTCGGAGCCGAGGAATACGGATTCTCCACCGCGCCGCTCATCACGCTCGGCTGTATCATGATGCGCAAGTGTCACCTCAACACCTGCCCCGTTGGCATCGCTACCCAGGACCCCAAGCTCCGTGCCAAGTTCACCGGCCAGCCGGAGCACGCCATCAACTACTTCTTCTTCGTGGCCGAACACTTGCGCCAGATCATGGCTCGCCTTGGCTTCCGCACGATGAATGACATGATCGGCCGCGTCGACAAACTGAAAGCGCGCGATGCCGTGGATCACTGGAAAGCCCAGGGCATCAACCTGGAGCAGATCCTCTCTTATCCCGACGCCCCCAAGCGCGTGGGACGCCGCTGCATGATTTCTCAACAGCACGGCCTTGAGCAGTCGCTCGATCACAAGCTGATCGAGCACGCCAGGGATGCCATTGAGAACCAGACGCCGGTCGAGTTTAAGCTCCCCATCCGCAATGTACACCGCACGGTGGGTACGATGCTCAGTGGAGAGATCGCCCGCCGCTACGGCTCGGAAGGGCTTCCCGAAAACACCATCAAATTTCACTTCGTCGGTTCCGCCGGGCAGAGCTTTGGTGCCTTTGTCGTCAAAGGCGTGACGCTCACTCTCGAAGGCGACACCAACGATTACGCCGGCAAGGGCCTCTCCGGGGGACGTCTCATCGTATACCCGCAGCGCGGCTCCAATTTCCAGGCCGAACAGAACATCATTGTTGGGAACGTAGTTCTATACGGAGCTACGAGTGGTGAGGCGTACTTTAATGGCATGGCCGGAGAACGCTTTGCCGTTCGCAACTCCGGAGCCACTACCGTGGTGGAATCGGTGGGCGATCACGGCTGCGAATACATGACCAAGGGCCTCGCCGTGATTCTCGGAAGTACCGGCCGCAACTTCGGAGCGGGCATGAGCGGAGGAATTGCTTATGTACTCGACGAAGACGGTGAATTCGCCAACACCCGCTGCAATCGCGCCGGCGTCGATCTCGATCCCGTAGAGAATGCCGAAGACATTCAACTGCTGAAAACGCTGATCGCCAAACACGTCGAATATACCAATAGCCCGCGCGGAACCTGGATCCTCGAGCACTTTGCCGAAATGCTGCCCAAGTTCGTCAAAGTGTTTCCCCACGAATATAAAAGGGTGCTCGGCATCGCGCGCTCCAAATCGGAAGAGGCGCACCCGCACCATCCCATCCCGCAACCTCGGGCCGCGGAAGCTCGCGCATAAAAGGAGTCAAGTCCCATGGGTAAAGTCACCGGCTTCATCGAATTCCAGCGCGAGGCGCCGCAGCGCCGGCCTGTTAACGTCCGTCTCAATGACTGGTTCGAAATTTACGAACCCTATTCGCACGACAAGGTCCGCACCCAGGGCGCGCGCTGCATGGATTGCGGCGTGCCTTTCTGCCACACCGGCTGTCCGCTCAACAATATCATTCCCGATTGGAATGACTTCGTCTACCGGAGCCGCTGGAAAGACGCCATCCGCGTTCTGCACGCCACCAACAATTTTCCCGAATTTACCGGCCGTATTTGTCCGGCGCCGTGCGAAGCCGCCTGTGTCCTCGGAATCAATGAGCCGCCGGTGGCTATCAAATGGATTGAACGCACCATTATCGATCATGCCTTTGAAGAAGGATGGATCGCCCCCGAGCCGCCGGAACACCACACCGGCAAGCGCATCGCCGTAGTCGGCTCCGGACCCGCCGGCCTCGCCGCTTCTCAACAACTGGCGCGTGCCGGCCACTCCGTCGATCTCTACGAGAAGGCCGACCGCATCGGAGGACTGCTCCGCTACGGGATCCCGGACTTCAAGATGGAGAAGCATCACATTGACCGCCGCCTGGAACAGATGCGGGCCGAAGGTGTCAAGTTCATCACCAACGCGTACGTCGGTACCACGATCCCCATCGAAGATCTGCAGAAGGATTACGACGCAGTCCTCATTACCATCGGCGCCGAAGCTCCCCGCGATCTTAAAGTCCCCGGACGCGAGCTCAACGGGATCCATTTTGCCATGGATTTTCTGCCCCAGCAGAACAAGCGCGGAGCCGGAGACAAAGACATCGTTGCGGATCCCACCCGCATCGGCGATCCGATCCTCGCCACCGGAAAGAACGTCATCATCATCGGAGGCGGCGACACCGGCGCCGACTGCCTCGGCACCTCCCACCGCCACAAGGCCGCCTCCATCCACCAGTTCGAAATCATGCCGATGCCTCCGGTGGATCGCGCGCCCACCACTCCCTGGCCGCTCTGGCCGCTGATGCTGCGTGAGGAAAGCTCACACGAGGAAGGCGGTGTCCGGGGCTGGAGCGTCAACACGACCCACTTCTCGGGTGATGAGCACGGCAAGGTAAAGAAGCTCCACGGCGTGAAGGTCGGGCCGGCACCCCGGTTCGAAGCAATTCCCAATTCAGAATTTACCCTCGATGCCGATCTCGTCCTGCTGGCCATGGGTTTCCTCGGACCGCGTCAGGACGGCCTCATCGGAGCTCTTCAGAACCAGGGTCTGCAATTGGATCCACGCGGCAACATCGCCGCCGACGAGAACTACATGTCGAGCATCCCCGGCGTGTTCGCGGCCGGCGATGCCCGGCGCGGCCAGTCCCTGGTGGTTTGGGCGATCGCCGAAGGCCGCAAGGCGGCTCGGGGCGTAGACCAGTTTCTCATGGGCGAAACGCAGCTTCCCTGACCACTCCCCACCCATAGGATTTCAACGGAACTTCCACGCGGGTTCTCCGTCTATTCCTTATCCTATGGAAAACTTCCTCAAAGACCTGCGGCATTCGCTGCGTATGTTCCGGCAGAACCTCGGATTCACCGCCGCCGCGGTGGCCGCCCTGGCATTGGGGATCGGTGCCAACACCGCCATTTTCTCCGTCGTCAACACGGTCTTGTTGAAGCCTCCCCCGTTCCCCGACGCCGAAAGGCTCGTCCTGTTCCTGAACACTTCCCCACAGGGTTCCGGACAGGGAGCGTCGCCTATAAAGTTCCACCACTGGCGCCAACAAACTGCCGTAGTGCAGGATGTTACGGCTTTCCGCAGCAATGTAGTCAATTGGACCGGTGGGGATTCCCCCGAACAGCTCAAGGCGGCCCAGGTCAGCGCCGATTACTTCCGCCTCTTCGGCGCGACATTGATCCGTGGCCGCGGCTTCTCAGCCGAGGAGGATCGCCCCACCGGCCCTCACGTGGTGGTGATCAGCGAGAGCTTCTGGCAGCGCCGCCTCGCCACCAACCCCCAGGTCCTCGGTACGCCGCTCTTTCTGGGAGGCGACCCCCATGTCATCATCGGCGTCGTCGGGGACAGCTTCGACTTCCGGGAATTCGGCCCCGCTCCCGATGTCTGGGTCCCCTTTCAATTGGATCCCAACCCCACCATTCGGGACCAAGGTCATTACTTTACCGCCGCCGGACGGCTCAAACCCGGGGTCTCCTTGAAGCAGGCCCAAACGCAACTCGCCGCTTCGGCCGACGCGTTCCGGCGAACCTACCCCGGCACGCTGCAGCCTAACCAAAGCTTCAGCGTTGATCCGATGCGGGAGGCGCTCGTGCGCAACGTGCGCTCCTCATTGCTGGTGCTGGTCTATGCCGTGAGTATGGTGTTATTGATCGCCTGCGCCAACGTGGCCAACCTGCTGCTCGCGCGGGCCATTGGCAGACGGCGCGAACTCGCCATTCGCGCCGCCCTGGGGGCAGCTCGCGGGCGCATCATTCGTCAACTGCTGACGGAGAGCATATTGCTTTCGACCGTAGGCGCCGTCCTCGGCGCGGCCATCGGCATCGCCGGGATTCGCGCGCTGCTGCTGGTCAACACCGCCAACCTTCCCAGAGTGGGAAGGGAGGGCGCTCTGGTCACCGTGGATTGGCGCGTGCTGGCGTTCACGGCTTTGATCGCGGTTATAACGAGCGTCCTCTTCGGGCTGCTTCCAGCGCTCCAGGCATCCCGCGTGGACCTCTCGGGCACTCTCAAAGAAAGCAGCAGCCGGAGCGGCAGCGGCTTCCGCCAAAACAAAGCGCGGACTCTGCTTGTGATTACGGAACTCGCCCTCGCCGTCGTGCTGGTCGTCGGAGCCGCGCTGCTCATTCGCACTTCCCTGGCATTGGCCGCGGTCAAGCCCGGCTTCGATGCGAGCAATGTGCTTACGATGAGAATGTCACTGACAGGTCAGCGTTTCCTTAAATCCGCCGCGATTGACCGGGTGATTCGCGATGGCGTCGAGAGAATCCAGGCGCTTCCCGGTGTCGAGATCGCCAGCGCCACCTGCTGCGTTCCTCTCGAAGGCGGATATGGGCTGCCCTTCCTCGTCGTTGGCCGTCCGACCGAGGGAAACAGTCCCTTCCACGGCGGTGGCGGGTGGCAGACCGTCTCCACCGGCTACTTCGATGTCTTTCGCATCCCCATCGTGAAGGGGCGTGCCTTCACTGATCAGGATGGAGCCGGCGGGGCTCCCGTGGTGATGATCAACCAGGCGATGGCGAAGCGCTTCTGGCCCAAGAGCGATCCGCTGGCCGACCGCATCTGGATCGGGAAAGGCATGATGTCGGAGCTGGCGTCGGAACAGCCGCGTCAGATTATTGGCGTCGTAAGCGACGTGCGCGACGGCGGCCTCAACCGCGATCCGCAGCCGGTGATGTACATTCCCAACGCGCAGGTTCCGGACGCGCTGAATGCGCTCAATGTCCGTCTCACGCCGCTGGCCTGGGTGGTCCGCACACGTGGCGATTCAGCCTCCCTCATACCCGTAATCCGCGAGCAGCTACGCCAAGCCAGCGGACTCCCGGTTGCCGACATCCGGACCATGGACGAAGTGATCTCCCGCTCGATTTCCCGCCAGCGGTTCAACATGTGGCTGATGTCGGTCTTCGGCGGCGCGGCGCTGTTGCTGGCGGCGATCGGCGTTTACGGCCTGATGGCATATTCGGTGCAGCAGCGCACCCAGGAGATCGGCATCCGCATCGCCCTCGGCGCGGAATCGAGCCACGTGCAATCGATGGTGATCCTGCACGGCATGCGCTTCGCATTGATCGGAGTGGTGGCGGGCACGGCCGCCGCGTTCGGCTTGGCCCGCCTGATCGCGACGCTTCTGTTCGGGGTAACGGCGTGGGACCCGCTCGTGTTCACCGCCGTTCCGCTGCTGCTGCTGGCGGTGGCGCTGCTGGCCGTCTGGATCCCCGCGCTGCGGGCAACCCGCGTCAATCCCGTGACGGCGCTGCGCTGCGATTAGGCGTCGACGTGATTGGCGAAGAACTGGTCGAGCTCTATTTTGGCAAGCTTCAACTCACCGGCCAGGCTTTGCATCTCTGACTTCGGCAGCGGCTTGAAAGCCTTCGCCAGCCGCGTGTTCTCTTCGATATGCTCGAGCTTGGGCATCCCCAGTACGGCAGCCGAAACGGGCAGCGTGAGGGCATAACGGATCAGCTTCTCGACCGATGCTTTGCCTACCAGTCCGTCCGCCCCGAAGATCTTCATCGCGATCACGCCCATTTTCTTGCGTTGTGCCACCGGCAGCGCGATCCGCTCAAAGCTGTCCTTCATCGCCTCATTGACCACCATCGTGCCTTTGCCGTTCTTCATCCCCACGCGAGCCGCATTCAAGGCCATCTGGGTGCAATCGAAATCATGCCGCTCGAGCGCGGTCTTCAACACCTGGGGATCGGTATGGCTGGTAATTCCGATGAAGCGCGCCATCTTCTGGTCCCGCACTTTGTAGAGCGTCTTGAGCACGCCATCCGGAGCCTCAATGGTTTTCAAGTCTTCCGCATCGGTAAGGCTGTGGATATGCAGCAAATCCACCTGATCGGTCTGCAGACGCTTCAAGCTGTCTTCGATCACGCGCATCGCCTCATCACCATTGCGCTTGTTGATCTTCGTCGCTAGCCAGACTTCCTTGCGCCGGGTCTTCATCACTTTGCCGACGCGCGTTTCACTCACCCCGCTTCCATAGCCGTAGGCGGTGTCTACATAAGACACGCCCAAATCGAGCGCCTTGTTCAAAGCTTCGAGTGCTTTGTCCTCGTCCTTGTAAGACAGGAAGCGGCTGCCGCAACCGAATGCGACGCACGAGACCCGCGCACCCGTTTTGCCTAAGACACGCATCGGCATCCCGGATCTAGCATCTTTAGCAGCGCTTAAGGCCACCGGCGACACCGCGGCGGCTTCCAGAAATCGACGGCGGGAAAGGGACATCTATGCTCCTTGCTGTTCGTATCGTATCGCAGGCGCCGCGCGGTTGCAGTATATTCATGGGAGCCATGCGAATCCTCCTCCCGCTCCTGCTGTTCGCGCCGCTGTTTGCCGCCGAACCGCTGGCGAAGCGTATCGTCCACACCGACCCCTCGAAATACAATGTCGCCAAGACCGTGCACGGGGGCGCTGGTGAATTGCGTTATACGGGTCTGTTCGATGCGCAGACGTTCAGCACCAACGTGATCTTCTTACATCGCGGCGTGCTCCCGCCCGGCGGCGGCATCGGACATCATTTTCACAACCACATGGAAGAGATGTTCGTCATCTTCGACAATGAGGCGCAGTTCACGGTCAACGGTAGAACGTCCGTGTTGAAAGGCCCCGCCGGCGCGCCTTGCAGGATGGGCCATTCTCATGCCATCTACAATTCCACCGGCGCACCCACCGAGTGGATGAACATCGCTGTGGGCAGCATCAAGGGAAAGTACGACGCCACCGATTTGGGCGATGACCGTGTAGGGGTGCCTCTTGACCCTAAGCCCGTGTTCATCACCATGCGGCTGGACAAGGCGCTCCTGAAGCCGGTGGAGGGCATGCGCAGTGGAACGGGCACAGTGCGGTACCGCCGTGCGCTGACGCCCGAAGTGTTCTACACCAACTGGTCTTACGTGGATCATCTGGTGGTTCCCGCCGGAGCCTCGCTCGGCCGCCACAAGCACGAGGGAGTCGAGGAGTTTTTCTATGTGATCGGCGGCGAGGGGACAGCGCGCCTGGGGAATGAATCGGCGGAGATCAAGAAGGGAGACGCAGTGCCGGTCTTCTTTAACGAAGTGCATTCCTTCGAGGGGAAAGGAGATCTCGAAATGATGATTGTCGGGGTGGCCCGCACCAAGTGGGCGCTCGATTGAACCGAGCCTTCCGGGCACCTGATTGTGTGCCCGGGTCTGACCGGTCATAGGGAACTGCATGCGAAATTATCGCAAACGACTGAATACCTGGAGCCAGATTTTCACGAGGTATACGAAGTCCGAATAAGTAAGCGCAGCTTGAACGAGTTTGTGTTGCTCACAGAGCGTTGGCAGAGCTTCACTGAACGAAAGGTATCGTGCCTGAATCTCCTCCGCGCCGGGGAGCGGAGGCTCATTTAACGGGCTTAGCCAATTCCGCACGCATGCGATCGCCCGCGTGGGATCGTTCGCATGCGCAACAATATCATAGCCCGAGATATCGGAAAGAAATTTCCGATATCTGAACTTCCCGGAATCCAATATCAGGCACGTCTTTTGAGTCGGGGGAGTACCAGAGAAGTGTTTGCAGCCAAAAAACAGCCCGAGCTCAAAAGGCATGTTGAAGCGTGGCAGGCGAGTATCAACATCGAGACCCGTGCACGAGATATCGTGAATGCCAAAATCGCATTCGCTGATTATTTCGTAAATTTTCTGCATGCGCAACTGGCTTCCATCGTTCGGGTGCGCGTCTCGAAAGTGAAGATCAGCTGGTTTTCTTTTTTTAGGGGCAAATTA
>DATLCW010000027.1:0-7481 GCA_035526195.1 Bryobacteraceae bacterium
CCGTCTGACTTCGGCCGGGATTCAGATCCCGCCGTCTCTGTTCCAAACCATCGTCGAAGTCAAGTAAAGGAGGAACTGATGTCGTTCTTGATTATCGTCATCATGTGGCTCGTGTTGTTCGCAGCAACTATGCTCGCGGTCAGCACTGGTCTGAAATATCTGGAAATTCAGCGCAGGAAAAAAGTGACAGGAATGCTGCGTGGTGTTTCCGACCAGATGGCGAGTACGACAAGCACTGTCCTCAAAGGCGCGGAACGTCCGGACGAAAACAGCGTTCGATTTAAAATGTCGGGTTGGCCGGTAGTGAAACAGTGGGAGAGCTTGATTGCCCAAAGCGGACTCGATTGGTCCGTATTAGGCATGCTGGGTCTCATCTGTGCCGGAGCGCTGATCGGCGTTTTGGCCGGCTCCCGGGTCTATGTCCCGGTCTTTCGTGAATTCGCAATGTTGGCCGGCTGCGGCTTAATGGGCGCTGCGCCTTGTCTCTATGTTTTGTCTAAAAGACGCAAGCGGCTTGCACAGTTCGAGGAGGAGTTTCCGGAAGCCTTGGATTTTCTCGCAAGATCCATGCGGGCCGGTCACGCATTATCGGTGAGCCTCGAGATGTTGGCGGACGAAGCGCCCGAGCCGCTCGGAATCGAGTTCCGGCGCGTGTTTCACGAGCAAAATCTGGGCGCTCCACTGGATGAGGCTCTGCGCAATCTCACGGACCGCGTTCCGCTGCTCGATGTGAAGTTTTTTGTGTCCTCGGTGCTGATGCAACGCGAGACAGGCGGCAACCTGGCGGAAATTCTCACGAAACTAGGCTACATTATTCGAGAGCGGTTCCGATTGAAAGGGCAGGTTCGCGCCATGAGTGCGCATGGGCGGCTCACGGCCATTATCCTAACCATTCTCCCCATTGTTACGATGTTCGGCCTGATGATCGTCGCTCCCGGTTATCTCGATTCCATGGGCCAGGATCCGGACGGGAAATACCTGATCATAGGCGCGATCGCCGGCCAGATGGTCGGATATTACATCATGCGCCGGATTATCGACATTAAGGTCTGAGGGAACAGTCATGGCAATCCTGGTTACGGCTCTCATGTTTTCGCTTCTGGCGTTGATCATCACGTATTTTGGATACCATTACTACGCCCGCCCCGGCCGTTATTACGAACAACTGGGAGTCGTGGAGGAAGTAGGGGCAGACGGATTTTCGCAAGGAGAAGCCGTAACCGGCAGCCTCGTGCGGGTGCTGCGCATTATCGGAGAGAAAGCGCCGGTATCTCCTCAGGAAGCAGGCCTTACGCGGCGGCAATTGATTGCGGCGGGCTTTCGGGAAGATTCCGGTGTGGCTGTGTTTCACGGCATACAGGCAATCGCCACCCTGCTATTCCCGCTGTTGGTATTCATGTTGAGGTCAAACATCTCGAACCAGTCGCTCCTGCAATGGCTGGCGGTCGGAGCAGCCGCTCTTGCCGGATTTTTCGGTCCAGGCTTCATTCTCGAATACATCGTCGCGAAGAGACAGGAAATCCTTAAGCTTTCGTTGCCGGACGCACTGGATCTTATGGTGGTGTGCGTCGAAGCCGGGCTCGGTCTGGATCAGGCGATTCTCAGCGTCTCGCGAGAACTCAAATTTGCTCATCCGGAACTGACAGAAGAACTGGGACTGGTGAATTTGGAAATGCAGGCCGGAAAGCGGCGGGCTGAGGCACTCCGCAATCTGGCCGATCGGACGGGCGAAGACGAACTCCGGAAGCTGGTTGCCATCCTGATCCAGACGGACCGCTTCGGAACCAGCATGGCCGAAGCCCTGCGAACGCATTCGGATTTTCTCCGGGTTCGCCGGCGGCAGCAGGCCGAAGAGCGCGCCAATAAAGTTGGAGTCAAACTGGTTTTTCCGATTTTTTTCTGCATTCTGCCCTCGATGCTGGTGGTGGCGGCGGGCCCTGGATTGTTACAGCTGTTCAAGCACCTGTTCCCGCTCATGCGTCAATTTAAGTGATTTTGTTCGAGCATAACTTCATCTGGTAAAAGGAGAGAACGGTAATGGATAACTCAATGATTTCGACGATACTATGGGTGGGGGCCGGCGTCGTGCTGGTGCTTTTCATTTTGAGGCGTCGCAGTCGTAAAGTGAAGCAACTGCGCTAATCCCCAGTTGTTTCGCTCATGCCAATGATTGACTGGAGCCGCAAGGAGTTGCTGCGTCTACAGAACTCCGACGGCGGCTGGGGTTACAGCCCAGGCAAATCTTCCTGGACCGAGCCGACTGCTATGGCCATGCTCGCGGTGCATGGTTTTGCCCGTGCATCGCCTCAAGCTCAACGTGGTGTTGACTGGCTGGGACAGGTTGTACGGCCGGACGGAGGGGTAACACCTTCCCCCACGGTCGAGGAAGGTTCCTGGGTCACCGCACTGGTGGTGCTCGTGGAATCCCTCTATGGCCGGCTCCCGCCCGATGCGCCGTCGGTACGTTGGCTAGTGGATCGCAGCGGGGAAGAGTCGAGGCTCCTCATCCGGTTGCGGCGGTGGCTGCTCGCCGTGAAATCAGAAGAAAAGGATTCCGTTCAGGGATGGCCGTGGCTGGCGGGAGCTTCCGCCTGGGTAGCGCCGACGGCCTGGACCGTGATCGCACTGAGCCACGTCCATCGTCGTACGCCAACTCCTGACGTATTCCGACGCCTCGATGATGGTCGAAAGTTTTTGCTTTCGCGGCAATGTCCGGACGGCGGCTGGAATTATGGCGCCGCGCGCGCACTCGGCTACGAGGCTCCTTCCTATCCGGAAACAACGGGAATCGCCTTGCTGGCTCTGCGTGGACAACGTTCGGCGGCCGTGGACCGGGGTCTGGATCGTGCGCTTTTTCTCTTACGAACGTGCAACTCCATCCAGGCCAGATCATGGTTGATTCTCGGCCTGCTGGCTCACGGCCGGCGCATCGAATCGCCTGAGCCGCCGCTACGGGTCCGCCCGGCTCCAGTGGACCTCGCAATGAATCTGCTCGCGCACTCGGCGGCGCAGGAGGGAGTTCTGATCTGACAATGTTCACTCGCCGCCAGACAGTCATAGGATTGGGGGCATTCGGGTTCGGAGCCTGCCGTCGCCAAACGAACTTGAAGGTTCTCCCGTCGGTTTCCATTCATCGTGCGCCTGGTTATACGAATGAGCTTTACGGGTTGATGAAGGGCATTTTGGCTCAGCATCAGGTTGATGCGCGAGGCCGGCGCATCGTCCTGAAGCCAAATCTTGTGGAGTTCGATGAGCGGACGGCAATTAACACAAATCCCGTCTTCGTCCACGCCATTGCCGAAGCATTCCACTCTCTCGGAGCGGCTTCGGTAGTAATCGCCGAGGGGCCGGGTCATCGCCGTATCACGCTGGATCTCGCCGAAGCAGCCGGATATGAGAACACCTTTCGAGGTTTTCCTTCGGTCTTCACCGATCTGAACCTCGATGAGGTCACGCGAGTGACGCTCAGGAATCCAGTCTCGCGGCTGCGTTCGCTCTATCTTCCCCAGACCGTCCTCAACGGCGATCTTCTGGTATCGTTACCAAAAATGAAAACTCATCACTGGGTTGGTGCAACCCTTTCCATGAAGAATCTTTTCGGCGTAGTTCCGGGGAGCGTGTATGGCTGGCCTAAGAACATCTTGCACTGGGCTGGCATCGAAGAGAGCATCGTAGACATCAACGGTCTGTTCCCGAAGCGTTTTGCGATTGTCGACGGAATCGTTGGCATGGAGGGAAACGGCCCAATCCAGGGCACTCCGAAAAAAGCAGGTGTTATTGTCGCCGGTTTTGACCCCGTTGCGGTGGATGCGACTTGCTGCCGCATTATGGAGATCGATCCCGAGCAGATCGGCTACCTGGTTCGAGCCCAGACCGCGGAACAGACCCGTCACCAGGGCGTGCGGCAAATCGGCGAGCGTATTGAAGATGTTCGTTCGCCCTTCGCGCTTCTCCCTCAATTCAAAAAGATCCGGCTGGCCAGGGCATGACACCACAATTGCGTTGTCCTATGCGTCAGCAACTCCGGGGTGAACAGCGTCCGTGATCGCCATCTGAAAATGATCGGGCCGCACCGGATCGCTGACCTGTTTCTATGGACTATCCGCGCCTTGGGCGGCTTCGGCAAAATAAAGCTCCACCGCGCGCGTGAGGTCCGGCGCCGTGATGTGAGGCGGCGTTTCCTCATACTCCTCGATACGCAGCAGGATGTCGCAAATGTCGGCGGCGTGGCAGGCATTCGGCTTTCGGTGTCCCTGAGTCGTGCATAACCCGGCAAGCAGCCGCGGTATTTCGGGGTCAAAGGTAAGCTCACGTTGAGCGGCGTTTTTCAGGAAAATTTCTAAAAACTCAAGTTCCGTCGGAGGGCCTACATAAACTTTGTTCGGCATGCGCCGCAGGAATGCCTCGTCTGCCAGGGTGCTGGGCTCGATATTGGTCGAGAATACCACCATCAGCTCAAACGGAATCTGGAATTTCACGCCGTAACTAAGAGAGAGATAGTCGATGCGGCGATCGAGGGGAAGGATCCAGCGGTTGAGCAGGTTGTGGGGCGACGTGGCTTGGCGCCCGAAATCATCGATGACTAGAACCCCGTTATTTGCCTTCATTTGTATCGGCGCGGCGTAGATCTTGGAAATCGGGTCCATACGCAGCTCCAGCAACTCGAGAGTCAATTCTCCGCCGGTCATTAACGAAGGCCGGCTGCACAGAACGTACCGCGGATCCAGGTTTTCCGGCTGAGACTCAAGCGGACGGTGGATTACCGGATCAAAGAGAACGATAATCTGGCTGTCGACCTCGACTGCATACGGAATCAGGATTGCGTCCTCATAGACTCGCCCGATTCGCTCGGCGATACTGGTTTTACCGTTGCCCGTGGGTCCAAACAGAAAAAGCGATTTCTGCGCCAGCAGTGCCGGTCCGAGCCGGTCCAGGAAGCGCTGGTTCAACACGAGATCGGAGAATGCCTCGGCAATTTTCCGGCGATTGAGCGTGATTCTCGACTTCTGTTCGCGCACCACTGTTGTATAAGCGAACAGCGACACCGGGAGGGGACCCGCGTACTGGCACACATGGTGCCGGTCCAAGGCGAGTTGGCGGCCGGCATTGGTCAGGGCGAATACGTAATCAGCCCCTGCCATACCGCGAATTTCGGCGAGTTGTTGCTGTTGCAACTGGCGGCAGACGCTTTCCACCACCCGCGCAGGAAGTTTCAACAAACGGCGCAGTCCGCCCAGGCTCACTGCTCCATCCAGTCTCAGACGGCGTAAGACTATGTCAGTGATTAACGGCTGAGGAATGTCGAGTTCATCGAGTTCGAGCGGCGGCGCAGGCCAAAAGGCTGGGCCGGCAGACTCTGCCGTCATCCCCATTTCGGGTTCCATGGTCTTCACGTCCATTCCGCACCGGCTGCAACTCCACAGCCGGAGCAGCAAGCTTTGACCTATAGTGCCCTATGACTGGACAGGACCGCAAGAATTAATTGGAGATTCCAAACCACAAGCGCCGCATACCAATAATTGATCATCTTAATTACACGCAGGCGGCGCTTCCAGACGCAGAGGGCGCCAAGCAAGACCGCGATTACCTTGCTGCCCAGCAAACCGGCATGAGGCCCGAAACGCATCAGTTGCCGGATAAACGGACTAGCCTCGCCAAGACCGATGTATAGTCCGATCATGGTGGTCAGAACATCCAGCAACTGGACGTAAAGAAAGACTTCCACCACCTGGATAAAACGTGCTGATTCATCATCCCCCGGAATCGAAGTAGCGAACATCGATTTAGCGTCAAGCATCAGCGCCTCGCACCACCAATACGGTCAGGTAAGTCAAAGCGCCGGCTGCGATGCTCACCGCGTGCGGCAACGATACTGCTCCCGGGTGGCTCACGTCGAGTTCCTCGCGTCGAATATAGGGCGGGCGCAAATGGGCAAGTTCACTCACGAGGAAGGCTACATTCCGGAAGGTGGTTCGGAGCCGCTTCTTCGAGAGGAGCAGAACAATCGCAATCATTCCGCCTGCGATGGCTGAGCAAACGAAAATAGCCAACCAAGGCCCCGGCCCCATCAGACACGCGATCGCGGCCATCAGCTTCACGTCTCCCGCCCCCATGGCGCGAAGAGCAAACAGGGGGAAATAGATAAGAAGAGCCAATCCAAGCCCAAGCAAAGAGGCCCTCAAGCCTTCGAATTCGAAAAGAACGAAATTCAATACCACCGCCAGGAGGGCTCCGGCGCCCACCAGCCAGTTCGGTATTCTCCGAAAGCGGATGTCGTAGATGGCTGCTACGGTTACCAAAAGCATCAATAGCCCTTGTATGACGGGAGGTGGACTCGGCACTTTCGAACATCTTACCGTTTCTCCTGACTATCGGCAAAAGTGAGCGACAAGTTCACGCTCACGCTTGCGCAAAACCGCGATGACGCAGCCCGCGGTATTATACTGATCGACAGACGCGAACACAATGGAATTCCCCGCTGGCGCCCCCGTCGCCGCTGATGGCAATTCTCCAGACCCACCGGAACGGCATCCAAACGGAAGAAAATTGTTCTCCGGCGCCGGGATTCTAATACTCTTCGCGGTTGCCCTCGGTCCGTCAGCCTGGTTGGCATGGAGATCTCTCCCTTTGCCGCTGCTCGGGTACTTTCAGGATGACGGACTCTACATGATCGCTGCCAAGGGTCTGGCGGAAGGAGCCGGTTATCGAATCCTCAGCCTGCCGGATCAGCCGTACCAAACCAAATATCCTCCGGTGTACCCTCTTCTTCTGTCTATCAGTTGGAAAATACAGCCCCAGTTTCCGGACAACCTTCCGATCGCCATGACATTAACCTGGATATGGCTACCGCTTTATGTATCCCTGTGCTGGCTGCAGTTTGGTCAATTCAAGCTGCGGGTATGGGAGCGGAAAATACTTTGCATTGCGGTCGCTGTCAACCCCGTGCTCGCTTTCATGAGTGCCAATTTGATGCCGGAGATGTTGTTTTCCAGCCTGTTGTTGGCCTCACTATTGCTGATAAACCTCGAAAGTCGCAGCCGGGCAAGCCTCGCTCTGCCGGTCCTGGCAGGTCTCCTCGCCGGTATTGCATGGCTGACCAAGTCGGCGGCTACGCCCCTGCTGATCTCCGGACCGCTCTGGTACGTGCTTCGGAAGCAGTACCTGCGTGCGGCATTTTTTCTGTTATCGATTACGCCGCCAGCGCTACTATGGCTCAGTTGGTCGCTGGCCCGCAAGCCGCCAGGGAAAGATGCGGCAACCTTGTACTACAGCGACTATCTCCGGTACTATTTCCACGATGTGCGGCTGGAGGACGTTCCTTGGATCCTGGTTGCTAATTCCAAGGCCTTGTTGAAGGGGATCGGCAACCTGATCGCGCTGGCTCCCTCCGAAGAGCCGTTCCGGGGAGTCATCGGCTGCCTGCTGGCATTCCTTGCCGCCAGCGGAATACTGCGAATCACGCGAAATGGCGGCTGGACGCC
>DATLCW010000050.1:0-4501 GCA_035526195.1 Bryobacteraceae bacterium
CGGCGCCTGAATCCCGAAGGACTGCTCCAGCTTCAACCAGTGCGACTCGTTGAAGCCGCTGATACCTACCAGTTCCGCCGCGGCCCGGTTGTACACATGACAATCGAGCGGCTCATTCCGCTCATAAACCTTTACCCACTCGACCGTGCCGCTTGCGTGAACTACGCGCTCTTCCGAGCAGTAGCCCTGGAACACAGAATCGTCGTACGCCTTCGGAAAGTGACAGTAGCCGGACGGGTAGGAACCATCTGCATTCCGCCGTAGCGCCAGTGCGCCGTAAAACTCACCCTTGGCATACCCGCCGCCCACACTGACGATGCGCACGCCGCGCCGTTTCCGCGCCGCCGATTCCTGCGATACCGCGACGATCAAACGCGAGTGCTGATCTTGCGATGCGCCCTTAATCGGAACTACAGTTCTCGGTGAAATTACCCGGGCTCCGGCTGGTCCATAAGCCGGACTGATACTCTCCCGTGCAAACTCATACACCGGGTCCGGACGTTCGCCGGTGTCCAGCGTCTCTACCAGAATCGGCAGATCAGCGCCAGATTCGTGCTTCCACGTGCGATGCAGGAAGACTCTCAGCCATTCCCGATACTTCGGGTCCGATGTCTGGAGCGGGTTGCCCTTGCCGTCGTACTCCTCGACCCGCCACATTCCGAGCGACCAGCTTTCTTTACCGCGTCCCCATGCCTTGAGCTCGACATTCAACCACTCCCGTTGAAAATCGACTGCAGCGGTTAGGAACGACGCGCGCGCCGGAACCACAGCCTCGTCATTGATCGGATATTCCTCCGCCCGTCCTTTCAAGACTTCCCATTGCGGCCGTTCTCCTTCGTCCCGGAATGTCTCGGCAAGTGTTGTGTTGACGAACACTTGAAGAGTTGATCTCTCGCCTTTCTGTTTTAGAAACTGAGCTACGATCTCTTCCAGCGTTTTAACTGGCGAGTAGAGATGCGAAATCCAAAAGCCGGCCGTCCCCTGAAACTCTTGCTCACCCCGCCATTCTGTTCGCTCACAGGCTGCCCACCGCGCCGTATCGTGCCAGCGCTCGCCGCATTCGGGATTAACGCACTGATACCGTGCTGTACCCGGTTTCCCGGCCTCCCACTTGACTTGAGGCCATCCGAGAACCTGGAACTGCCCGCAAGCCGCGCACGGTACCCAAGGCTTCCGCTGGTCGCTCTGACCGTATGCCTGCTGTATCCGGCTTCGCCCGTCTACTGTCGGCGAGCAGGTTAAGACAATCTTGCGCCTGGTGCGAAACCACGCCGTCCGCTCGATACCGAGCGATATCTGGTCGCCTTCTTTGGTCGGCTGATATTTGTCCGTCTCATCACAAAACAGATAGCGAATCGTGCGCCGCGCGAAGTTTCCCGGTGCATTTGCGCCAACCAACGAGAGCGTCCCGCCCGGGAACGCCTTGTACTCGATCGTGTTGGTACCGTCCCGGCTCTTCGCGTCTCCGATGATGTTCCGGAGTACCGGGATGTCCCGAAACATGGGACTCAACCGCTCTTTCGAGAACGTGTTCGCGTCTACATCCTTGGGCTGCACCAGCAACACGGGCCCGGGCTGCTCGGCAATCACATAAGCCAGCGCCGCCTGCAGGAACAGCGTCTTCACCAGCTGCGTCCCGGTCATCAGGACGATCTGCTGTACCCGCGGATCGGTGAAACTATCGAATATCTCCCGCTGCCACCCAAAAAGCGTCAACTGCGCGGTTGTGCCGGCGTACTCACTCGATAAGATGAAGTTTTGTTCAGCCCACTCTGACAGGGAGAGTTTCTGTCTTGGCAGCCATAGCTTCGACCAATCTTCTATCAACCCATCGGGATTCATTCCACATTCGGCCTGTACTCCGCCATAGCCCCGAGTGACCGCTCTATTCGCTTCGCCAGCATCGCTTCACACCGGATCGGGTCAGCCTCTTGCGCCAACTGATCCCGGAGTTCCGGAGCGATCCGAACCATCTCATCCCGCGCCCTGAGGATCATTCCCGCGATAAACGCGTTGATCGGCCCCAGTTCCACGAGTTCCGCCTGCCGCTTCTGCAGGTCGAGCTTGTCGCGCTCCAGCTTTACCCAGGCTTGCTGTCGAAGCGCCTCAGAATAAGTCCGCTCAGGCGACCCGGCCGAGTCTTCTGACTGCGGCCGATCTGTGGTTACCGTAGTTACCGCTGCCGCCTTCCGTTGCTGCGCCTTGGCTTGCCGTGATTTTTCTGGATTGGTATTCCGCTCCAGCGCCACGCGGCACTTTTCCACGTCGTAGCCGCCATCCGGCTCAAGTTGCACCCGACCGGCGTTTTTTGCCTTCAACAGCCCAACGTGTGACAAACCTAACTGTTTTGCTGCCGCTCTGAGGCTTAAACCCACTTCGTTAACCCGGTTTTGTGATGCTAAGTACTGTTTTGGTGGGGAGATCCCCCCGGCCCGCGAGAACCTGTAAGGAAGGACCCAACTTGTTTCTATTTGTTCGACACATCACGCCAGGATCACTGCCGGGTTCAGCGGGACGCTTGCGGCACACAAGTAGATGAGCCGGTCGGTCTTTAGCCAGCATCACAAGCCCACAGGCTGAACAGCGAATACAGCAGAGACAACTTCCTTGCCGTTTCCTTGCGTCTGTATGGTGGCAGGCGCAAGCGCAGCTCACGGCCGCTTCCAAATCCAGAGGTAATCAATGCGTTTCATACGAATCTCTGTATCGTCTGCTCCGGTATTGGCAAATGCAACGTGCGCATTCCGCCCATGTGTCCGCCTTTAGCCCGATCAAAACGCGGTTCAAAACTCAAGCCATTGTTGCGAGGCGTAGACACATTGGCGATGCGTCGGAAAGAGGTTTTCTCGACTCGCCGCGGGCGAAGCCATGTTTCGTCATGGTGGGCATTATTGAAACTGGCGAAGGACTTGACTTCAAAAACGCGACCAATGAAACCGTTAGGTTCCACTTCATCCGGCTCGATCATACGGCCGGCGTACAAAAACTCAGCTTCGCGTTGATTGGTGTAGCGCCGATGCCACGCGTTCCCGACGTCGTCGCGAAAACACACAGAAACCCGAACGTTGAAGCGCATAGATGTTTTTAGGCGGAGAAATCCCTGTGGGCGGAAGCGTCGGTTTTTCGAAACCTTCAAAAGACTGGCCTCGCTCTGGCCTGGGGAAATAGAAAACTGATCAGTTACTTGTAATACGGAATCAGCCGTGAGTCAAGAACATTTTCGATTAAATATGTTTTATAGGGTGAAACACTTAGGACGAAGGGAGTATATAGCAGATAGTTACTACAGACGACGCTTCGCTGTGCTCGCGGTCCAGTGTAACAGGCGTGTCAAGGTTTGACCAGAGTATTTATTTAATACTCTGGTCAGATTTGAAGTGCTTTTTGGTGCTGTTCGCGCCCTCTTTTCCGTGACTCCCACCCCAGCCGTCCGCCTCTCGCGTAGGCTGACTCCGGCCTCTGCTCATAGCCCAGCACTTCGGCCACGCTCCAGGACTTCTGGATGCGCCGGTAGATCGTGCGGATCGGTATTCTCCGCTGCCGTGCCCACTCCGGTAGCGTCTGGGTAATACCGCCGTAGGTCAGCTTTGGTTGCCGATTGTCCCTGGCCTCGATGGCCTGCGCCACGGTCAAGCCGGCTGACAACTGCTTGCGTAGGTTGCTGCGATCGAAGCGCAACTCCACAGCCCACGCCTGAGCTGTTTTCCATTCGCCACCGTACTCGTACAACGGACGTCTTGCCGCTATCAAAGCCTCGACGGCAGACGCCATGTCCATCCCTGTTCTGAGCCGGTATGTAAGCGATCCGTACCGCACTCCAAGCTCATCCGCCCAAGCGTGTAGGCTCTGCTCACGGCCCTGATACCAATGCAATGGCGTGTTGTCGCGTACGCCGTCCTCCGGCTCTGCTGGAGGCTCTGGCAATGCGCCCATCTCCGCTAGCATGGCCTCAATCTTGACGGACGGCACATTACCCCAGCCGCGCTCTATCATGGCGTCCAGCCACTCGAATCTTTCACAGCGATCCGTTTCAGCGGGCATGGCCAATATGCCAGAATCCGCACCATCGACAACGGTATACATCGAATCCTTCACCCTTCTTTTCCTCCATGTGGTACGCCGCTCTGGTTGCATTCGCAGCGCATTCGTAAGCGATCTTGTGGCAATCACCTGTGATGATTTGCAGGGATATTCCAAACGGCAAATGAATCGTTCGCTTCACGCGTCGAAATCGGCCTCAAGCATTCGTTCGGGATACACGGCGGCGAGATCGCGAATCAAACTACACCGGGCGCAAAATACAGGCACGCCGACTATTGTTACTCTGGCGCGGAACACTCCCTTGCAGTCACGACACACTACTTCACTCCAAGACAACCACGGCCACGGTGCTGTTTCATACGGCTTAGATGGCTTAGCCACGCTTCGTCCTCACTTTCTGGTTTCTCGCTTTCGTCCCACACGCCAAGCTGCAGTATTTCTGGCGCTTGGCAATTTCCCG
>DATLCW010000104.1:0-10190 GCA_035526195.1 Bryobacteraceae bacterium
CCCGCCGATCTTATAACCTGGCGGCCCGAGCATCATCGCGATGGGGTCGCGCTCGCTCTCACCGTCATCGAAACGAGGCTCGGTTGATGGTTCATTTCAGGCATCAAGTCCCTGTATGAGAGAATTTTAACGAACTCGCCGCATCCGGATCGAATCCGGACGCATCCTGTTCTACGATGGGAGTTGGTGCTGTCATGAATATGAGTAGACTGCCTGCGATCGCTTTTCTAGCTGCTTCCGCCCTTTGGGGCCAATACAAAGTGGAAACTACCAGTTCTTCCCCGCAGGGATTGCCGGCCGCAATCGCGGGCGCCTTGAGCAGGGAAGGCTCCAAAATCACCGGCCCCGACGGGAAGGTTTTTTGCGAGATCTGGTTCCGGTCCGCGCCTCCCCCCGCCGCCAGCGGGAAAGAGGATACCGTCACCTGGACCGGCGTTGCCCACGGCTCGCTGATCGGGGTCGTGCACTTTCCCGCCAAAACCTCCGATCGGCGCGGACAGCCCATAAATCCAGGCATCTATACGATGCGGTTCAGCTATTTTCCGGTGAATGGCGATCATCAGGGAGTGGCGCCGCAACGCGACTTCCTGGTGCTGTCGAAAGCCGCGGATGACACCGATCCCAACGCTACCCCAAAATTTGACTCGCTGGTCGAGGCGAGCCGCAAAGTGACCGGCACCCCGCATCCCGCCGTCTTCAGCATGTGGAAGGCGGACAGCGATTTCAAGCCGGGCTTTACCAAGATGGGTGAGAACGACTGGGTACTCCAGGTGAAAGTCGCGGGAACTCCTATCGCCGTAATCCTGATTGGCAAGGCCGAAGGCTAGAACACAAAAAGATCCGCTTTTAGACGACTCGCCGAGTGCCGTTCGTAAAAACTTGTAATCACGCGCATCCCAGCGCTCGCATCCCCTACAATCGAAATGTATGGAGGTATGGCGTCACAGAGCGTTTGTCATCCAGTGCATTTTGGCGTCGGTAACTCTTTGCCTGCTCGCCTTGGAATACTGGACGCTTCTCCAGATGCAGGCCGTGCAGCGCATCCAGCGCGAGGCCCGTGCCAACACCGTCCGGCAAATTCCGATCGACAAAGTATTCTCGTTCCCGGAAGTCACCTGCGCCCCCCGGTTGCTGCCTGTTTTCGCCGCACAGAGCGCGCCCCTTCCCCCGGTTCCGCAGAGCGCCCGCGTCACCCGCCTCGCCCGCGATCAGTTTCAGTACGGCCTTGGCCTCACTGCCTGCGTATTTTGCGGGCTGCTGCTGGGGGTTGCCCTTTCCTACCGCGCCGTGGCGCGTGAAGCACGATTCGCGATGATCAAGTCATCTTTCGTCTCGAATGTCTCGCACGAAATGAAGACGCCCCTCGCCACCATTCAGATGTTTGCCGAAACGCTGGAAACAGGGCGCGTGCACGAACCCGCCAAGCTCAACGAATACTACCGCGTGATTCATAAAGAAAGCCGCCGCCTGGGACAGTTGATAGAAGACGTACTCGACTTCGCCAGGATGGAAAACCAGACACGGTGCTTTCGCTTCGAAACTTGCGACATAGGAGATCTCACAGAAGCCGTTGTGGCGGAGTTCGAAAGCCAGGTGGGAATTGCGGGCGGGCAACTAACGCTTGACATCCAGCGTCCTCTGCCCGCCATGACGGTGGATGCGAAGGCGCTCACCCAGGCAATCCAAAACCTGCTGAGCAACGCGTTGAAGTATTCCCCGGCAAGGAAAGACATTCGTGTCACCGTCCGCTGGAACGAGTCTGGAATGGCGATCTCCGTCCAGGATCGAGGAATCGGCATTGCACAAGGCGAACAGGAACGCATCTTCGAGAAGTTTTATCGCGTGGACACGGGGTTGGCCCACAACACAAAAGGAACAGGGCTCGGCCTCGCCATCGCCAAGCACATCGTCAAGGCTCATGGCGGCGGGATTTTTGTGGAAAGCGGTGAAGGACGCGGAAGCCGTTTCACGATTCTTCTGCCGCGGAAGAGAGTAGCTCCGGGGAGCGTGGATGGACACCAACAAGCCGCCGAAACTGTTGATCGTCGAGGATGAGCCCGAACTGGCGATGGGTCTTCGCGATAACTTCGAGTTCGAAGGATTCACGGTTATCACCGCAGGCGACGGCGAAGAAGGCCTTCGCAAAGCCTTCGCCGAGCAGCCGGATCTGATTCTTCTGGATATCATGCTGCCGAAAATGAGCGGCCTGGATCTGTGCAAGGCCCTACGTGCTCGCGGTTACACCACCCCCATCGTCATGCTCACCGCCAGATGCCAGGAGAAGGACGTCGTCGCCGGCCTCGAAACCGGTGCGGATGATTACGTCACAAAGCCCTTCCGTCTTTTGGAACTCGTCGCCCGCGTGAGGGCGCATTTGCGGCGCTCCGCCGCCCAACCGGTGGACCTCACCGAGTACGAGTTCGGCGGACTGCGCGTGGATTTCAAAAATTACCAGGCGATTCGAAGCGGCGCCCCTCTGGCCCTCTCGCCTCGTGAATTTGAGATTCTACGCTTCTTTATCCTTCACCGCGGAGACGTGGTGACGCGCGAGCAGTTGCTCGAACAGGTATGGGAAATCAGCTCGCAGGTCATGACCCGCACGGTGGATAATCACATCGCCAAATTACGCCAGAAGATTGAGGACGAGCCGGCTGAGCCGCGCTGGATCGTCACCGTTCACCGCAGCGGCTACCGGTTCCTCGGATAACCTCTGGCTGGTTTCAAGCTCCCGCTTCCGCCACCAGATCCGAAACCGGCCCCAATAACCCGGCACGCGACTGATCGGCCGGCTTCGTCGTCAGCAGTACACAGATCAGGTCCTTTTCCGGATCCGCCCACGCCACCGTTCCGGTAGACCCATAATGTCCAAACGTGCGTGGGGAACACTTCTTCCCGAACGTCCCCGGCTCGATCATGAATCCGATTCCCCACGGCTTGTTCAGCCCACGATTCTGATCCTCCACCATCATCCGCGCTGTGGATGCCTTCAACGCGCCATCGCGCGGATGCAGAAAGAATTCAAGAAAGCGTCCCACATCCGCGGCCGTGGAATGAGCGCCTCCCCAAGGTGCGCCCAGATCGCGCCAGTAGGGGCTGTTCCAATCCCAATTTTCCACTTTCGGCACCTGGCTCTGCGCCGTGTCTGCGATCTTCCGTCCCCCCATGCCAAGGGAGGTCTCGGACATCCCCAGAGGCCCGTAAATTTCTTTCTTCAGAAAGTCCCGCAGCTTTGTCCCGCTCACCCGCTCTACAATTTCCGCAGCCAGCAGGATTCCCATGCTCTGATATTTCACCTGCGTGCCCGGTGGAAACAGCAGCGGGGTACGGCATGTCCCGGCGACGAAATCCTTCAACGGAGCATGGCGTTGCCGCAGTTCGGTATTCTCGCTCAACATGTCAGGTAATCCCGACGTGTGTGTCAGCAGCATCTTCACCGTAATCCGGTCCCGGTCGCCGCCGCGGAATTCCGGAAGATGTTTGTGCACCGCGTCCGCAAGCGACACTTTGCCGCGCTCCACCAGTTTCATCACCGCCGCCGCCGTCATCGGCTTCGTGATGGACGCTAGCAGAAATATTTCCTTCGGGCCCCGCGCTTTCCCGAACCCGCGCTCGATCACGGTGCTCCCCTGCCTCACCAGCAGCGCCGCCGCCGAGACTTCGCCGCTCGCGGTGGCGGCTTCTATTTTGGAAGCGGCCACATCCACCTGCGAACGCTTCAAAGCCGCCACGGCGCCTATCATCATAGATCGTCTCGTCATGATACTCCCGGCTCGGGCCGCGCCGGATTCCTCAGCAGGATCCCCACATCCTGCATCAATTCCTCCAGCTTTCCCGCCACGATTATCGAGTATACACCGCGCACGAAACCGTCTCCATCCACCAGGAAAAACTGCTTACTGTGGAAATCGATTTCCGCCGGGTCCATGTGCCGTCGCGTCTTCACCTGCATGGCCCGCACAATCTCCCGGTCGCCGGTGAGGAAACGCCAGCGGCTATCGGCTTTGTAACGCCTCGCATAATTCCGCAACACCTCAGGCTTGTCGTATTCCGGATCGATGGAAACGGAAAGCAGCCCCACTTTGGGTAGTTTTTCAATTCGATCCTGCACCTTTCGCATCTCCTGGCTCATGCGTGGGCACACGCTGGTGCAACGTGTGAAAATAAAGTCCAGCACCCATACCCCGCCCGCCAGATCGGATCTTCGAAACGCCTTGCCGTTCTGGTCCCAGAGCGAAAACTCGGGAAGCTCGCCAAAATCCGGGAGCATCGCCATGTCTGCTCCGGTCCGGCAGGCCGTTGCCGCGCCTGACAACAGCAGGCTTCGCCGGGAAATCCTTCCGCTCTCCATCACAAACTTCATCCCCGCTAATTCGGCGCCCGCAACATTCGCAGCCTCTCGGCCGCATTACTTACAATCGCCTTCACCTCTCCGGGGGCCGCTTCGAGCCGCACCGAATCGAAAAGGGCCTTCCCTTGACCCGCAAAGGCGACGCCGAACTGCAGCCTCACCGCATCCTGCGGCACCACGGTGCTGATTTCGTACTCGTGCCACGCTCCAGACAGAATCGGCCGCTCTACCATCGCATCCGAGAACAAAGGCAAGTCGCGGGCGCCTAAGATCTTAATCCACCCATGCGCCTGCCCGCCGCCGCCCCGCTGTTCCACCCGTGCCCGAAATCGAAATCGCAAGGCCCGCCCGCGATAGTTCACGCCGCCGATATCCTGCATGGCGAATCCGTACCGGTCGTGGCCGGTGGCACGAGGAAGGCGCCGGATCATCACGCACTTGCCGCCATCTTGCGGCTCCTCCCCGGTTGTATAAACCAGGTAAGGATCCGAGCGTCGTGGTACATACCAACCCGGCGGGCGATGGCCCGCCGTGCCTTCCTCGAAGCTCAGATTCAGCGCCCTTTCCTGTCTCGCCTCATCGCCGGGAACCTTTCTCAACGGCTTGCTGGCGCTGGTTTTCTGAATGAAAATAATTCCCTCATGCACTTGATCCACCGGTAACTGATCGGCCGCCCGATACCCTTCGCCCGGGTAGTAGCGGCCGATGTTTCTTCGCGGACGCGCCTCCGTAAACCATTGCCCCACCGGCCCGGCTTTTGGAACACTTCGTAAATCCACCGCCGCCAATTGCAGTCCCGCTCCGGCCAATGTGCCTTCCAGGCTCATCCCCTCCATGGGCCTGGCTTCGAATTCCCTCAAGCCGTCTTCGCCGGTGGCTGTGAACTTCCCTTGCTGAAAATACACTCCGAGGCTGACCATCTGCGGCCCCAACGATTTCTTCAGATAATAGCCGGTGCTCTTCTCCTGAAATTGTGTCTGCAACGTCATGCTTGGATCGTCGTCCCCGTACAACAGTTTCCCTTGCGGCCCCTCCTGCGCCAGGACCCACAGAAGGTTGTCCGCTTTCGCCTCCTGGAGTTTTTTTTCGAAATCCGGATCCAGGGTTTGTACGACAAGCTGGAGACTCTGCCGCGCAACCACCCACTCCTGCGGCGAAGATCTTCTCACAAACTCATCCTTCTTCCGGTCGGCGAGATGCAACAAACCCATCGCGTCCTGATGGAACTCCTGCATTTGCCGCCGATCCTTCCGCGGCAGGTTCTCCACATAATAGGGATCGGTCAGCCGCGCCAGAACTTCCGTGCGGGCGCCGGGCTCAACGCTCGTCAGATAGGCCCTGGCAATCCTCGCCGGCCGCAAAGGATGATACATGTTCACCCCGTAAAAATGTAGCTTGCGCCGATGAGCGGAATTCTCGTTGTAATGACGCAGCCAGTGGATCATTCCCAGATATTCCTCCGTGGCAAACGGCCACGATTTGAGATCCTCCAGGAGTTCCTCGGGATCGCCTTCTCCTGTCTGAACGAACCTGTCCACCGCCATCGATTCGATCATCGGCGCGTCCACCGCAATCGCCGTGAAGTCCAGTTCCGACACCAGGAAATCCAGCATCCGGTGCTGGAACCGCTGTAACTCACTCGCTCCAAATGCCGCCTGCCCAAGCAGCACCACGCGGGCATCGCGAATCATCGGCTTCAGCGGCCGCAAATCCGAAAGCGGGGTTCCAGCCGAGACCGTGCGCAACGGAACCGCGTTGCTCGCAAACCACCGGCGCGCCGCAGTGCTTTGATCATTCTCGGGATCTACGTCCAAAGAGGGGCCTCGGGGCATATAGCACGCGGAGAGCCCGCTCAGCGATACCAGCACCAGCCACGCCTTCACGATCCTCAGCGTACCATCTATTCCGTGTAAGATGCCCCTATGGCATTTCGCGTTTTTCTGATCGGCCTCCTCAGTCTCTGCGCCTGCTCACGCAAGGATCCCAGCTCAGAAGCCGCGAGGTTGGAACGAGAATTCGAGCAAACTCTTACCGGGGGCGTCCTGGCCGGTAAGTTTCAAATAGGCGACCGTGTCTCGGAAGATCGTTACACGATTTCGAAGGCTTCTAAGCTGCAGGGAGACACTTGGCTGATCCACTCGAAGATCGGCAAGCATGATGTCTCCATTCCCGTGCCGGTGACTGTTAAGTGGGCCGGTGACACACCCGTAATTGAGCTTACGGATGCCGGCATCCCCGGCCTCGGTACCTTTACGGCCCGCGTCCTGTTCTATCGCGGTCACTACGCCGGGTATTGGGCGAATAGCAAAGGGCACGGCGGTCAGATGTGGGGAAAAATCGAGCGGCTACGATAATATTTCATAACCCGGTAAAAATGTTATTATTCTTACTTTCTTCACGCCGCGCATTTCCGGTATTGAACTAGGGAATTGGCAAGCATATCCTGGTAAATTCACGAGCGGAAAGATGGCCGGCGGATCGCTCCAGGCGCGGGCCGTGCTTATATCTAAAACGAAATGACTAGCTTACCAAGGCCACCTAATTTGGCAAGACAAGGTGGGCCCACGTACAGACCATTCCCCTATCCTGAATCCCGCTGAAACAGCTTTGAGATGCTCCAGTCTTATATACGGATTCGGCATTCTGAGCCGAACTATCTCAATTTCTAGAGGTTGTCTGGAATGAATGAAAAAACGATTAGCAAATCCGTGCTGAGCTTTGTGGCGCCCGGCTCTCGCCGCTTCTTCATGTCCGCCGCCGCCAAAGCCGCGGCGGGCGGAGCGGTGGCGACCCTTGTCTATGGGCAGGGTACGGGTGGTGCCGGAGGAACCGGTGGAACGGGAACCGGCGGAACGGGCACCGGTGGAACAGGAACCGGTGCAACAGGAACCGGTGGAACAGGAACCGGGGCAGGAACCGGAAACTCTGCTCTTGTTCAAGCCGATATTGACATCCTGAACTACGTCCTCACTCTGGCCTATCTCGAAGCCACTTTCTATAATCAGTTCCTTGGCTCGCCCACAGGAGCAACCCCCTCGTCGACCGCCGTTGGTACCGTCACGGGCAATCCGAAAGGATTCACCAACGCGGATGCAGTGAAGTCGAATGCCTTTTCGGGTGTTGGTTCGACCGTCGAATCCAATCTGTACGGATATATCACCGCCATTCGGGATCACCAGTTCATCTACGTCGCCAACTTGCGGGCAATGATTCAACAGGCCGGCGGAACTTCGATTCAGGCTTGCAGTTACAACTTCACGAACGTTACTTCATTCGACACGTTTCTGCAAACCGCCCAAACTCTGGCGAATGCGCAAGTATCCGCGCTCATCGAAGCCGTAGCAAACCTTCAGTCAGTCTCCGCAAGGCGGACGGTGGCCGCTCTTGCAACCACCAAAGCTCGCCACGCCGCTTATTTGAACCTGCTGCAAAGCGGCTCTTTTTCGGCCACTTTACCTGCCGCTGCCACTCCCGGTGTCCTGACTGCTCCGGGCGTCGGAACCTCTCCATTCATGACACCCTATGATATGTCGGTGTCGCAAGCGCAAGGAATCGCCCTCATTGCGCCGTATCTCGGCACTTGTGCGACTCCGCTCCCAGGCTCAACGGCGATTGCGACTTTTAGTCCCTCGATCACGAGTCCTTTCAAAACCGGCTCAGTAACGCTCAACGCCACTCCGTCTTCAAGCATCAGCGGCCCGGCTACCTTCCAGTACTCCGTTTCGCCCGGTGGCCGCGTACCGGCGATTCTGCAAACTCCCAATAGCTCCCAGGCCACCATTCAATTCGTGAACGGTCCCGGCATCTATAACCTGCTACTGACCATTACCGACTCCAATGGGCAGACCTCCACCATGCCCGTGACTTTGAATTATCAACCGTAGTCGTTGCCGCTAGCTGATCGGCGGGGTCGCATCCTGCGCACCCCGCCGATTACCTCGTCTACGCTTTCAGTGTCTTGGCGTGCGCCTCGCTCACTCCAATTTCTTCCGCCCCGCTCTTCTCCAGATCCTCCTTCGCCCGGGTTGCCCAGTTCTCGTCATCGCAGTGAATCGCTACCAGTATCCCGCCGTTATGGATCCGATCTTCGTAGGCGTGGATCTCGGCGTCCGATACTCCCATTCCTACCAATGCGCCGCGCGGCGAGTCGTACTCCCGTGTGGCGCCCCCTCCCACCAGCATCCCCCAGGACATCGCCGCGACAAAGGGACCGATTCCCGGAACTAGCGCCCCTACTCCAGCCAGCCACCCCAAAGGCTCCCCGGCCGTCAGGTCACTGTCCTGCGCGCCTGGAGCATTGGTATCGTGTTCCCGCGCAAACTGGGCCGTGCCCGCACTCTCCGGAAACAGAACCGTGATGTCCTGGCTTCGATAAGCATCCTTGCGCAGTGCATCGATCGCCCGAACGACTCTCTCGCGGTTGTCATAGACACCGTAAACGAAATAATTAGACATAAACGCTCCTTCTTGATCGCAGGCATGTCTCGGACCATTCCACCGGGAATTCCCTCTACACGCCCGGCAACTTCAACTGCACCCGGGAGGCAAACCGCGCCACATGAATGATGAACCGCTCGTGAGTCCCCTCGCCGATCTTTTCCCGTTCATCGTACGCTTCCACTTTACAAAGCACGCGCCTGTCGTTCACTTCCAGAATCTCCGCTTCAAACCGCACGTGCATCCCGAGCGGAGTCGCTGCCAGGTGCTTTACATTCACCTCGGTTCCCACCGTGTCGAACCCTTCATCCAGATACGCTTTGATCAGATTCCGCGCGGTCATTTCCATCAGTCCGATCATGAAGGGTGTGCCTAGTACGCGGGCCCCATCCAATCCCAGAAAATCCACTGCGATTACCGCTGTGACCAGGGTCTTATGCTGTGCTCGCGCGCCGATCGGGATCTGTGGCATCAGTCAACATCGTATCCTGAATAGGATCCCCATTTTCAATGGCCACCCAATCCCCGGTCTCCTCCGTCACGTTCACCACCCACGGGGCTTTGCGCAAATCCGCCCTGCGGCAGGCCAATCAACGGCTCGTGCTCAACGCCATCCGCGAGAATCCGCAGCTCTCGCGCATCGAGATCTCGCGGATCACGGGCCTTTCGCCAAGTTCCGTTACCTTCATCGTCAAACGCCTTGCAAAGGACAAGCTGATTCGCGAGGAGAAAGTCGAAGGTCTCACGCTTATAGGGCGCCCGCCCACCATCTTGCGCCTCCTCCCGTCAGCCCGCTATGCCGTGGGCGTCGATATTGCTCCCTCCGGTTGCCGTGTTGCTCTGGCCGACTGGACCGGGCACATTCTGGAGGCCCAGAGCATCCCCTGGGAATCCAACCCGGAGACTCTCCTGCGCGCACTTCACGGCGCGATTCGCAGCTTTGTATCGGCAAAGCCGGGACCCCGCATGCTGGGGGTCGGAATCTCCGTCCCGGGTACCTGGGACCATTCCGCCCGAACGGTAACCTCCGCTGTCAATCTTGGGTGGAAGGATGTCCCGGTGGCGCCGCTGCTGGAGAAGGGTTTCGACGTCCCGATGTATTTTGACAATAATGCGAACCTCTCCGCGTTGGGCGAACGCTGGTTTCGCTCGCAGGGTGCAAAGCCGCTGGAGAATTTTGTCTTCGTGACGCTAGGCAGCGGCATCGGTACCGGGCTCATCGTCGGCGGGCAGGTTCTTCACGGCGCTTTCGGACGGGCGGGCGAGTTTGGTCACATGACCATTTTCCCGGACGGAAGACGCTGCCTTTGCGGAAATAGAGGCTGCTGGGAAGAGTATGCTTCGGATCGCGCTTTGATTCGCATCTATCAGGATAAGACGGAGCGCCGCGCGTCTATCCACGCCA
>DATLCW010000060.1:0-16442 GCA_035526195.1 Bryobacteraceae bacterium
AAGCCGGAGCGCGAACTGCTTTCTTTCCTGGAACTGCATCCCGGCGTCCACAACCTTGCCGAGGTAGAGCAAAAGGTGCGCCACGCGGGAGCGGCGGCGCGTACCATGGGCCGTCGCGGGCTAATTCACTTGCGGCCGGTCAGCACCATCATCTGGCAACAGAGCCCCGATCGCCCGCCGCATATACTGAACCAGCATCAGCAGGACGCGCTGCAGCGCATTGAGTCCGCCATTGCATCCCGTCAATTCCAGACTTTCCTGCTGCAGGGCGTCACGGGATCGGGCAAGACTGAGGTATACCTGCGTTCCATCGATGCGGCCCTCGTACACGGACGCAGCACGTTGATGCTTGTCCCGGAAATCGCTCTGACTCCCGCGGTGAGCAGCCAGTTCTTCCAGCGTTTCGGCGACCGCGTGGCCATTTTGCATTCTGCTTTCAGCGGCGTGGAGCGGGCGGAGCAGTGGCGCTCCATTCGCGGCGGCCGGGCGATGGTGGTGGTGGGAACACGATCCGGCGTATTCGCTCCCGTGCAGAATTTGGGGCTGATCGTGGTCGATGAGGAACACGATCAAAGCTATAAGCAGGAAGAAACACCGCGCTACAACGGCCGTGACGTAGCGGTGGTGCGCGCCCAAGCCGCCGGAGCCTGCGTGATTCTCGGTTCCGCTACTCCCTCCCTCGAAACACGGTATAACGTGCAACGCGGCAAATACGGAGTGCTGGATCTCCCCATCCGCGTCGTCGGCAGGCCGATGCCGGAAGTCGAGATCGTCGACATGCGTGAGGAGTTTCTCGAAACCCGCAAGCAAAGCACCTTTTCCCGCCGGCTGCTGGAACAGATTGCCACGCGCGTGGACGCTCAGGAGCAGGTGATGGTGCTGCTCAACCGGCGTGGCTTTTCGAGCTGCGTTTCCTGCCGGTCCTGCGGCGAGCGGGTAGAGTGCCAGAACTGCGCTGTCACCCTCACCTACCATCATCGCGACCGGCGTATGCTCTGCCATTACTGCAATTACGCGGAACGGCCGCCGCAGCGCTGCCCGAAATGCAACAGCGAGCATGTGTATTTTCTAGGGCTCGGCGCGGAAAAGGTAGAGGATGAACTGCACCTTGCTTTCCCGCGCGCGCGAATCATACGAATGGATCGCGACACGGTGACTGGCAAGCGGCGTTTTGAAACGATCCTGCAAGGGTTTCGCGCGCACGAGTACGACATCCTGGTAGGAACGCAGATGATTGCCAAAGGCCATGACATTCCTAATGTCACTCTGGTCGGTGTGGTGTCCGCGGACACCTCGCTGGGGATGCCGGACTTCCGTGCCGCTGAGCGTACCTTCCAGTTGCTGACTCAGGTTGCGGGACGCGCCGGACGCGGCCATCTGCCTGGTAACGTGATTATCCAGACCAGCAACCCCGATCACTACGCCGTCCGTTTGGCTGCCCTCCAGGACTACAATCAGTTCTACGAAAAAGAGTTGCACTTCCGCCGCAGCATGCGTTATCCGCCATTTGCCGCACTGGCAAACGTCATGGTGCGGAGTCAGAACCAGCAACAAGCGTTGGAGATGAGCGGAGATATCGGCAACTTCTTCGGACCATCGCCCGCCGATTTGAAAATACTGGGCCCGGCGGAAGCTCCTATTCCACGACTAAAGACCGAGTTCCGCTATCAACTGCTGCTGAAGGCGGCCAATCGAAAACGCTTGAATGAGCTGCTGCACAGTCTGCGCGCGTATGCTGAGCAGCGCCATTGGCCTTCGACGTCGCTGACTATCGATGTGGACCCATTCAGTTTGTTGTGAAGAGGGCGGAGGTCAGCCCCATCAACAAGCTCATCTACAACCTGAAGAAACCCATGGACCGGCGCGGAAAGCCGGAGTGGCACTTCAAGGAGACAGCAATTCGTGACGCCGGAAGGATGCTGAGGGAGGCCATCAACCAGGAGTGGCTTTCAGCCACTCTCGTTCCGATGCCACCCTCAAAGACAAGGGACCATCCCGAATACGACGACCGTTTGCTCCGCATTCTTCAACGGCTCGGCGAGGGATTAACGCTGGACGTACGTGAGTTGGTTGTGATGACGCGCAGTGTTGAACCTGCGCACCTGAGCGATGCTCATCGGGACGTGCAGGAATTCATCGCCCGACGTTTTCCTGGGGTGCCGATATCGGTATCTTTGTTGCGAGGAGAGCGCCCAGAGGCGCTGATGTTTTAGGCGCAACAGCTAGCGGGCGGACCACTCCAGGCTAAGGGGGTCAGACGTCACAGCGACTGCCCTCGGACGAGGAAACAGGTTACGGTCTGGGCTGGGACCTTGAGACCGTTCCGCTTTCGGGTAAGCAAACAAGCCTGGCTGGCCATGATGGCTAGACCCTGGGCGGGCATCTCTCAGACACTCCAGGACGGGATTACCGTGTCGGTGACGACGAACATCTCCTACGCGGACACGTTTTCTCTCGCGGTGAGAATCGCGCAGGCCTTCACGGAACAGCCGGGACGTCCAGCACGCAAATGACCTCCGGACGACGCTCAGACGGCCGTTAGCGGCGCTGATACAAGCGGAGACCGGCCAATGCAAGAGCGCCCAAACCAAACAAGATCGCCGCCGACGGCTCAGGAGTGACGATTACCCCGCGTATTTCGCCGCCGCCGAACTGAGTGGTATGGAAGTTCATGTAGGCGCGGCCGGCGAAAATATTCGCTAATTGGGCGGAAAGCGTGGTTGCATTGCCTTCCGGCGCATCCCACTTGCCGCTGATCACGCCCCCAACCCCGGAGGAGAACGGAGTGTTCACTAAATCGTTTGGATTGTTGTCGTTAAAAGGCGAACCGAAAAATCCAAACACCACGGGATTATTGAGAGGCGGAAAATTAGCGCCCGCGTGGATATGCGCAGCTACGAGGTTGTCGTTCACGTCCGCTGTTTGGGAGCCGGTGAAATCGATGTTGGTGACGGTGGCGGTGAATGTCATCGCCGTCATGGCGTCGTTTAACACGAAGGTCGCTGAGCCGAAGGATACAGGCCGCGGCTGTCCGTTGGTTAACGTCGGGCTGACAGGTGGATTCTCTTGAGAGTTGGTGAGATTTGCAGTGAAGATTGTCGCCGCCCCAGAACGTGGGCCGACCGAAAGCAGGATCCATAGACCAGCGAATACAGCCATTGGAAATCGAAGCATAGGAAATTCCCTTACGTAGGGATCATACTGCTTCGCCGGGCTTCGAAGTACTCGGAATCGCACTAGGCTTCCGTAAGGAGAGTCCTGACAGTACCACACTTCCGGCGGATCAAAAGATAAACGCCAAGCCGCCGCGCAATGCTCTGGGAGAGTGTACGAGTTGGATCCGCTGGCCGCCTTGGAGATGAATCGGCTGATAGCCCTGGGCCAGAAAGTTGCGCACTTCGGCAGTGGCTTCGAGTTTGCCGGACATCCCGCCGAATGCGGGCAGCGGCTGCCGGATATTCACGTTCAGCCCCTGACCGGGAGTGATCCGCTGGGTGATATAGTAATGCCCGGGAGTGAGCGCCCGGCCGTTCATAAACTGGTAGCTGGTGGTGAACCTGGTGCCGGTCAGTGGGATATTCCCCGCCAGCAGGGTGGTGGCCCAGTGACGCCCGCGGGTTTGCAGTAAGCTCCGCAATTCGTTGGCATCCTGGGTCGTCAACTCATCGTGCGTCGCTTCCAGGACGCCGCTATTCCCATAGGCAAAGGTTACCGTCCAGTTTTCAGTCAACGGCTGCGCCACAGACGCCATGTAACCCACGGTGGAATAATTTCCGGCATTGAAGATGGATGCGGTGGAGAACATATCCGGCAGCATCTCGCCCTCCCCAAAGGCCGCGCCCGGTGAGATCGCCGTCAGGGCCGCATTGCTGAAAGACTCGTGATACGCTCCGGCGGTCAACGTGCGTTTTCCAATTTTTGCGCTATAGCCTGCTTCGAAGTTCTGCGCCCGCTGCACACGAACGGAGCCGCCCCGTACCGATACCCTGGGGAACAAGGCAAGGCTCGCGAGTTGCTGCTGCTCGTCGGCATCCACAGGAGCCGAAGCGCCTTTATACAGTTGGATGGGCGGCAAACCCGAACTGAATCCGAAGTCAATGGTGCCGGCCGGTCCAGCATCGTAGGTAACCCTGGCAAAAGGGGACACGTAATTCAAACGCTGCAGGTACTGCACCGACTCCATGGTGGCGCCATAAGAAATCAACAGATGCTCCGCGATCCGGATGCGATCGGTCACGCCCACCGACATCGTTCGCAGAACCGGCATCGAATCGGACCGCCCAAAGGGACTCGACAGCATTTGCCTCATAGTAACTGCGACTTCGGGGGAATGACTGTCATCGGTGCGGCGGCTGTAAGTGGTACGGAATCCCGCGGCCGGGTTGCCGGACGCGGCGCCGTATCCTACATTTCCGCTCACTTCCACTCGATTGGATCCGTACAGCGAAGTGGCCAAAGCAAAAGCCGTGCCGAGATCCGGCTGGCTGCCAAGAGTAGGAGCCGGAGTCGCATCGCCCGCAGAAATACGCACCATGCCCCGGGTCTGCGAGAAAAGGCCCGACTGGTGTTTAAAGACAACACGCTCGGCGGGGAGGAATCGAAGGATGGGCCGGGTCGCGAGCGATCCGCGCAACGTCCATTTCCAGTCATCGCTCATCAGCCCTTGCTGAACCGGCAGCGAGTAAACCAGCTCGATGGTGCTCAAAACTCCCGCCAGGTTGATCTCCAGTACCTTCCGGATTCCCGGTTGGACCCCAATGTTGCCATGCAAGGCCGGCAGGAAACTCGCTAAGGTAACACGCACGCTGTAACGATCCGAGGGCAGAGATTCGAACTGAAAGTGGCCCCGATCGTCGGTTAGAGTGCGGGCCACCTCGCGGTCTACCCGGTTGAATAAGGTGACGCTTGCGCCCATCTGGGGAATACCGAGCGCATTGCTCACCATTCCTACGATGCTGCCGGTGAGCGAATTACTCGCGGCGTGGGCGGGTACGCCCAGGGCTGCAAGGATGAAAACCGCCGAAAGACCAGTTGTCCTGATTCTCATTGGCTCGAAGGGCCTATTGGAGCCGGCGGAACTGGTGCGATCCGCCGGGCTGATTCGATTTTAGACCACCGTGAAGGTTGCTTGTGGAGTCAGCGTCTGATTCCCGACCTTATCCTGCACCTTCATTTTTAAAATGTACTGCCCCGGCGCCATGTTTTGTAGCGGCAAGAGTTTCTCGATGGTGACTTGTTGAGCCGACGCCCCCTGGATCTTATCGATCTCTTCGGAGAAGTCGAAAATCTTTTCGTTGGTACCCGCTTTGATCACTTCGTATTCAATCGTACCACTCGGCTTTCTGGTCTTCTCGTCAGCGCCGAAATTGTAGAGTTGGACGTAGATGCCCATCTTCTCGTCGCGGCGGAAGGTTTCTCCCACGCGGGGACGCACTTTCGAGGTGCCGATGACGAACTGGCCCGTACCGATGGAACGGGTAGGAACTTTCTCAATCACGTCGGCGAGGACGAGCGAGCTCGAACCCAGCTTCTCATCGTCGAAGCGCGGGACGTGGAGCGCCATCTCGTAATTATTCATGTTGCCGCCATTGATGTCCTTGACGACAACATTCAGCCGGTAGGTGCCCGGGGGCAGAGGAACCGACTTCTGATAAACCGAAGCGGTCTTGACGGCTTCCTGGGTGAGTTCCATGGGGAACTCCACCGTAACCACATCCTCAAACACGTTCACCACGCGGCGGGCCATCGAAGTGATGCGCGCGTAGATATTGACTACGCCCTGGGAAACGCCGTCTTTCTGCTTGTACTGCAGATCCTTCTTTTCCAGCTTGATGGTGAATTGCGAGAGGATCGTGGAGTTGGTCAGCTTCATGAAATCGGCCCGAACCTGCATCGGAAGCAGGTTGAAACGAATGGTGGAATTGACAGCCGCTTCCAGATCCTTGAATTTAGCGGCCGGCGGCTTTTGCAGCAGCGCGAACTGTTGCAGCCGCTCGAACTGATTCATACGGTTGGGCAGCGGCTGCGTCCCGGTGCCGAGCCGGGTGCCGTCGGTGCGGCTGAAGCGGTCCGTCTTCGACGCCATGCCCATCTGCTCCATCAAAGTGAGGCCGGCGTTGGGAACCATGAGCAATGCGTCCTTTTCGGACGGGTCCATGGTCATGCGGTATTCGCCGGTCATCGTAGTATCTACGAATTCAATGATGATGTCGGATCCAATTCCTTCAATCCAGCGATAACGCCATTTGGCGAACGGATAAGTGGAGGTCGTGCCGCCGCCTTCTTCGTAAGGCCGCTCATAGCTGCCGCCGGAGGGATGATCTTCAATTTCATCGGGCGGACCGAATGTAATATAGATACGGCCGCGATCCGCTTTCCATCCGGGGATTCCGGAAGCGAACCGTTCGTTGGCGTAGGCGATGCGGCGGTAGTGTTCTTCCTTGAACTCGTTCTCCTGCGTATCCGGAGTGGGATCGCGGCGCAGCCAGAACGCTTCGATGAACTGTTCGCGTTCATCGTCGGTGTTCATGTTCTTCAACGCTTTCCGCTCTTCGTCGGTAATGATGTAGGTGACGTCCTCATTCAGCCACTTGCGGTAAGGAGTCTCCAACTCTTTGCGAAGCTTGTCTTCGCGCTTCTTGCGCTCTTTTTCAGACAGCGGTTTGGCGACGGTTTCGCGATTCTCCGCAACGGCCGCTTTCTTTTTGTCGGCGGCAGCCGCGGGAGTAGCGGTGGTGAAAGCGATGCCTAGGGCAAGGCTTCCGGAGAGAACGGTAAGCGCGTTGACTCGCATAAAGTACCTGATGGCGGTCGTCCTCAAGCTAACCTTAATTGTAGAGGCGTCCTCAGGGGGCGTCAAGGCGGGGGCGGACGCTCGCTAATCCTATTCTCTATTGCGGACCCGGCGGCTGATTACACCGCTGATTCCTGCTTCGTCAGGATTGCGGTTTCCAGCGATTCGCGTACTACGAAAAAGCCCCCGGGGAGCGGATTGGTAACGACACTCCTTCCGGTCGTGGCGATGGAAGCGGCTGCTTCCGCACGTCACGGTGTCTGTTCCCGGTGGGCGGGTGCCGTAATGCTGCCCAGGTGTTTATAAAAACCGAGATCCTGGTGCGTCAACATTTTAGTCGCGAACATGATCTGTCCGCTGTGCAGCGCGAAGTGCTCCACCACATGGAACACCGCCTCAAGCTTCGATACGGGATAGCCTTGAATCGTGACTTTTTCCACCAATTCCCGCCCCGTCAGGCTGCCGGTCACCGTGGCCGCTTCCTCGACCGTGGCGTTGAGTTTCTCCCACATTTGCCCGGTGGACACATCCCCACGGGTTGAGAACTCGACATCGCGGACCCGGTGATCCGGTTGCCCGTCGACGCCGCCGAGAATCCACTGCCGGACGTTGCCCTCAAGATGCAATATAAGATTGCCAATGGCGTTCTCATTTTCCGAACCGCGAGCCCATATCTGATCCTCGGCTAACGCGTGCACGCATTTCTCAATGCGGTCACGATACTGGCGGAGGCGGCGCACCGCCGAGTCCGCAAAGAGAGTAGCCAGTTCATTCTCCATTGGTAGATAATAGCGCGTACTCGCTCTTTGGCCCGGGTATTTCACGGGGCCCATCCACTTTGTGCAGACCCATCTCCTGTTGCGGATCGCCGGTCCATGGAGCCCGCTGCGGTGGCCTTTGCCCGCCCCGCCGGTATCCGCCGGCTCTTGGCCATCCGGAAATAGTTTCCCAACCGCGAAGCACGGGCGTTAGTTCCGCGATAATCTGCTTCACATCCTTCCCACACGAAGTTTCTTCGTTGTCTTCGGCGAACGCCAAGGCTGCGTGGAATACTACCTGGATCGTCTCCGCGTCTACCCCTGCCGCGCCGCCCTTGCTGCGCACTCGTCTCCATGCCTTCCCTGCTGTAGCTCCTTAGCGCCGGGCGGCGACAGCTTCCGGCCTTATACTCACCGTCTTGCCTTACTTGGCTGCCGGTAGCTTCCTTTCCTGTCCGCTCTGCACTTTCACACCGCCTGGACCCGGAGAATGTCCAACATCCGTTCCGATCCCGCATGCTGTCAATTGCCTTCGCCGAGATAGGACCGGCTCGTCGTTCCCAAAATACCTTTCAGACTGTCTGGAGTATGCTACCGGGCGCTTCGGCGCCTACCCGGACCGGACTTGCACCGGTCAGAACACCGCGTCTTTCAAGCACGATAATTGAAGCATACGGCCCACTCTATGATTCACGAGATTTTGCCCGTTGGAATGCTGCAGTGCAACTGCTCGATTTTTGGTGATGAGACGACTCGCGAAGCAATCGTCATCGATCCCGGCGACAACATCGATCAGATCCTCGCCTTGCTCGAAAAGCACCATCTCACGGTGAAGACCATCGTGATCACCCATGCGCACATCGACCACATCGGCGGCGCTCAAAAGATGAAAGCAGCCACAGGAGCGCCCGTCTGGATGAACCGTAATGACCAGGAATTGTATGATCGCCTGGACGTCCAGGCCGGCTGGCTGGGAATGCCAAAACCCGAGCAGACGGAAATCGATCATGAAGCCAAAGAGGGCGACGTGCTGCAACTGGGACCCGCGGAATTCCACGTCCTGCACACGCCCGGGCACACGCAAGGCAGCCTCTGCCTGTGGATCCCGGCGGAGAGTAAACTGGTCTCCGGCGATACGCTGTTTCGCGAATCCATCGGACGTACCGATCTCCCCGGCGGCGATCATCGCAAGATCCTTTCCTCGATTCACACCAAGCTCCTGGTGCTTCCCGATGAAGCCGCGGTGATTCCCGGACATGGCGGAAACACCACCATCGGCCATGAACGGGTGTTCAACCCGTTCCTGTAACCGGCTATGGTTCCTGAAGACGGCGCGGCCGGGCGGTGTAAAGCAGTTGGTGCCGTTCGCTAGCTTCTGTCCAGGAGCGGGGAGGCGGGCGCCTTCCAAGAACAACTTCATCAATAGCCGTTCGGACCTGATGCGCACAAGTGCTTGGACTGACACCGCCCACACCGGTACCAAGCCCTGGCAAAGCGAGGGTCCGCACAGCGTCGCGAATGGGATTTTTCTCGAATCGGCCGTGTTGTATGAGCAACAGCACCGCTCTTGCCGCCAGGTATGGGTTAACCGATTCAATTAATACCGTCGGCACCCGCATGGTAGGCGCCACGATCAGAAACGGAATACGCGCGTCGCCGGTCTCGACAATATCTGCGGCCCCGACAAGTAGCTCTCCGTGATGCCGTGCGACGATCATATCCCGCACTCTCTGCTGCAACTCGGAGCCGAAGTGCCTGAGGTAAAGTGCGTCGATACCGCCGTCCATGAACCCAAAGCTGTTTGCGGGGCTCACCACCGCGTCACAGGCCGTATCGAGAATCGAACCCCTGTGAATGCGAACGGCCGGCAGATCTCCGCAGAACTGCTGCCAAGCTGCCGCGAGCGCTTCATCGACGGCGGTCAATACAATTTCCATGCCTGGCTACTGCCCGAAGAAAGCTCTCGCGGCCTCCACCGTATGCCGGATATCCTCATCTGAGTGAGCGGCTGACAGGAACGCTGCCTCATATTGCGAAGGAGCGAGATACACGCCCTGACTCAGCATCCAATGGAAGAACTTGGCGTAGCGTCCGGTATCCGATGTTTTCGCCGTATCCCAATCGATCACCGGCCCGGCGTTGAAGAAGAATGTAAACATCGATCCTACGCGATTCACGGTAATGCCTGGCGGAGGATCGGCGCACAACGCCATAGCCCGTAATTCCAGCTCCGGGTAGATCTCGGGATGCGCCTTCAAATACCGCAGCATGGCCACGCCCGCCGCCACCGCCAGTGGATTGCCGGAAAGCGTGCCGGCCTGATAAATCGGTCCCACAGGCGCGACTTTCGACATGATATCCGCCCTGCCGCCGTAAGCGGCGATCGGCAAACCGCCTCCGATTACCTTGCCGAATGTGGAGAGGTCCGGCGTGATGCCGTAGAGGCTTTGCGCGCCTCCAAAAGCAACCCGGAAGCCTGTCATCACTTCATCGAAAATGTACAACGCCCCATACTTCGCAGTGATATCGCGTAACGCCTGCAGAAAACCCGGCAAGGGAGGAATGCACCCCATATTGCCGGCCACTGGCTCCACGATCACTGCCGCGATCTTATCGCCATGGGCGGCGAATGCCGCTTCCACGGCAGCGATGTGGTTGAAGGGCAGCGCAATGGTGGTGGCGGCGAAGCTTGCCGGCACGCCCACCGTATCGGAGATCGCGAGCGTCGCCATGCCGCTTCCCGCTTTCACCAGCAGGCTGTCCACATGGCCGTGATAGCAGCCTTCAAACTTGATCGTAAGATCGCGTCCCGTGAAGCCACGCGCGACCCGCAACGCGCTCATGGTGGCTTCGGTACCGGAGTTCACCAGCCGCACCATTTCCATGGAGGGCACGGCATCGCGAAGCAGCTCGGCCATTTCCACTTCGCGCTCCGTAGGCGCTCCAAAGCTTGTACCAACTTCATCCAGCACCTGCCGCAACGCCTCCACCACCTGCGGCGGGCGGTGACCTAGCAGCAGTGGTCCCCACGAGCCCACGTAGTCGATGTAGCTGTTGCCGTCTTCATCGATCATACGCGAGCCCTCGCCGCGCTTGATGAACCGCGGCACGCCCCCCACGCCGCGGAACGCCCGCACCGGCGAGTTCACGCCGCCGGGAATCGTCTTCTTCGCCCGCTCAAACAACGCCTCGGAGCGCGCCGTCGTCATGCGCGCTGCCCTCCGGGGAGAATGCGCTGCACGAAGGCATTCATCAGAATTTCCTGCAGCGTTCCATTCAGGTTCTGCAGTAGCCGGCTGCGCAGTGTCAGATACGGTTGCGTCCCCGCGAAAAGGTCCTGCATCAGTTCCAGGAACAACGGACTGCGCTTCATGAATTCCACCATGCGCGTGGGTACGGCGCGAAACAGGAATCGCCCCAGGAACACACGCCGCGCGATGCTGGCGCCAAACGCCAGATCGTCGCCGAAGTCATGCTCTAGGACCCGGCGGTAAGCGCCTGACAATTCTGCCATCGGATGGCGGTCTTCCAGAATGGCGTCGGTGGCAAGCTCGGCCGAACGCATCGCGTAATAAAGACCTTCGCCGGTGATCGGATCCACCAGCCCGCCCGCGTCCCCCACCGCCATCCAACCATCGCCGGCGATGCGATTGCTGCGCCACGCCGGTGTTTCGAGCGAGGGAAGCAGGTGGCTGTAGAACTGTGCGTTCTTGTAATCAATTTCCTTCTCCCGCATGTACTGCTCGAGCCGCAGCCGCAGTTTTTGCGCCGGTTCCCCTTTGCCGCAAATACCTACCGACAGATGGCCGCAGCGCGGAAACACCCAGATGTAGCCTTCCAATTGAGGCAGGAACTGGATATCGATATGCTGCTGGTTCGCCGGCACATAGTAGCCCAGCGCAATCATCGCATCCGCCGGACGGAGTTGCGTCCCCACATCCCGCAAAGGATTTCGCGCACCCGTGGCCACGATGCAGTAGTCTGCCTCCAAGTCCCCATCTCTGGTGCGCAGCCGCCAGCGGCCTTGCTGGCGCTTCAATTCGAGCACGCGCGTCTTTTCCACCTGAGCGCCGGAGTCGCGCGCCCGCTGCAACATCAGATGATTGAGGTCGTAACGGGAATAGATCAACAGCGGCTGGCGCAACGTCATACGCGCCGATCCCGCCCTCGGGGCCGCCACGCAAGTGTCTGTCACCAGGTGCTTCGGCGTGTCGTTATCCTTCAAAAACCGGTACTTTTCGTAGGCCTTGTAGGTGATGCCTCCGCCACAGGGCTTCTCCCATGCCAGCTTCTCGTCGATCAACATCGTCTCGATGCCCGATCGAGCTAACTTCTCCGCCGCGAACGCGCCAGCCGGGCCGCCGCCCAGGACCGCGACTTTCCTCATTTTTTTGCTCCACCGGCGTCAGGCGCCGGCGTCGGCGGATGACCCGGGGGCAGCGCCTGCAACGGAGCCTGGCCGCCATGCTGGCTCATTCCGCTTTTCCCCTTCACCACCCATTTCCCGTCCTTCTGCTCCATCACGTATTTCATCTGCATGGCGCCGGCGGCGTCGGTAGAGCCCTTGGGGTGGAACGTCACCGTCGCGTCCGCTTCATTCTCGCGAAACGACACCGCGCTAACGTTGATGTCCATGCTTTTCACGTCCAGCCCCGTGCGGTTCTGCAAGTGCTCGAACAAGCCCTGCTGCACGGCTTCTTTAGTCTGGGCCGCCTTATTGCAAGCGCTTGAGAGCACTAGCAGCAAGGCGCAAATCCAATATTTAAGGGACACCACAATCCGATTATAACGGACGCCCGATGCACCGCCGGACAACATCGAACATTTCCAGCGTCCCGTGTCAGCTAGACTTGATTCATGAGCGTTTTCGGCCTGGTATTCCTCACCGTGTGCGCCCGTGCCGCCGATGCCGTTCCGACGCTGGAGCAGCGCCTGTTGCGGCTCGCCGAGGAGGCGGAAGCATTTGCGGCCACGGCGCCGAAAATCATCGGGCAGGAAACGCTGGAGCAGGTCGCCGTGCTGCCCATGCCGCGGTTCCAACCGCGCGGCACGAAGCCGGAAATTCCCTACACCTCCCGCAAGCTGACCTCAGAGTATGGCTTTGCCGTCTTTAAAGAGGACTCGCAGAATCTGCATGAAATCCGCGAGGTGTTGTCGGTGGATGGCCGCCAGGTCAAGGGTCCTGGAAAGCTCCGCGAAACGCTCTCCATGGGCTTAAATACGGATTCGGACCGCATGAAGAAGAAGCTGCTCAAAGAATTCGAAGGTTACGGGTTGCGTGAGGCGGCGACCGATTTCGGCCAAGTCATTCTGCTCTTCACAAAGCGGCAGTTAGCCAACTACACCTTCCGTCCCCTGCGGACCGGGTTTATCGGTGCGGAGAGGGCCCTGGTCGTCTCCTATGAACAAATCCAAGGTAAGTCCGCCATGACGGTATTTGAAGGGAAGCTGGTGGTGAAGCACAGGCTCCGCGGCGAACTGTGGATGCGCGATTCCGATGGCGTTCCCTTGCGAATTACCATGGACGTAAGCCGGCTTGAGAAGAATGTTCCTCTGAGGCACCTTGCGGTAGTGGATTATCAGCAGAGCGCCCATGGAATCGTACTGCCCGCATCCATCATCTATGCCGAAGCCGTGGGCTCCCAGGTGATGATCGAGAACCGCTTTCGCTATTCCGGCTTCCGCATGTTCGGAGCGAGCTCAGACGTGAAGTTCACGGTGGAACCTCCGCAGAAATGAGCGGCATCCTCTATCTGCACGGATTCGCTTCCGGCCCGGCCTCGAAGAAGGCGCAGTACTTCGCCCGGCGCTTCGCCGCCCACGATGTACAGTTGCAGATTCCCGACCTTGCCGCGGGTAATTTTTCGCAGCTCACCATCACCGGGCAGCTTAGAGTGATCGAACAAGCTGCTGGCGGACACCCGGTAACGCTGATTGGATCCAGTCTTGGCGGATACTTGGCCGCTCTCTATGCTTCCCGCCACGCCGAAACACAGCGTGTCGTGCTGCTCGCCCCGGGCTTTGCATTTCCTCTACGATGGCCGGAAGCTTTAGGCGCCGAACGGATGGCCGAATGGCGGCGGACGGGGTATCTTTCGGTCTACCACTACGGGGAAAAGAAGGAGGCGCGGCTCGGTTACCAACTGGTGGAGGATGCCGCCCTGTATGAAGATTACCCGCCGGTCGCACAGCCTTGCCTCATTTTTCACGGAAAGGACGATGATGTGGTGCCAATCGCGCGATCCATCGAATTCGCCAAGGGCAAAGCGAATGTCGAATTGCACGTGGAAGATTCCGATCATGAGCTTCTGAACGTGCTGGAGCCAATGTGGCAGCGGATCCGGCAGTTCGTCCTCGACTGAGCGTCGCGGTCACTCCACCCGAAATGGAAACCGCGCCTCGTACTTCTGATTGCCGCCCTCATCCCTCACTTCCAGCACCAGCGGATACTCGCCCGCGGGCAACCCCTGCAGCTTCAGATTGAGGATCCCTTCCACATAGCGTTTGGGATAGAACGTGCGCTCCTCATGCTTCGCCGCCTTCAATTCCTGGTAAAGAAGTTTCCCCGACGGCCGGTACACGGAGAGCCCGTACTCGACATTCACCTGGTTCCCTTCTCCGAAGCGATACCCTGTAATTTCAAAGCGGGCCCATAGCTCATCGCCGGATCGATAGGCGGCCACCGGAAGTGGGGCGCCATCGGACTCCCCACGCAGAAATCGAAAGTTTCTCACCACTAGCGTTTCACTGGGCTCGACCTTCCTGCTCTCGATCGCGAACGTTTTGTCAATGGAGGCCGTCGCTCCGCTGAGCTTGTCGCTCACCTTGAGCTTGAGCACGCACTCGGTGCATTGCGCCGCGGCGGGCGTTTCGAACTGAAAGCGGATCTTCGGCTTCCACTCCTTGTCTTCGGGGGACACGTCTGTCTCCAGTTTCTTTGATTCCGGCTTTGTGAGAAGCACGTTCCTCTCGTCCAACACCTCAACCGTCCATTCAAGGCCGATCATGTCTTTGGGGCCGACTTTGTAACCGCTGATCTGACAACTGAAGAAAAGCGATTCCCCGGCCTGAAACACCGCCTTGCCGGGAATCGGAGGACCATCTTCAAACTGCTGGAACCCGGCGGAAAGAATCGTCAGACCGGGCGCCTGAGCCGCAAGCGTCTGGAACAATGCAAACCAGAGCGCTGTGGCCTTGGTAATCACTTCTTAGGAGGTTCAACGGAGGGCTGGGTCAACGAGGGAATGGCCGGCGGCTCGGCGAGGATGGGATCGGTTTCCAGATTCAAAGGCAGATCCACATACGCAATGATTTCGTTATCGGGCTCCCCGCCGTCAGTAATCTGTAGCTTGTAGCTCGCCAGCGGTACGTCAAACAGAATATCACCCTGCAGAGTTTCTGCTGGTTTCACGAGCCGCAGCAGTCCCATCCAGTTGTTGATACCATCCCCATTGTCAGACTCGCGAAAGGCTTTGCCCTCGGCATTATACACGTTCAGCAGAGAAACACCGGCTTGCTGCGAGCCGCTGTTGGTGACGCTGAGCTTTACGATCAGAAAACGATGTTCCGGAATCCTGGCCTTTGCAGATTCGCCAACGGTTGCTTTCCACTCGGTATCGGTTACGTTAAACACGAGCTTCCCCACGCTGGCCCGTTCGCCCATGCGAAAAGACATCGCTCGGGGAGCTTTCGAACCTTTGTTGCATGACATTGCTGCAAGCGCCACGCCCATTGCTGGCAAAGACACCGTAATAAAACGGCGCCGTGGTTGAACGGCCGGGTACTTCTGTTTCATGCTGGGATCAACGTGATTATGATGCTTTTACAACGGAAGATGCAAGGACCTGCTTTTATTGTCCTGTGCGGACTCGCACTGATACATACCCTTCCGGCACAGGAAAAACACCCGGTTACGAAACGTTCGATCGCGGACGTCATGGGTTTCGGCGGAGCGCCATGGCTTGAGCGGTCCGAGCGCGAGAAGGAGGAAGCACCCGGCAAGGCTTTGGATGCGATCGGCATCCAGCCCGGCATGATCATTGCGGATGTGGGCGCGGGCACTGGCTACTTCTCGCGCCGTATGGCCCGGCTCACCGGCCCCACCGGTAGGGTGTATGCCACCGATATCCAGCCGCGAATGATCGAAGCGCTCAAAGAGCGCTCGGCCGCAGAAAAGATCACCAATGTGGTACCGGTGCTCAGCAAGGAGGACGACCCGATGCTCCCTGCCGGGGAACTCGATCTGATTCTCATGGTCGACGTGTATCACGAGCTGGCGCGGCCCCAGGTAATGCTGCGCAAGCTGCGGTCCGCGCTGAAACCAACCGGGCGCATGGTGTTGCTCGAATTCCGCAAAGAGGACCCCAACGTGCCGATCCGGCTGGAGCACAAGATGACGATCGAGGAGGCCAAAGCCGAAATCGAGGCCGAAGGCTTCACACTGCAAAAGGTGATCGGAGGGCTGCCGCGGCAGCACATCCTGATCTTTGTCCCGGGCCCGAGGATAGTTCAATGAGCGTGCGCGGCTCGATCGTTCCTTCCGAGCATTCGGTTTACAGGGACAAGGCAACCGGCGCCCTGGTTCACCAGATGACGTCGCATCCGTCGATCAATCACGCCACCTATTTTCTGCAGACCTCGTTCCTGCCGGATGGAAACAGCCTCATCTTCACTTCCTACCGCGGCGGCACGGCCCAACTGTTCGAGGCGGCGTTTCCTGAAGGAGACATCCGTCAATTGACGGATGGAGGAGCGATCCATCCGTTCTCCGCGGCGATCCATCCTTCGGGAGAGACCATTTTCTTTGTACGCGGCAACGACATTCTGGAGTTGGACCGGCGAACGCTCGGCGAACGGGTGATCGCATCGTTTCCCGGGGCGCAGCTTGGAGA
>DATLCW010000062.1:0-8309 GCA_035526195.1 Bryobacteraceae bacterium
CCACAATATCCGGTGCATTCCGTCATACCCTCATCGAATCCCGCTTTTTCCCCTCATTTGCGGGCGGTGGCTAAAAGTGCAAGGTTTCCATCACTTTCAGACACTGCGCGCGATTACACGGTACCGCTAACCAGAAACAAGACCTGTCTTGTGCATGTCAACACTTATGGAAGAGCAGTCGGGAGGAGAAACGAGAATGAGAGAAAGCACAAGACCGACAAGTTCCCTGTGGATGGAAACGGCGGAAATTCGGGCTCGAAAGCCGCTTCAACAGGATACGCAGGCCGATGTTTGCATCGTCGGCGCCGGAATTGGGGGCCTCACTACAGCCTATTTACTTTCCTACGAAGGCCTCTCCGTGGTGGTGTTGGAGGAAGGCTCCTCCAACTCGGGCGAAACCTCTCGCACCACGGCTCATTTGAGCAATGCGCTCGACGACGGTTTTGTGGAGTTGGAACGATTGCACGGAGAAAGCGGGGCGCGTCTCGCCGCCCAGAGTCATACGGCGGCGATTGACCGTATTCAGGCGATTATCGCCAAAGAACGGATCCAGTGCGATTTTGAGCGGCTGGATGGCTATTTGTTTGATCCGCCGGGCGATCCCACCGGCATCCTGGAAAAAGAGTTGGATGCTGCCCGGCGCGCCGGCTTGAAGGAAGTGCAGATGGTGGAGCGTGCCCCCTTGGCCTCGTTCAACACCGGTCCATGTCTCCGTTTTCCCCGCCAGGGACAATTTCATCCACTCAAATACCTTTCCAGTCTGATGCAGGCCATCGAGCGGAATGGCGGACGCATCTTCCATAAGACAAAAGCGGAAGAGTTCAAAAACGAGGGAAAAGTCCAAGTGGTCACCAGCGGCGGGCCCGTCGTCACGGCGGATGCCTTGGTGGTCGCCACCAACACGCCGGTGAATGACTGGGTAGCCATCCACACCAAGCAGGCTGCGTATAGGAGCTATGTGGTCGCGGCGCCGGTTCCCCGGGGAGCTATGCCAACCGCATTGTTATGGGACACCCTCGATCCCTATCATTACGTCCGCCTCCAGCGCGGATCGCACGAGGATCTGCTGATTGTCGGAGGCGAAGACCATAAAACGGGACAAGTGGATGACCTGGCGGAGCCGTTCGGACGCCTGGAAGCCTGGATGCGCCAGCGTTTTCCCATGGCCGGGCCGGCCGTCTCTCAGTGGTCCGGCCAGATCATGGAACCGGTGGATGGCTTGGCGTTCCTCGGACGCAACCCTGGGGAAAAGAACGTGTACATTGTGACCGGAGATTCCGGCCACGGCATGACGCACGGCACAATCGGAGGAATGCTGATATCCGATCTGATTCTCGGACGTTCCAACCCGTGGGAAGCGCTCTACGATCCCTCACGCGTTTCTCTGAAGTCCGCTTCGGAATTCGCCAAAGAAAATCTCAACGTCGTAGCGCAGTATGGCGAATATGTCACTGGCGGGCAGGTGGCCTCCGGCGAGGAAATTCCGGCCGGCGAAGGCGCCTTGCTGCGCCGCGGGCTGAAGAAGATCGCCGTTTACCGCGATAAACAGGGCGAGTTGCACGAGTTGTCGGCCATCTGTCCCCACCTCGGATGCATCGTCGCCTGGAACCCCACCGAGAAAACCTGGGATTGCCCCTGCCACGGCTCGCGATTTGAGGCTACCGGGAAAGTGATCAACGGGCCGGCGATCACAGACTTGGCGGCGTCCGAGCCCGTCGGCGAGGCCGGAGTCAGCTCCCGCGCGTGATGCGCAAAAGCTTATCCAGAAGTGCGGCCGGCACGCCATTCATCGCGCCGTACTTCTCGAAGTACATGGCGCGGATCAACGCTCCGATCGTCAGCGGTGCCGGCACGGCTCCGCCAGAAGCCGGCTTGAACATGAGCTGCATCGGTACAGCACCGGTTCCATCCACCGGCGGCTGGAAATAACGTTGCGCCAGCCGCACCGCTCCGTAGCGTTCGAAGAACGCAACCCGCCTTGGCGCGGGCTCCACTTCGAATATCACGCCCAGCGAATTCAGACCGTGCTCCTGTAGCCGGACTGTGCTGGTCTCCACCGCGTAGGCGAGAAGAGGCGATCCCAGCCCGTTGGACCGCTCCTCCGCTGCAATCGCCAGATACACCAGAAATACCGCCGGCGGATCCATCAGGAGATGCGTCGTCGCGATACCCACCGTACGTTTTTCCAGCCGCGCACGCACGGCCAGCCCCGCTCCCGAAACAATGCTTTTCAGAATGACTTCCTCCGTCTCGCGCTCTCTTGACGGGAAAGAGATCTCGTAAATTCGCCACCATCCCTCATCTCTTGCGAGATCCTCGGCGCCGGGAATATCGAACTTCACCATCGAGTCCACCATAGCAGCCGTAGTAGACTCCTAGATCATGAAGCGCCGCTCCTTTATCCAATCCGCGATTCCATCCGCCGCGGCGGCTCCGTTCGTCCAGGTCCAGCCCACACGCCGCAATATTGTATTCATCCTCGCGGACGATCACCGTTACGACTTTATCGGCGCTTTGGGCCACCCCTGGCTCAAGGGACATACGCCCCATCTCGATCGCATGGTGCACCGCGGCGTCACGTTTCGCAATGCCTTCGTCACCAGTTCCCTGTGTTCCCCCAGCCGTGCGACCATTCTTTCCAGCCAGTACCTTCATCAGCACCGCATCGCCGATAACTTCTCTGCGCTTGACCAGAAGATCCCAACCTTTCCACAGCTGTTAAAGCACAGCCGCTACCGCACCGCCTTCATCGGCAAGTGGCACGCGATAGCGACGCGCCGCAGCCGGGGTTCGATCACTGGTTGAGCTTTCGCGGGCAGGGCGAGTATTTGAATCCTGAAGTCAATCGCAACGGCGTACGCCAGCAAACGCGGGGCGATATGACCGATATCCTGACCGGGGAGGCGCGCCGCTTCATTCAGGAGAATGCCTCGCGCCCCTTCTGCCTCTATCTTTCCCACAAGGCCGTGCACTCTCCTTTTGTGCCTCCCGGCCGTCATGCCCGGTTATTCGAAGGGCTGACCGTCCCGCGCCCGAAATCCATGCTCCATAAAGAGGAGCATTACCGCCAGTGGCCGGATTGGGTTCTCCGCCGCCGCCCGACACGCCATGGCGTGGACGGCATGCTGGACAGCGATGAGCCTTTTGATTCGCACTACCGCAAGTATTGCCAGTGCCTGATCGGCATCGACGAGAGCGTGGGACAGATTTTCGCCGAGTTGGAAGCTCGCGGCATCCTCCAGGACACGCTGGTCGTTTATATGGGCGACAACGGCTACATGTGGGGCGAGCACGGCCTCATCGATAAGCGGGCAATGTACGAACCTTCCATTCGCGTACCGATGCTCGCGCATTGTCCGGCGTTGTTTGGCTCCGTGGGAAGGGTGGTGGATGCCATGGCTCTCAACATGGATATCGCGCCTACCTTTCTGGATGCGGCCGGAGTAAAGCCTGCTTCGACGATGATGGGACGCTCGCTGCTGCCGCTTGCCGCCGGCCATCCACCTGATAACTGGCGCAAGGACTTTCTCTATCACTACGCGTGGGAACAGGATTTTCCCTATACGCCCACAGTGATTGGCCTGCGCACCGAAACTCACAGCCTGATGCATTATCCCGGCGTGTGGGATATCCCCGAGTTGTACGATCTGCGAAGCGATCCCGGACAGATCCATAATCTGATTGCGGAAGCCCGCGTCGGCCCCCGCATGCGCGGCCGCTATGTAAATCACATCCGTAATCCGGAAGTAAAAAAAATGGTACAGGGAATGCAGGATCGTTTGGAGCGGATTCTGAAACAGACGGGCGGCGATCCGCGCCTGTCGGGGAAGGCGGGCGAGAACGATAAATTTGCCTTGTAGATGCTTGTAGACAAATGATGACTTCGGCGGTTAAAGCTCTTTCCGCGGAACTCCTATAGCATTGTTTGCGCTCGTCCGGGTGCTTGAATACCCCGCCTCTGCTATACTACCTACAGATGTCAAATCATTACTCCATTCCGTCTTCGTACCGTTGCCAGCTCATCAAACCAGATGGGTTGGTGAATGTCCTGAATGAAAATTCTTACGTCATGGGTGAGTACAACCAGAAAACCGGCATCGTAAGTTGGCAGCGGGTCGTACCGGCTGCGCAGCGCGCGACCATTGAGCAGTGGCTTATCGCCCATTATCCCGTGAAGGGAAAAGCCGCGCCGGCGACCGCCTGACTTTCCTCTCCTCGTTAAAATTCCTGCGGAATAACCGTTTCGCTGCAAACGGAACGGTTATTCTTATCGTGTTTTTTAAATAACGCCCGCCTCCTCCACCGTTAAATTCCCTTTGTCCGCATCGAGCGTCGCCATCACCCCCACCGGTAACGTCAATTGATCCTCCGTATGCCCGATTGTTAATCCTGAGAACACGGGAATCCTCAGTTTCCCCAATATCCTGTCGAGAATTTCTCCCAAAGAGAAATTCGAGTCAAATGACGGCCGGAAATCCCGCGGCCGGCAATCGTTACACTCCCCGAAAACGATCCCTGCCGCGGCGTCCAGTTTCCCAGCCAGTTTTAGATGCGTCAGCATCCGGTCAACGCTGTAAGGCTGCTCGTCCACATCTTCGAGAAACAGGATCTTGCCCTTGCTCTCGATTTCATACGGCGTCCCTAACGTCGTGCTGATCAACGTCAGGTTCCCCCCCGCCAGTGGACCCCGCGCCGTCCCGCCGCGAATCGTGCGCACGGTGTGAGCGGGCCGCAAGGGATCCGAATCCCGTGGATTCCCCAACAAACCTAAGGGTTTTGTTTCAAACAAAGCACGCCGGAAATGTTCCTGCGTATATTTCGTAAATCGCGACAGCGCCACCGGTCCATGAAACGTCACCATCCCTGTTTTCCGCTGGATGGCCAGATGCAGCGCCGTTATGTCGCTGTACCCCAGAAAGATCTTCGGATTCTTGCCGATCAGCCCGTAATCGATATGGTCCAGCAGGTGCGCCGACCCGAATCCCCCCCGGATACAGAACACCGCCTTGACCTCCGGATCGCGAAACATGTCGTGCAAATCCGCCACCCGTTCTTCCACCGAGCCGCCCACGTACCCCTCGCGCTTCCGCACGTTGCGCCCGAATTTCGCGTTCAGGCCGAAGTACCGGATCGTCCGCTCCGTCAGCGCAATCCGGTCCGGATCCGACACAAAGGTGGAAGGAGTGATCAACCCCACCGTATCGCCCTCGCGCAGCACCGCGGGACGCAGCAAAGCACCCGCTGCCGGCATCGCCGCGCCCGCAAAAGCAGCGGGGATCCATTTTCGTCGAGTCATTTCTCCATGCTAGCCCAACAGCAATCGCGCTCGCGAAATAAAAAGGACGAGCGCAGCCGGAATGCGGTCGCGCTCGCCTGATTCGAACGGAAACACTCTCTATTGCACCACCGCGCTCCCCGCCGCCGTCCGGCAGTTGTTGCTTTCCACCGATTCCGGAACCGCCCCGCCGCTGTCCGCGCAGGCTTGCAACACGTAATTCCCCGCCGTCGCAGTCCCTGGAACCGTAAGTGTCGTAGTTGCGGTATTGCTGCCGCCCGCCGCCATGCTGACGCCGATCGTGCGGAAGCCAACTGTTACCGGCAGCGCGAAGTTGCCGGGACCAACCACCGGCACCAGCCGCAACCGCACCGTGAACCCGTTATTCGCCAGTTCGTTGCCCGTGTTGCGAACCGTATTGCTGATCGTGAACGAAGCGCCTCGCGGAATCTGCGTCGGCGCCGTCTGCACGGCCGTCATCTCCAGGTCCGGTTGTGGCTTGATCATGTTGTGCTCCCGGTAGGCCTCGGAAATCCTATTGATATCCCCGCGATGGTTCAGCCGCAGGCCCGTCCACAGCTCATGCACCGACGTCGGGTGATTGTGAAAGAGATCAGCCGAAGGATCGAAGTTTTTGATCACATCCCAGATGTTTTGAAACGTCAGGCTGATCCTGTCCCGGCGGCCCGCTCCTTGCTCGTCCTCATCGTCGTCAACCCCATCGGTCAAATCCCAGAGGAGGGCGGCCACAAACGCCTCCGTATGATCTTCCTCGCCCGGGAAAGCAAAGTTCGCTGGATGATTCTCAAAACGGTACCTCGTGTTGGCGCCGTAGCCATCCTCGGTTTTGTGGCGGCTGTATAGGAATGCGCCGAAGAAGTCCGGCCACCCTTCGGTCCAGGCGATCGCGCCCTTTTCAGGCTGATCCAGGCAATGTCCGGGATGGCCGGGGCTGTCGCAGTTGCCGTTTGAATAATCCGGACTGGGGCTTTCCGCCACGGTGCTGAGAATGTGGTGCCCATATTCATGAAACACGGTCCCTTCGTCCCCAAACGGCTCCGTTGTTTTCAGCGTAAGGTTCGCCAAAATAGGCGTATAGAACGAGACAGGCGAACTGGAAGCAGAGGGCCACAGCACCGTCACTTTCGAAAGATTCTCGCCCTGCTGCGACATGAAGGTGTGCGCCCGCGTGATCAGGTTGTGCGCCTGAAACGCTCCCCGGTTGCTGGTGATGGTGATGGTGCCGAAGTTGATGCTGTCGGAACTCACGTTCGTGCGCGTTCCGCTCTGAAAAGTGTAGCTGCCGGCGAAGATGCTGTCCGGCTTCACTTCCACCACGCTGGTATTCAGCACGATGCGTACCGCCAGGTCCGGACCGTCGAATAAATCGCTACAGGTTGTGTTCAGGCTGAAATTCCCGTTCCCATCGGTAATCCCGGTATCGCATTTGTCTTCCAACAGATCGTTTCCCGACCGCAGATTCCACAACTCAACCGTCGCATTACGCACTCCGCGCCGCACGTTATTATCATCCAGATAAGTGAACCGCCCGGTAGCTGTAAAGGAAGCTTCACGCATGCCTCGTGTTTTACTGGCGGCTGGAGCGCGTCCCCGCGCCGCCGTTGGCTCCTCTCCCGGTACTTGCGGTTCGGTGGCCGCTAACGGCACGGCGAGAATGCCGGAAGGATCGTATTCTCCCCGGCTCCGCTCTTCCTCACTCGCCCGCTCGCCTGCTTTCCCTTCCGGATCGCCTTTCACCCGTTCCGGAAAACGGCCCCCCAAACGATTCGGATCGAGCGACGCAATGCGGGCCGGTTCCCCCGGTACGCTCAACGTGGCCGCCAGTTCCTCGGGCTGGTCCGTGAGAGCAATGGCGCGAAATTGAAACTGCAGCGTCTGCCCCTTCCCCACGGCGCCCGCCCAGTGCGAGGTGCCATCTAAAACCTGCCAATCGGTAGACGAGCCCACCTCAAACTTCATGAAGGGCAGATCCGCCCCGGATTGTACGGCAACGAGGATCGTGATCGGTTCGCCCCGTCGAAGCGAATCCGCGCTGCCCAGACTGAAGTGGACCGGCAAGCCGACGCTGGCGAAATCGGGGATCGTGCAGCAGGCCAGCAGGCCGGCTGTAAGCAATACGTGGCGAAGAGAGTTACAAGTCATGGCAATTTCCTTTTTCTTTCGTTCGGGTTGTTCGCAACCGCTTTCAAAGAACAACGTGGAAAGGCCCCCAGAGAACCGTCCAGCGCCGCGTAAGCATCCGGTAAGTGAAACGTAAGTGATCGGGCGCCCGGCGCTGCCCTGAACCGCGACCGCCAAGTAGCAGTAGACTTGTAGAGATGAAACGCCGTCACTTTCTTGCCGCAGCCACTGCCGCCAGTTCGCAAGCCTGGGCAGCAGCGAATGACCGTGTAAGGCTTGCTGTCATTGGGGTGGGATCCCGCGGGTCCGCCCATATCAGGGAAATTCTGCCTGTCGCCAATGTGGAGATCGCCGCATTGGTCGATCCGGACGGCCGGCGTACCGAACAAGCCTCCTCGATCATTTTTCAAAAGACCGGCAAACGGCCCCGGCTTGAGTCCGACATGCGCCGCATTTTCGACGACAAGAACATTGATGCGGTGACCATCGCCACCACAAATCATTGGCATGCCCTGACAGCCATCTGGGCGATGCAGGCAGGGAAGGATGTTTACGTCGAGAAGCCGGTTTCTCACAACATCTTCGAGGGCATCCAACTCGTGGCCGCTGCGCGCAAATATAAGCGGATCGCTGCCGGGGGAACTCAGCGCCGCTGGTGGGGACGCTTTCGTAAAGGCATTGAGCTGATCCACGGCGGAGCGATCGGCGACATTTACCAGGCCAACTTCTTCTTCCCCGGCAGCCGCGATTCCATCGGATTCAAGGAAACCAAAGAGCCGCCCTCGTGGCTGAATTGGGACTTATGGCTCGGTCCTGCTCCCATGCAGCCCTATCATGAGAACCTGGTTCACTACAACTGGCATTGGTTCTGGGACTTTGGAAACGGCGAACT
>DATLCW010000066.1:0-3708 GCA_035526195.1 Bryobacteraceae bacterium
CAAATCATTGGCGATGTAGAGGTCGGAGAACGATCCAGCATCTGGCCAAACGCCGTGGCACGCGGAGACGTCAACTACATCCGCATTGGAAGCGAAAGCAATGTGCAAGACAACTCGGTTCTGCACGTGGAGCATGAATTATACCCACTGCTGATCGGCGACCGGGTAACGGTCGGCCATTCCGTGGTGCTGCATGGCTGCGTGATTGAAGACGATTGCCTCATCGGGATCGGCGCCATCATTTTAAATGGAGCACGGGTCGGGGCCGGCTCGGTAATCGCAGCCGGAGCGCTGGTACCGGAACGCATGGAAATACCCGCCGGAAGCATGGTGATGGGCATGCCGGCGAAAGTAAAACGCGCTGTAACGGAGCAGGAGAGCGAGCGGTTCCGCCGCAACGCGCAGAACTATGTTCGCTCCCGCGAATTGTACAAGCAGGACCAGGAGTCCTCTTAGAAACGGCCTGCCGCGGTTGGCCGTAATCATACAAACTATGCAAGATAATGCTGTAGCACTCGACTTCCTCGGCGATCTTCGCCGCACCCATTCGTGCGGCCAATTACGCGCTTCCGACGCGGGTTCGCGCGTCATTCTGATGGGCTGGGTACACCGCCGGCGCGACCTCGGGAAAGTGATCTTTATCCATCTCAGAGACCGTGAAGGCGTGACGCAAATCGTATTCAACGCAGGCGTGGAACCGGCTGTGCATGAACGGGCGGAGATGCTGCGCTCGGAGTATGTGGTCGCCATTGAAGGCACCGTCGCGCTGCGCACCGCCGATACGATTAACCCGTCCATTCCAACCGGCGAAATGGAAGTGACTGCCGAACGGGTCTGGATCCTGAATGAATCGCGCACCCCGCCATTTCCAATGGAGGAGCATGTCGACGTCAGTGAAGACGCGCGCCTGAAATACCGCTACGTGGATCTGCGGCGTCCGCACATGCAACGGAATATCATTCTGCGATCAAAGATCGCGTTCGCGGCGCGGCAGTTTCTCGACACGTTGGGCTTTCTCGAAATCGAGACGCCTTTTATGACTCGCTCGACACCCGAGGGTGCGCGCGATTACCTGGTCCCAAGCCGCGTGCAGCCCGGCACGTTTTACGCCCTGCCACAATCTCCACAGATTTTCAAACAGCTTCTGATGGTGAGCGGATTCGACAAATACTTTCAGATCGTCCGCTGCTTCCGCGACGAAGACCTTCGCGCTGACCGGCAGCCGGAGTTTACGCAAATCGATCTGGAAATGTCGTTCCCCCAGCAGGAGCAGGTGCTCGAAGTGATCGAACCGCTGGTGAAGCGCATCTGTGAAGTCGCCGGTTTTCAGGCACCCGGGAATTTTGTGCGTCTGACGTATGCGCAGGCGATGCAATCGTATGGAAGCGACAAGCCGGATCTTCGTCTGCCTCCGTTCTTCGGAGTGGCGGATCTCTTTTCAGACGCAGGTTTGACACCTGCGGGCCTGCCGCTGGTGGCGATTCTCATCCCCAAGACGGGATCGCTCAGCCGCAAGGAGCGCGACGAACTGAAAGCCTACGGCTCCGAGCGCGGCCTTCGGGTCTACGACGATACGAAACGCCTGGATCGTGATTTTCCGGCGCAGATGGCCGAGGTCAGGAAACGGACGGGCGCCGGGGAAGAGGATCTGCTGCTACTGGCCGGCTGGGCGGGCGAACCGAAAGGGCATAAGCCCGAGGAGAGCGTGTATCAGGCCTGCGGTCAACTCCGTCTTTTCGCCGCACAGAAGTATAACGACCGTCACCAGCTGCTCGACCCAAAAAACCTGCAGTTCCTCTGGGTGTTGGATTTCCCTATGTTCGAATGGGACGACGCCGACAACCGCTGGAATGCAGCGCATCACCCGTTCACATCGGTGCATGATGAGGATCTCGATAAGCTGGTCAGCGATCCCGCCCGCTGCCGCGCAAAATCATACGACCTGGTGCTGAATGGAATTGAGCTCGGCTCCGGTTCCATCCGAATTCACAGGCGCGATATTCAGGCGAAAGTGTTCAATGCTCTCGGATTCAGTGATGAGGAGGCGCGGCGGCGCTTCGGCTTCCTGCTGGATGCGCTGGAATATGGCGCTCCGCCGCACGGTGGAGCGGCACTCGGGCTGGATCGGCTGGTGATGATCCTGGCCGGCGAGACTTCTATTCGTGACGTCATCCCGTTCCCGAAAACGGCAAAAGGAACCGATCTGATGTGTGAGGCTCCCTCGAGCGTTCCAGAACGTCAGCTGAAAGAGCTCGGGCTGTCGCTCAGGAAAGCCCAGTAAAAGAAAACCCTCCCGGAGCGAACTCCAGGGAGGGTTTTGGATACTGGGCGGCACGCCCGCTTTCGCGGCTTATGCCTTCGTAGGCTTGTCTACCACTTTCCAGTTCTTTTCGTCGAAGTACAGGACTTTTCCTTCCCGGTAGCTGTGTACCGCCATGGTGATCAGAACCTGGGCACGCGCGCCGGTCTCCACGTCGAGGGTCGGCTTCTGGCGCGATCGGATACAGCTCAGGAAATTGTTGATATGGACGTGCATCGCGTTCGTTTTTTCGACTGGCAATGTAATGTCGTCGGTGCCCCATTTCGCCTTGTACTCGGCTGAGACAACCTTCTTTTCAGGCCGGACGGTGATATGGTCCGTCTCCCCCTCGAAACGTCCATGCTCCACCATGATCAGCGAGGCATCGTGACCACGAATAAGGCCGGGAATGTGCTGCGAGTTGGCCATCGAGGAGCTAAGCACAATCGAGTGCCCCTTCGAATATTCCCCGATCAAATGGAACGTGTCCGGCACTTCGCGCTCGTCTTTGAACACGTAGATGCCGCCACCGGCCATCACTTTATGAGGGAACTGCGGCTCGCCCCAGCAGATGTTCATAGGCGCCACAACGTGATAGAAGAGATCGGTAGCGATGCCCCCTGAATAATCCCAATATTTGCGGAAGCGGAAGAAGCGGTCGGCATTGAAAGGCCGTTTGGGAGCCTGACCCAGCCACTGCTTCCAATCGATGTAGTTGTCACCCTTGCCATCCGGGCCCGCTTCGGCGTCGATCGGCCAGTTCCATTCCCCTTCAATCGAGTTGCGATGATACGAGCCTTGGCTCATGATCATCTTGCCTACCATCCCGTCGGCGATGGCCTTCTTTGCCTGTGCCCATTGATCGCCCGACGTGGTTTGCGATCCCACCTGCAGCACGCGCTTGGTTTCGCGTACGGTATTCACCAGTTGATGCGCCTGCTCAATGGTGTGACACATGGGCTTTTCCAGGTAGACATCCTTGCCCTTATCCATGGCAGCGATGGCTATCGGGGCATGCCAGTGATCGGGCGTGGCGATGATCACGGCGTCCACATCGTCGCGATTAATCACCTCGCGGTAGTCGAGATAGCCCTTTACATTGTGTCTTTCAGCATTGGCGCGCTTACGCTTCTCGTACACATCGCAGACCGCCACAATTTGGCAGGATCCGTCCTTGGCGCCCAGCTTGGCGAATTCGCTGGCCACGTAGGTGCCGCGCCCACCGGCGCCGATAAGACCGATGTTGATCTTGTCGTTAGCTCCAATCACGCGCGCGCTGGCCGGCGTTGGCTTGGCCGCAAAGGCGGTGCCCGTTATGCCCATACCTGCTCCTACGGAGGTGGCCGTTTTAAGAAAATCTCTGCGGTTTACTGCGTTATTGTTGGCTGACATGCGTTAAATCCTTGTGT
>DATLCW010000073.1:0-5139 GCA_035526195.1 Bryobacteraceae bacterium
GCGCTCGAACAGGATCGCGAAGCTACCGACCGGCAGGTTCAGGACCGCCTGCAGCGCGCCGCCGAGCTGGCAGCGCGGACCATGGATCAGCAATTGGCGAGCTGGCAACAGTTCCGGACCGACGGTGTTAGTCTGGAGACCGCTCCGGTCCTTAAGGTTACGCCGCGGCAGCATGTCGCTTATGAGCCTGGCGGACCGATCGCGGCACAGCCCTCGGATCCGGCGCTTGCAGAAGCCATGCAGTACGAGCAGGTGCGCGGGAATATCGAAGCGGCCATCCCGCTTTACCGGCGTACGGCGGAAACCGGCGGTCCTCGCCTTCGCGCGGCGGCATTGGAGCGCCTGGCAGCATGCTACAGGAAGATAGGGATGCCGGGCAAAGCAATGCAAGCCTATCGGGAACTCCTCAAATTTCCAGATCAGCGGATTGGCTTTCTCAATGCCGAACTGATTGCGCGGTTTGAGCTTTGTGCGTTGCGGGAAGGAGATCGCGAAGCCTTCTATCACGACCTGGTGGCCGGGCGCTGGGGGTTGGACAAAGCCCGGTATCTCTTTTACTCCGAGACAGCGCGGGAGTGGGCGGGCGCAAAGGACCCGGCGCGTGCCGTCGAGCGCGGGAAGCTCGCGCTTTCAGCGGCCATCGAGGACTACTTGGAAAATCGCCGGAGAGTTCTGCCCGGCTATCTTGCGTTTTCAGCCGGCAATGAGACTCTCATGATTCCGGCGGCCAACTTGCGCTCCCGCCTGGAGCGGTTCGCGACTCTTGACAACGAAATCCGCATAAAACTGGCGGAGGTCAGCGCTCCCCGGCCGTCGCTGGCAGCTTTTCACCCGCTGGCCGATCGCGAACTGCCGTGGCTGGTGGAGGCGGTCCCGTTGGATGCGGCGCGCCTCTACGCCGGGGCCGGTCAGAGTCGCACAATATATCTGACTATGCTGCTTCTTGTGTTCGCGCTGCTGATGGTTGGCAGTTATATGACCGCACGGGCGGTGAAACACGAACTGGAGGTGGTGCGGTTGAAGAGCGACTTTGTGTCCACCGTGTCTCATGAGTTCCGGTCGCCGCTGACAGCGATCCGGCAGCTTTCGGAACTGCTGCAACGAGGTCGCGTGCCAACGGAAGAGAAACGGCAGGAATACTATGCGCTCATCTCGCGGGAGAGCGGGCGGCTGTCACGTCTTGTGGAGAACCTGCTCGACTTTTCGCGTATGGAAGACGGGCGCAAGCAGTATCACTTCGACCGGCTGGAGACGGCGGATTGGTTGCGCGAACTCGCCTCGGGCTTCGGGCGGACCAATGTGACGCTGTCCATGCCGCCGGAATTGCCGCCCATCCTGGGAGATCGCGTCGCATTGACAAGCGCAGTCGATAACCTGCTGGATAATGCCGTGAAGTACTCGCCGGCCGGCGCTCCCGTCGTCTGTGAAGCAGAAGCCGACGGCCAGGAGTTGACCATTCGCGTCCGCGACCGAGGCTACGGGATCACAGCCGAAGACCGGGATCATGTGTTCGAGAAGTTCTACCGCGGAAATGGGGAAATTTCGCGTCAGGTGAAAGGCGCGGGGGTGGGATTGAGCCTGGTCCGGCAGATCGTGGAAGCCCACGGCGGCCGGGTGGATTTCGATAGCCGCGTGGGAGAAGGATCGGTTTTCCGGATCCGTTTAAGGACCGCATGAAATGCATCCTGGTGGTGGAAGACGAGCCGGCGATTGCCACGGGTCTGAAAGACGACCTGGAGCTGGACGGCTACCAGGTGGATGTAGCGGAGGATGGCGTCGCCGCGATGGAGGCCATGGCCAACAAATCGTACGACCTGGTCTTGCTGGATGTCATGCTTCCGAAAAAAGACGGCTTCAGCATATGCCGGGAGGTGCGGGCCTCCGGCGTGCGCACGCCTATCATCCTGCTGACGGCGCGCGGCGAAGAGGCGGATAAGATTCGGGGTCTCAATCTCGGCGCGGACGACTACGTCACCAAGCCGTTCAGCCCGCGCGAACTGAACGCGCGCATCCAGGCCGTGCTCCGCCGCGGCCCCGCAACCGGTTCTGTGTACAAATTCGGAAACGTGGCGGTGGACTTCACGCGCGGCGAGGTCACGCGTGCGGGGACGAAGATAGATCTGACGGCCCAGGAGTTCAAACTGCTGCGCGCTTTTATCGAGCACGCCGGCGCCGTCCTCAGCCTGGACCGGTTGATCGAGATCGTTTGGGGGAAAGACGTTTTCCTCACCGACTGTGTTGTCTACACCCACGTCAACAACCTGCGCGGCAAGATTGAGGAGAACCCTTCGCAGCCGCGGCACATCGTGAGCCTGCGCGGACTGGGCTATCGCTTCGATGTCTGATCTTGAAACAGGCTTGACCGGAGCTTGAAGCAACAAAATCAGTCTCCGCATAATCTGAACCCATGAAACTTTCACTGCTGGTTGCAAATTTGATCCTCTCGGCCGCCTTTCTCTTCGCCGCCGCGGGCAAGACACCGGAATCGATGCTGGGCGCCGCGCTGCATCAGGAGGAGGTGCAGGGAGACTTGAAAGGCGCCATCGCGGCCTATCAGAAGGTAGTGGCGACGCCCGGCGTGAGCCGGAACACTGCGGCAGAGGCGCTGGTCCGCATGGGACAGTGCTACGAAAAATTAGGCAGCACCGAGGCGAGGAAGCAGTATGATCGCGTGATTCGGGACTACGCGGATCAGAAGGATGCGGTAGCGCGGGCGCAGACGCGGATTAGCGGCACCGGGACGAATGACACTGGCACCGTGCTGCGGAAAATCTGGGCCGGCGACACGCAGCCACCAGTAGACCCTCTCCCGACGGTCGCTTCATTGTCGTCGTCGATGCGGCATCGGGTGGCAATCTTGTGGTGCGTGATCTTAGGACGGGCGAGAAACGCCTGCTCACCCACGCGAAAGCGAGCACCGCTCACTGGAATGAGGGATTCGCGGGCGCTGCGATCTTTTCGCCGGACGGAAAGCAGATTGCGTACAACTGGTACGAAAACGGAACGGGCGCGTCGTCTTTGCGGCTTATTGGAGTGGACGGCGCCCGCATGCGAGTTCTCATGAGCGAGGTGAACAAGCATCCGCACGTTTACGCCTGGTCGCCGAATGGAAAACAGATCGCCATCACTCTACACGATTCTGGAGACAAAACGGACATCGGTTTGGTCTCGGCGCAGGAGGGTTCGTTCCGGCGATTGAAGTCGGTGGCGTGGCGGCAGCCGCAAATTAGGATTGGTGGCTTCTCCCCAGATGGGCGGTACCTGGCCTATTCCGTACCCAACACCTTTCAGATGACCGATGGCGGGATTTTTGTCATCTCGACGGACGGCAGCCGGGACGTGCCGGTCTTCCAGGGCACGTCCATCAATGACTCACCAGTTTGGACGCCCGACGGCCAGACCATCGTCTTTTCCAGCGATCGCTCAGGTACCAAAGGCCTGTGGTCAATTCATGTTGTCGATGGAAAACCCATAGGATCGCCTGCGCTTGTGAGAAGCGACATGGGCAATTTCATAAATATGGGATTCAGCCGGGATGGTTCGTACTTTTACGGCATGCAGAATACCCAATCCGACGTTTACGTTGCAAACTTCGATCAGGAGACTCTCCATACCACTCCTCCAACACGACTTACGGACCAGTATGTAGGGAAGAACTCAGGAATCGGTTTTTCCCCAGACGGCAAGTTGCTTGCATTCATGAGGCGCGGGGTAGATCAGAAGACATTGGTGATTCGCTCAGGGCAGACGGGCGAAGAGCGGACGCTGCCAACAAAATTTGAGAGTACCCTTGGAGTCATACTGAACAACCTGAATTGGTTTCCGGACGGCCACTCCTTGCTGGTGGCAGATATCATCAATGACAGAAAGGTGTTCCGTAGGATCGATATCGAGACGGGACAGGATCGGGTAGTATTCGAAGGTCCGGAGGGAATCTGGCCGATGGTAAGGTTGTCGCCTGATGGCAAGACGCTTTACTACTCGATCCGGGAAAAGAACCTCCCAAAATCGGAGGGATTGCTGCGTTTGGTCAAAAGAAATCTCGAGACTGGGCAGGAGGTCGATTTGTATCGCGCGGAATCATCGGGCGCGGGATTCTTCGGCCTCTCGGTTTCGCCAGATGGCGGCCTCTTGGCCTTCATGGCTAACGTGGAGGCTCCTCATCGAGTACTGATGACCCTGGCGACCGAAGGTGGAACCCCGCATGAGCTATATCGTGGAGACTACGAAAAACCCTCTTCCCTTTGCCGGTGCATGGACAAAAGACAGCCGGAACGTGCTGGTTCACGCCACAGATGGCCGCTTAACGCGGCTGTGGGCGATCCCAGTCGCAGGAGGCGAGCCGCGGACACTGGACGTCGTGATGGAAATAATCCAGTCTCCGGCAATTTCTCCGGACGGCCGCAGGCTAGCATTCACTGGAATTCAGACCGGAAGTGAGCTTTGGATGATTCGTAATCTATTCGGGAAAGAGCGCACTAGGAATTGACGAGGTGCGCTTCGGCGCTTAATATTGTGTTCGCTGCGGCTCTGCATGATCCAGGGCCGCGCCTGCATCTTCGACTCGATCTGTAACCGGCCGGTCCCCGAGGACAATCGCTAAGGCGGCGGTTATTCTTCGACCGCCGCCTCTCGCGCGATCAATCGATCTCCTGCTCCACCTGCCACGATCCGGAGCGCGCCTTCTCAGAGGCGCGCGCAATCACAATCGGCGTCGGCGGCCGTAAGGGCCGCCGCAACTCTCCGGCGCTCATCAACCGCGGCTATGGCCGGTACTTCTTCTGGGACGGGCGAATCGCCACCCTCGAAGAGCAGGTCCTCAAACCGATTGAAGATCCCAATGAGATGGATCTCCCTCTACCGGAGGCCGCCGCGCGCGTAACACTTTCGAAAGAAGAGATCTCACGCGCACTCGCCAGCTTCGTCCGCTCAATCCTCTCCGGCGACTCTCCCTTCGACCGTTTCATCAACGGCGACCGGACCGCTTTGACCGCTGAGCAGCAGGCCGGTTTACAGCTCTTCCGCGGCAAGGGGAACTGCGTGGCCTGCCACGTCGGGCCAAACTTCACCGACGAGCGCCTCCATAACACCGGAGTCGCTTGGAGAGACGGTAAATACTCCGATCCTGGCGCGGGTCAG
>DATLCW010000074.1:0-5042 GCA_035526195.1 Bryobacteraceae bacterium
GCGCTCGAACAGGATCGCGAAGCTACCGACCGGCAGGTTCAGGACCGCCTGCAGCGCGCCGCCGAGCTGGCAGCGCGGACCATGGATCAGCAATTGGCGAGCTGGCAACAGTTCCGGACCGACGGTGTTAGTCTGGAGACCACGCCGGTCCTTAAGATTACGCCCCGGCGCCTTCTAGCATATGAGCCGGGTGAACGCATCATGGCGCAAGCCCCGGAACCTGCGCTTGCCGAAGCCATGCAGTACGAGCAGGTGCGCGGGAATATAGAAGCGGCCATCCCGCTCTACCGCCGCGCCACGGGGATGGGTGGCCCACACCTTCGAGCGGTGGCCTACCAGCGGCTGGCTGAATGCTACAGAAAGACCGGCGTGCGGGAGCGCGTTCTGCAGGCATACCAAGCGCTCCTGAAGCTCCCGGAACAGAGAATCGGCTCGGTAAGTTCCGAGCTGATAGCGCGCTTCGAACTCTGTTCGCTGGGCGAGGGAGATCGCGCAGCCTTCTATCACGACCTGGTGGCTGGGCGGTGGAGGTTGGACAAAGCCCGCTATCTCTTTTACTCGGATATAGCGCGCGATTGGGCCGGTGAATCGGACCCGTCGCGCGCCGTCGAGCGGGAGAAGCTCGCGCTTGCGGAGGCCATTGAGGATTATCTGGAGGACCGCCGCCGGTTCCTTGGCAACTATCTCGCATTCTGGAACGGCGCCGATACTCTGGTGATCCCAGCTGCCATCATACGCTCCCGGCTGGAGCAGTTGGCGACTCTTGACAACGAAGTCAGCATTAAGCTGGCGGACACAAAGGCTGTCCGATCTTCGATGGCAGCTTTTCAGCCGCTGGCTGATCGGGAACTGCCATGGGTGGTTGAGGCGGCCCCCTTGGATGTGGCGCGCCTCTACGCCGGGGCCGGTCAACGTCGAACAATTTATATGACCATGCTGCTTCTTGTGTTCGCGCTGCTGATGGTTGGCAGTTACATGACTGCACGGGCTGTGAAACGCGAACTGGAGGTCGTGCGGCTGAAGAGCCACTTTGTCGCCACCGTGTCGCATGAGTTCCGGTCACCCCTGACGGCGATCCGGCAGCTTTCGGAACTGCTCCAGCGAGGGCGGGCGCCGACGGAGGAAAAACGGCAGGAATACTATGCCCTCATCTCGCGGGAAAGCGGCCGGCTCTCACGCCTGGTGGAGAATCTGCTCGATTTCTCCCGTTTGGAGGACGGGCGAAAACAGTACAACTTTGACCGGCTGGAGACGGCGGATTGGTTGCGCGAACTCGCTTCCGGATTCGGAAGGACAAATGTGACACTGTCGATCCCGACGGATTTGCCGCCCATCCTGGGAGATCGCGTGGCATTGACAAGCGCAGTCGATAACCTGCTGGACAACGCGGTGAAGTATTCGCCGCCCGGAGCTCCTGTCGTCTGCGAAGCCGAAGCGAACGGCCGCGAATTGACCATCCGTGTCCGCGATCGAGGCTGCGGCATCGCCGCCGGGGACCGGGATCACATCTTCGAGAAGTTCTATCGCGGAAATGGGGAAATCTCGCGTCAGGTGAAAGGCGCGGGGGTGGGATTGAGCCTGGTCCGGCAGATTGTGGAAGCGCATGGCGGGCGGGTGGATTTCGATAGCCGCGTGGGAGAAGGATCGGTTTTCCGGATCCGGTTAAAGACCGCATGAAATGCATCCTGGTGGTGGAAGACGAGCCGGCGATTGCCACGGGCCTGAAAGACGATCTGGAGCTGGACGGCTACCAGGTCGATGTAGCGGAGGACGGCGTAGCTGCGATGGACGCCATGGCCAGGAAACCCTACGACCTGGTTTTGCTCGACGTCATGCTGCCGAAAAAAGATGGCTTCAGCGTGTGCCGGGAGTTGCGGGCGTCCGGCGTCCGGACGCCTATCATCCTGCTGACGGCGCGGGGCGAAGAGGCGGATAAGATCCGCGGATTGACGCTGGGCGCGGACGACTACGTCACTAAGCCATTCAGCCCGCGCGAATTGAACGCGCGCATCCAGGCGGTGCTCCGCCGCGGCCCCGCAACCGGTTCGGTGTACAAATTCGGAAACGTGGCGGCGGATTTCACGCGCGGCGAGGTCACGCGTGCGGGGACGAGAATCGAGCTGACGGCCCAGGAGTTCAAACTCCTGCGCGCTTTTCTCGAGCACGCCGGCGCCGTGCTCAGTCTGGACCGGTTGATCGAGATCGTCTGGGGCAAGGACGTTTTCCTCACCGACCGCGTGGTTTATACCCACGTCAACAACCTGCGCGGCAAGATCGAGGAGAATCCTTCGCAGCCGCGGCACATCGTGAGCCTGCGCGGACTGGGATATCGCTTCGATGTCTGATCTTGAAACAGGCTTGACCGGAGCTTGAAGCAGCAAAATGAGGCTCCGCTTAATCTGAACCCATGAAACTTTCACTGCTGGTTGCAAATTTACTCCTGTCGGCCGCTTTTCTCTGCGCCGCCGGCAAGACACCGGAATCGATGCTGGGCGCCGCGCTGCATCAGGAGGAGGTGCAAGGCGACCTGAAAGGCGCCATCGCCGCCTATCAGAAAGTGTTGGCAGCGCCGGGCGTGAGCCGCAAGACCGCGGCTGAAGCGCTGGTTCGCATGGGACAGTGCTACGAAAAGTTGGGCAATGCGGAATCGCGTAAGGTGTATGAACGTGTGCTGCGTGAGTATGCGGATCAGAAAGAAGCGGTGGCGACGGCGCGGGTAAGGTTGGGTGAGAATGCGACGGCACGCGGGGCCGGTATCTCTGTTCGCCAGGTTTGGACCTTGCCGCCGAAGGGCGATATTTTTGGTACGGTTTCTCCCGACGGCCGCTACGTACCCTACGTCGCCTGGGCGGAATATGGCGATCTGTTTCTCCACGATCTCGTCACCGGCACGGATCGCCGTCTCACGAATACAGCTAATGACGGAAAACCGGGGGTTGGCAAATCACAGGAACAGTACGCAGAGGAATACGCCTTTTCAAAAAATGGAAAACAACTGGTTTATTCGTGGTTCACTGGCGACCGTTATGAGCTTCGCGTTGTCGATTTGCAGGGATCCGGCGTTCCAGTGTTTCGGAAACTATTTAGTAACGAAGACGTTGATTGGATTGGACCTTGTGACTGGTCCTCTGACGGCAAGTGGATTTCAGTTCAGTTGAAGCGTAAGGATAAAACCGCACAGCTTGGCTTAGTCTCCGCCTCTGACGGTTCGCTGCGCGTCTTGAAGTCAGTCGACTGGCGGGGCGCCACGGGTGCGTTTTTCTCCGCCGACAGCAAGTATGTCGCGTATGATCTTCCCGCCACCGAAACCAGTCAACAAAGGGATATTTTCGTGCTGTCGATTGATGGTAGCCGGGAGATTCCTGCTGTCTTGCACCCTGGGGAGGACGCCGTCTTGGGCTGGTCGCCAGATGGAAAACGCCTACTATTTGCGAGCGATCGAAGCGGGTCCATGAGCCTATGGGCTCTGCGTGTAGGGGATGGAAAACCGGACGGGCCGCCGGAACTGCTGAAAAACGATATCGGGCAGATCCGCAACATGGGCGTGTCCGGGTCGGGTAGCCTTTACTTCTATTCCCACACCGCTCCGGGCACCGACATCCAGATGGGCAGCTTCGATTTCGAGAAAGGAGATTTTCTAACTCCACCCGTTCAGGCGGTCGCAACGTATGTCGGAAGTAACCAGTCTCCGGATTGGTCACCCGATGGGAAAAACCTTGCGTTCTTCTCGCGCCGCCGTTCGGCTGCCTCGTCCTATTTCGTTATAGGGATACGATCTGTGCAAACCGGCCAAATCCGGGAAGTCATGCCATTGCCCAATTTCGATCTATTTTGGTCCCTAACATGGTCTCGCGACGGCAATTCTTTCCTGGCCGGAGGACGTGATGTGAAGGGCCGGAATGGCATCTTTCGAATCGATGCGCAGAACGGCCGCACCTCACTGATCATCGAGGGGGCACGGGCTTCCGGCGCGGCCGCGGAGTCTCCGGAGGGAACAAGTCTATACTATTCGGCCTGGGAATCCGACGGCTTGGAAGTTGCCTTTATCAAGAGAAATCTTGCTTCGGCTGAAGAGACTGTCCTGTTCAAGCGAGCCAATCTCGACCGGAGTTTGAACTTGTCGCCGGACGGGCGGTACCTGGCCGTTCATGCACTGGACCCGTCAACCCGAATGCCCACGGCGATACTGCTCGTCCCCACTACCGGGGGTGAGAGCCGCGAACTGGTGCGCGTAAGCGCGCCGCAGAGAACTTCATTCTTCGCCTGGATACCCGGCTCCACGGCAATGCTCGCTCGGAAATTTATTAGTCAAGGAAATATGGAACAATGGCGCATCCCTCTGGACGGAGGCGAACCAAAACAACTCGAAGCAAAAGCGCGTTTTCCATCGCCCGGCTTCCGTGTCCATCCCGACGGGAAACAGGTTGCGTTTCTGCTGGCTAAACAGCGAAAGCCGACTGAAATCTGGACACTGGAAAACTTCCTACCCACACTCAAAGCGAGCAAGTAATGCTGCTGCTCCTCGCCATAACAATTCCTCTAGGGCTGGACCTTTACCTCCCAGCCCCGGAGGACAACTCGCTCACCGCTGAAAAAATCGAACTTGGGCGGCGGTTGTTCTTTGACCGCCGCCTCTCGCGCGACAACTCCCTCTCCTGCGCCTCCTGCCACGACCCCGAGCGCGCATTCTCCGATAGCCGCCCGATCGCGTTCGGCGTCGCAGGCCGCAAGGGCCGCCGCCACTCCCCGGCGCTCATCAACCGCGGATACGGCCGCTCCTTCTTCTGGGACGGCCGCATTGCCACGCTCGAAGAGCAGGTCCTTAAACCGATCGAAGACCCGAATGAAATGGATCTCTCTCTACCCGAAGCCGCCGCCCGGACAGGTCTGCCCAAAGAGGAAATCTCCCGCGCACTCGCCAGCTTCGTCCGCTCGATCCTTTCCGGCGACTCCCCGTTCGACCGCTTCATCAACGGCGACCGGACCGCTTTGACCGCTGAGCAGCAGGCCGGTTTACAGCTCTTCCGCGGCAAGGGGAACTG
>DATLCW010000094.1:0-14728 GCA_035526195.1 Bryobacteraceae bacterium
TCCGGCTGAGGCATTACCACATAGGCGGGCAAATTTTCGCTCTCTGACCCAAGCCCATAAGTGACCCACGCACCCATGCTGGGAAATCCCATCAGAACACGGCCGCTATGCACCTGGTACATCGCCGGAGCATGCACCACGCTCTCGGTGTAGAAATTTCTCACCAGGCAGAGATCGTCGACGCATTCCGACAGGTGCGGAAACAGCCCCGAGACCCATGTCCCCGACTTTCCATACTGCTTGAAGTTCCAGGGCGAGGAAAGGATAGGCGTCGTGCCGTCGGTGAACTGGCTCTGGATCTTGCCGTAGGATTCCGGCAGCCGCTGCCCTTCGTACTTCTTCAGCGCCGGCTTCGGATCGAACGTATCGATCTGGCTGGGAGCGCCCACCATGAACAGGAAAATGACCGATTTGGCCTTAGCGGGAAAGTGCGATGGCTTGGCCGCCAGCGGGCTCACGCGCGGCTTGGCCACGCCATCGCGGACCAGCAGGCTTTGGAGGGCCAGTGCGCCAAAGCCATTGGCGGAGGCCCGCAGCACGTCGCGTCGATTAAGGGATGTATACGAACTCATTGCGGTTTAGTAAAGCTAAAGCAAAGTCTTCGAGCAATCCGTTGCGAGAGAAAAACTCACGCGCCATGCGGAGTTCGTCGCCTCCAGGCAGCCGGGCTAACGCCAGCTTGTAAGCGCGGCGCACCTGGCAATCGCGCTCCGCCCCGCGGCACTCGCGGGTCAAACGTTCGGCAAACCGAAGCGATTGTTGATGCGCAAGATCGCTGTTCATCAGGGACAGTGCCTGCAGCGCGTGGGTACTTACCGGCCGCACCGCGCACGAGCTCATGGCATCCGGCTGATCGAAGTTCGCCAGAAAAGGAAGGCGCACCGTTCGCTTGTTCAGCAGATAAATGCTGCGGCGGTTGAACTGTGCCGGATCCAGGTCCACGGGCCACAAATTATCCGGCTCACCTTCGGTAAAAATGATGTCGTAAACTTCCTGCTCAATCGGGGTCTTGATAGGCTTGCCGCCCACGGCGGAATTCAGCATTCCGGTCACCGCAAGCATGGAATCGCGAATCGCTTCGCCCTCCAGCCGCCGACGGTTCATTCGCCAATAGAAATTATTGTCCGCATCGATCTTCGCTCTCGCCTCATCGTGCAGCGTAGCCTGCCGGTAGACGTTGGACATCACGATCAGCTTGTCGATGGCCTTGACGCTCCAGTTTCGTGCTACAAACTCCGTAGCCAGCCAGTCGAGTAATTTCTGGTTGGTAGGCCGCGACCCAAGTGCCCCAAAGTCGTTCGGCGTTTTCACCAGGCCAGTGCCCATCCGGAACTGCCAGATGCGGTTCACCATCACCCGCGCCGCCAACGGATGCTCGGGCGAAGTCAGCCACCGGGCCAGCGCCGCGCGCCGCTGGGAAGAGGCTTCCGGCGGCGTTTCCTGGATGCCCTGTATCACGCGTGGAAATCCCGGCCCCACACTCGCCACCTTCATCCGATGGTCGCCCACCTTCAGAATATGCGTCAGGGGAGATTTTTCCAGGTTCGCCACCGCGTAGGCCGTTTCCGGAGGAGCCGGCTCGGTGTATTCGATCTCATGCAACTGCTTCCGCAGCCGGGTCCGCTTCGCTTTCTCTTCCGCGGGAATGACGGCCAGCGCCTCATCCCAGGAAACCTTCACCTGCGCTTCTGCCTCTTTCGCTAAACGCTTCTGCTCATCCGTACGCTTCTCTTTCGGAGTATCGAACGCCGCCCGAAACGCCGGCTCAAGCTTTTGGTACTTTTCCGCTTTCAGCTTCTCGCGATACGGCTTCTCGATTTCCTTGATCGCGTCCTCGATCGGCTTCAGCCGTGCCTTGTACGCTTTCAACGCCTCTTCGTAAGCCGCCTTTTCAGCATCGGAAGCGATCACGACATCTTTGTAATCCGTCGCCGCCAGGACCGCCTGCAGCTTGTAATAATCCGACTGCGGAATGGGATCAAATTTATGGTTGTGGCACCGCGCGCAGCCCACGGTGAGGCCGAGAAACACAGACCCGACAGCACTGGTCATCTCCGTGAGTACTTCCTGGCGGTTCATCTCGTCATCCTGGTTGCCACCCACCAGGTGGATGGGCCCGGCTCGATGAAAACCGGTCGCGATGAGCGCGCCCTTATCTCCCGGGAACAACTCATCCCCGGCCAATTGCTCCTGCACAAAACGGCTGTAAGGCTTATCGGAATTGAAAGACTTTATAACGTAGTCGCGAAAACGCCAGGCGTGCGCGCGCTCCGCGTCCAACTCATAGCCGTTCGTATCCGCGTACCGCACCACATCGAGCCACCGCTGGCCCCATCGTTCGCCATACTGCGGCGAGGCAATCAGCCGGTCCACCAGCTTTTCGTAGGCCTCGGCGGAAGCATCGCGGACAAAAAGATCCACCTCGCCCGGTGTCGGTGGAAGCCCTGTTAAGTCCAGCGTGAGCCGTCGAATCAGCTTTTCCTTCGCTACCGCCGGCGAAGGAGACAAGCCCTTGGCCCGCATTGCCTCCAGCAGAAAGGCATCCACCGGAGTTCGAACCCACAGCCCGCCAAGCGGAACTTCTGGCCGCACGGGCTTCTTGAACGCCCAGAATCCTCTTCGCGATGCCACCCACGCCTCATCCTTTGCGTCCCCGCTATAGGGATCAACGGCCAGGACTGAGGAGCAAAGCGCAAGACCCAACACGAAAATCTTGTAGTTGCAGCCGCTCATCCGCACCCGATACTAATTATAGCCTGACATGATTCTCCAACTCAGTCCCGAAGATCTGATGCGGCAAATACAGCCGCTCTGCGACTTGCTTGGAGATGCCGTGGAAAGCGGAGCATCCATCGGGTTCCTGCCCCCGCTGAACCCCATGGAAGCGTTTGTCTTTTGGGATAGCGTCAGGGAAGCGATGGAGGAAGGTTCACGAATCCTTTTGGTGGCAGTGGAAGCTGGAGAGCTGGTTGGTACGGTTCAGTTGGAACTCTGTACGCGGGCCAACGGAGCCCACCGCGCGGAGGTGGTAAAACTGTTGGTGCACCGCATCGCCCGCAGGCGGGGAATAGGGGCGGCGTTACTGGCGGCAGCGGAAGAAGCGGGGAGGCAAAGCGGCCGCACCCTGCTGGTGCTCGACACCCGCAAGGGCGACCCTTCCGAAGCTCTGTACGCCAAGCTGGGTTATACAAAGGCTGGTGAAATCCCGGGCTACGCCCGCAGCGCCAACGGAGAGCTGCACGCCACGTGTATCTTCTACAAGACTCTCGATCGCCGATGAGGGAAGTCGCTTTGGATGGTAAAAATCTTCTGCGCATCCACACCCATGCGGGCGAAGAAGTTTTTCGAATCTCTGGCGTCCTTATGATTTCCGCCAAACCATTGCCAGGGCATCGCTTCCTTCACGCGGGGTACCTGCAGAATGCGCTCCAGGTAAAAAGCAGGCATGGGCAGCGTAATGGAAACGCGATTTCGCGTAGCCAGACGCAGCGCCTGCGACGGCGGCGTCTCGCTCATGTAGAGTGTGAACTAAATTGTCATCATCAGGCCCAACAGGCACAATGAGAATGCCAGACTGCAAACCGTCAGCAGCGTGCGCCGCCGGTTGCGGAAGGAATTTTTCAGACCAGTGAGAGATAGCGCCCCATGAACTTTTATTCTAATGTGCATGCGCGACCTGCCTATGGATGAACTATATATGGAAACCGCCCTCACTCTGGCCCGCGAGGCTGGCGCGGCGGGAGAGATCCCTGTCGGTGCGTTGCTGGTCCTGGGGGACCGGATTATCGGGCGCGGTTTCAATTCCCCGATCGGGAAAAACGATCCCACCGCGCACGCGGAGATTCTCGCGATTCGCGATGCAGCGCAATTCTTCGGCAACTATCGCCTGGAAGGCGCCACCTTATACGTGACATTGGAACCGTGTGTGATGTGTGCCGGCGCCCTGGTCCAGGCGCGCATCGCACGGCTGGTGTTCGGCGCTCGCGACCTGCGCTTCGGTGGCGTGCGCGCCAAATTCCGAATCGCCGATTCCGATCTGCTGAATCACCAGGTGGAGGTCGTCGAAGGTGTCCTTGCGTCCGATTGCCAGACGCTTCTCCGCGATTTTTTCGCCGCCCGGCGCTGAACGGTATCAGCTCGGCTCACAGTCATTTGGGGGACATCGCGTTGCTGTTAGGCAGCCGCATATTCGTCGGTGTTGGGGAAATTGCTCGCAGCGGAAGAGGAAGGGTAGCGGGCGCAGCATTGGGTGAAAGGGGTGAGTGCGCCCGCTGTCGTAACGGGGATTTAATTAAAGGGCGATCCACATCCAGCCCAGGTTACACGCCCCTGCAAAAAAATAAGCTTGACGGAAAGACCCGCCGGCTGTATTCTGGGTGGGCGAATAAAAAGCGAAAGAACGCTCTCCTATGCAACCTCCCCCTCCTTTTTCACTCCGTTGCGGCACCGCCGGCTGGGATTACTCTCATTGGCACCGCATCGTTTACCCGTCCCTTAAATCCCGCGATTTCCATCCGCTCGAGTACCTCTCGAGCTTTGTCGACGTCATCGAGATCAACACCTCGTTCTATCAGATGCTGAAGCCGGAAATCACCCGTTTGTGGATTCAAAAGGTCGCCCATAACCCGCAGTTTCGTTTCACCGCCAAACTCAATCAGCGCTTCACCCATCAACGCGCACTCGAGACCGCGCAAGTGGCAGGCTTCCAGGACGGTCTTCGTCCCCTTCAGCAAAGCGGGAAGCTCGGCTGCGTGCTGATGCAGTTTCCGTGGTCGTTCCGCTTCACCGCGGAAAACCGTGAGTACTTCATCAAACTGCGGCGTACCTTCCACTCCTTCCCGCTGGTAGCGGAGATGAGGCACGCCAGTTGGATGAGTGATGAAGCGCTTGCCACCTTTGTCGATTACCACGTGGGCTTCGTCAACATCGACCAGCCGCGCTACGTGAAGGCGATGCCGCCCACCTCCTTTCTCACCTCTTCCATCGGCTACGTGCGTCTGCATGGACGCAACAACGAGCATTGGTTCCGGGAGTATTCGCGCCCGGCCGAGGGAGCCCATCGTTACGATTACCTCTATTCCCCCTCAGAACTGGCGGAATGGAAGCATCGCATCGAACGCATTCGCGGATCCGCCGCCGAGACCTACGTCATCACTAACAATGACGCCGCCGGAAAAGCAGTGGTCAACGCCTTGCAGTTGCAGGCAATGCTCGGAGTATCAAAGCGCCCCGCCCCGCAGGATCTTTACACCCGGTACGCAAACGAGCTAAAAGGATTCGTGGAGCGGCCCCGACAGGAAACCCTGTTTGCGATGCCCGGCCCGCCGATGTCGAAAGCGGTGGCCTGAGACTCGCTATTCTCCCATCACTTTAAGGATGAGCTTCTTGGGACGCTGGCCATCGAACTCGGCGTAATACACCTGCTGCCAGGGACCCAGGTCCAGCTTGCCGCCCGTCACCGGAACAATTACCTGATGATGAATCAGCAGGTTCTTCAAGTGGGAATCGCCGTTATCCTCGCCCGTGCGGTGATGGCGGTAGTCGGCGCGGTAGGGCGCGAGCTTTTCGAGCCACTCATCAATATCCGCCAGCAGCCCATCTTCGGCATCGTTTACCCATACGCCCGCGGTGATGTGCATGGCGGAAACCAGGATCATCCCCTCCTGAATGCCGCTCTTGCGCATCGCGGCCTCTACTTTGCCGGTGATGTTAATGTACTCGCGGTGCTTCTCTGTCCGGAACGTCAGATACTCGGTGTGAGACTTCATCGCTCACACCGTCAATTTCCAGGGCTTGCGATACTCGCGCGTGAGGTACTTCCGCGCCTCATGTTGCTTCACCGTTTCGCCATCCCAATCCAGCCGCAGCTTGCTGCGCAGAGCCACGTTGGCCAGCAGACACGTCGAAGTGGACTTGAAGCATTTCTCAATATCCGAAATGGGCGTCTGCCGCGTCCGCACGCATTCCAGAAAGTTCTGCCAATGCGCCATATTCGCATTGTTCGAGGACTTCACCACCTCTTCCCTGAGCTCCGATCGCTTCTCCGGAATCACCCGGTATTCGCTGCGGTCCACGAACAGTGTACCCAGGTCGCCATGGAATAAAATGCCGCCATTCTTGCCGAACATCGATTGTTCATTGCCGTAGCGATTTTCATAAGTGGCGCAGAAGCCCGGATACTCGTACGAGGCATGAATCGTGTCCGGAGTTTCGCGATTGTCCTTCAACCGGAATTTCCCGGCGACGCAGTTGATGGCCGTCGGAGTAGCCTCGCTAAACGCCATCTGCACGATATCGAGCCAATGCACTCCCCAGTCCGTCATCATGCCGCCCGCGTAGTCCCAGAACCAGCGGAAATGGCTGAAAGCATTAGGATCCACACCGAAGCGGTTCGCATTAAAAGGCCGCTTGGGAGCCGGACCCAGCCACATATCCCAATCCAGACCGGCCGGCGGATCCGTATCGGGAGGATTCCCGATGCCTTCCTCGGCAGTGAGTCCGATGTTCCAGGTATGAACCATCGTTACCTTGCCCAGCTTCCCGGACCGCACCATGTCTGTCGCCTGCTGGAAGTGCGTGCCCGAGCGCTGCATCGTACCGGCTTGTACGACACGCTTGTACTTGCGCGCCGCTTCCACCATTTTCCGGCCCTCCTCCACCACTACGCAGATCGGCTTTTCGACATACACATCCTTGCCGGCTTTACACGCTTCCACGGTCATATAAGGATGCCAGTGATCGGGCGTGGAGATGCACACGATGTCGACGCTTTTGTCCGCCAGGATCTCCCGGAAGTCGCGAACACCCTTGGCCTTTCCTTGCGTCATATCTACGGCTTGCTCCAGATGCGGCTTGTAGACGTCGCATACGTGAGTGACCGCCACGTTGTCCTGCTTCATCGCCAACCCCAGATTGGAGCGCCCCATCCGCCCCATGCCGATCACCGCCGTGTGGTACTTATCGTTGGCGCCTTTCAAATTGCCGGTGAAAATCTGAGTGGTAAAGGCAGCCGTGGCCGCTTTCAGAAAATCTCTGCGTTCCTTATCCTCGGACATCAACGAGGATTCTAGCATTCCCGCGCGTTCAGACACCCTATCATCCGCCGCACGGCTTCCCCCCGGTGGCTCACGGTCTGCTTTTTCTCCATGCTCGCCTCTCCGAAAGTGCAACCGAACGGAGGGTAATAGAACAGTGGATCGTAGCCGAATCCACTATTCCCGCGCCGCTCGGTAAGTATCTCGCCTTCCACCGTTGCGCAGTACGTTCCAATCATCACGCCGCGCCGCGCTAACGCAATAACGCAAACATACCGTGCCCGCCGGTCCGTCACGCCTTGTAGTTTTTCCAGCAGGAGGGCATTGTTCGTCTCGTCCGTTGCCCCGGCGCCCGCGAAACGCGCCGAGTATACGCCGGGCGCACCTCCCAAGGCTTCCACCTCGAGGCCGGAATCCTCTGCCAGAATCATCCCGTCTGTGAAACCGCCGTAATAGACCGCCTTCAGGATCGCGTTCGCTTCAAAGGTATTTCCCGTTTCCTCGGGCACACGGATGTCCGCCAGTCCAGGCAGAGTCTCGATCGTCAACGAACCGGCGGCGGCACTTCGAAACTCGCGCAGCTTTCCGGCGTTGCTGGTCGCGCAAAACAGAACCGGCTTTTCCACTCAAGCCGCCGCAATCACGGTTTTCTGCAGCGCCACCAGTTCCAGAATCCCTTTGCGCGCCATGGTCACCATCAGTCCCATCTGCGCGTCGTCGAAGGCGTTGCGTTCCGCCGTTGCCTGGAACTCCACAAACCGGCCGGCTCCTGTGAGCACTACATTCGCATCCACTTCCGCCTTCGAATCCTCTTCATAGCAAAGATCCAGCATCGGCGCCCCATCCACGATTCCTACACTCACCGCCGCCACATGATCGCGTAACGGATGCTTCTTCACCTGCCCATACTCCACCAGTTGCTTTACGGCGAGAGCCACCGCCACATAGGCGCCGGTGATCGACGCGGTGCGCGTACCGCCATCCGCCTGGATGACATCGCAGTCCACAATGAGGGACCGCTCCCCCAGCGCTTCCAGGTCCACCACCGCCCGTAGAGAACGGCCGATCAGACGTTGGATTTCCAGCGTCCGCCCCGTCTGCCGCCCCTTGTTCACCTCGCGCGAGGTGCGCGTGACTGTCGACCGCGGCAACATCGAATATTCCGCCGTCACCCAGCCCTTTCCCGACCCGCGCAGGAACGACGGCACGCTATCCTCCACCGTCGCCGCGCACAGCACTCTGGTGTTCCCGAAAGTAATCAGCGCCGATCCCTCGGCCGTCAGCAGATATCCCGGCTCGATCAGCACCGGACGTAATTGGTCTGCTAGTCGTTGGTCGATTCTCATTTTCATTTAACGCTCGAACTCAGAGCGGAGTAGAACAGCAGGCTCATTAACACGATGACGCCGACAATGACGATCGCGCAAGGGACGGCTCCCGGTTTGGGAGGGCCGCCTTTTTCCTTCTTTCGCGCGAGTTTGAACTTGCCCATAGAGACTCCATAGTAGCCGAGCCTCAGCGCTTCGCGTAACGCAACGCTTCGCGGAAGAAAGAATCCAGTGCTTTCCGCGATCCCTCTTCCAGATCGCGCATCACGATCGCCACCACGGTCCTGCCGCGCTGCGCCAACGCTGCCTGGGTCGCCAGAAACTGCGCCCGGTGATAGTCCGCGGTGTAGTCTATTTCCGGGATCCGCTCCGGTTTATCGGAAAGAATCACCGTGCTGAAGCAGCGCCCATGCCCGATGACCATCTCGTGGTAGGAATGGTTCATCGCCGGACCTTCGTACACGTCGACGGGCATCTTCCACTGCGCCCGGAACAGTCGTTCCGCCGATGCTTCCAACACCTTCCGCACGGCCCGGCCGTTCTCCGCATAGCGCGTATCGCCGAAGAAAGTCAGCTCCGCGTACTCTGCTCTTTTCTCCAACTTTTGCCGCATGCAGAGAGACGCGTATATCTGGGGCGCGGTTTTGGCATCGGGAGCGGGTCCCCCAGCGAGCTGGTTGTAGTAAAGAGTAATTCCCCCAGGAAATTTAGCCTGCCGCGGGCCTCCCCGGATCTCCTGCCACAACGCGGTCTTCTCAAGTCCCCCTGCCTTCTTCGCTTCCTCCACCACGCTGCTGGTGATTGCTTTGTACAACTCCACACTGGGCTGTGTGACGAAATTCATCTTTCGCAAATAGGCGATCCCGAACACGACGTGATGGACAAACTGCATGTAGTGTGAAAGCACGGTCCCCCGGGCGAACGACATCACCGCCAGGGGATATCCGGCGCGGCGCAGCAGCGCGCCTTTGTCCGCCACTCCATCGGCATCTCCCTTGCGTACCACCGCCAAAAACACGCGCTGCTGGCAGGAGTCTTTCGGCGCCCGGTAATTTGCCAGCTTCACCTTCTCGGAAATGATCACTTTGAGTCCCAGCTCTTCGCTCTTGCCCAGGCTTTCTTCAAAATCCTGCTTGGTCCATAGCTCCGCGCCTTCCCATGCTTTCGGGAGCATTAGCGTAATCTTGTCCCTGCCAGCCGCACCGTGCGCGTGCAGAAACGAGGCCAGCCGGAACGCTTCCTGAATTTCCTCCTTACGCAGGAATGTTCCTGCTATCCACTCGCGCAAATCTACACGCGCCAGCGCCAAAGGATAAAGGCTGCCGCAGGTCAACGGACTGCTATGGCGGCCCGCGGTCGAATTGCCGCCGTCCAGTTGCACTTCTATTCGTTGGAAGCCCCGTCCCCCGGCGAACTGGTCCAACAGCGACCCCGGCAAAGTCATATAGATGAAATTGAAACGGCTGTCGATCCTATGCTTGTGATAGAGGGCGTAAATCTTTTGCAGGTTGACCACCGGCTCATAAGACGTCATACCCATTGCCATACCCACCACCAGCGTGCGCTGCAACGCCTCCCGGATCGGGAGCTTGGATCGCCGCTCGATGTCTTCGAGAATCGCTTTCAGCTTCGCCGGATCGGTGGAATCGAGCACATACAGCTTCGGTCCTTTTTTCAATAGTCCGCATTTCAGGTATGCCGCTTTGTCTTCGGCCGACCCGCCCATGCCCGCCCAGATCACATAGCCGAGCGGCATGCCTTGCGTGAGTTCGATGGCATCGCGAATCGCTTCGATTTGCTCCGTCACCCGCTTCGCCCATTCCGGATGTTGTTCCGCCAACCAGCTCAGATGGAATACGCCATAACCGTTCTTGGTCACGGTTCCGGCGGCATTCACCTCCATCCCGAGCCCGATCAAACTGTTCTTGGAGGGATCAAGGCCCTTCAATCCCTTGCGCCTCGCCTTCGCATCCAGCGCCTGCACGCGCTCCATCACCTGCTGCTTCTCAAACTCCGCATAAACGCATTGCGTGTCCGAAATGTCATGGAATAGATTCAGAGGCACCATATCGTTTTAACATGGAATTGTGACAATCTCCCGCCGCCTTTCGCTTCTCTCCGCGCTGGGCTTCGTGGCTTGCACCAACCCCGGCGACAAACTCGAGATTCTGCCGATGACTATCGGAGAGTGGAGGCGAAAGGCGGTCGAAAATATACCAGTCGAAGAGTACCCGGAAGATCTCAAACGCCTCGGGGTGAAGCGCGCCCGCCGCGGCATCTATCAGGCAGCCAACCGCGTCACCGCCTCCATCTATGAATTCGCCGTTCCAGCCGTAGCCTTCGAACTGGTACAAAAATGGCGGCCCCAACCCCGAAAGATCGTTTTCGATAAGGGAGCTTACTTCGTTCAGCTCGAATCCGACCGCGATGATAATGCTTCTCTGAATATGTTCGCCGCGGCGCTCGAAAGGGGTCTGAAATAAGTGAGCCCCGTTCCCCGTTGGAATGCCGTTGAGCCCTTCTTTGAGTTTTCCCTCGTTGGACTGCTTGCGAGCGGGTATCTGGCTGTCGCCGGCTCAGGTTATTTGGACGGACCCACTGCACTTCTTACGGCGATGGGCTTATTGGCTCGGGCGTTAATCGTAATTGGACGGATCAAAGTCGAGGTCTCCACCCGCACCATTAATATTCTAACCGTGGCCTACGTTCTGTTCTACGTGCTGGATTACCTCTACCTGGCTCGCGAGTTCCTCACCGCAACCGTGCATCTGGTCTTCTTTCTCGCCGTCGTGAAGATCATCACAGCGAGAACGGATCGGGATTACTTCTACGTAAAGATCATTGCCTTTCTCGAACTGCTTGCGGCTTCGATTCTTTCCTCGGATGCGAATTACTTCGTGTTCCTCGCGCTCTTTCTCCTATTCGGAGTGGCCACCTTCGCGGCCAGTGAGATCCGCCGTTCGGCCATCCGCTCGGACACCATCGTACGCATCGGTCAGAAACGTCTGAATCTGCGGCTCACCGGGCTGACGGTGTTCACCGTCTTAGGAATTCTGGTCCTCACCGCCTCTCTATTCTTCCTGCTGCCGCGTACGGCGCGGGCCGCTTTCCAGCGCTTCATTCCCCAGCGCTATCACCTCCCCGGATTCTCCAATGAAGTGACGCTCGGCCAGATCGGGGAGCTGAAGATGCGGAACACCGCCGTGATGCACGCCCGGCTTGCGAATACCGCGCGCCCGGCGGCATTTAAGTGGCGCGGAGCGGCGCTGATGGAGTTTGATGGCCGGCGCTGGTCAAACAGTGTCAACCGCAATGAAGTGCTGCGCGTCGACAGCGGAATTTTGCGGCTCGCCTCCCATGAGGACACGCTACGTCCGGGGAACCGTGTAGCGTACGAGATCGCGATGCAGGAAACGACTTCCGATGCCATCTTCGTGGCCGGAGTTCCGGAGTCGATTCAAATCGACGTTCCCCTGGTCATTCGAACCCCCTCCAACAGCTACCGCACCGGCTTCGGCTCGCCCGACCGCCTTCGCTATCATGTTTACGCGGTGCTTGAGACGGATGGCGATCCCCGCTATAAGGGGGAGCCGCTGTCCGGCGGGTTGAGGGAAATTAATCTGAAACTCCCCGATCTCGATCCACGGATCCAGGCGCTGGCGCACGACCTGACGAAGACGCTTGTCCCCGACGTCGAGCGTACCCGCCTCATCGAGAGCTACCTGCGGCGAACTTACCCTTACACGACCGAGCTGTCCCAAGAGGAAGTGGCCGATCCCGTGGCCGACTTCCTGTTTAGCCGTAAGAAAGGGCACTGCGAGTATTTCGCGTCGGCCATGGCGGTGATGCTCCGTTCCGTCGGCATCCCGGCCCGGGTTGCTACGGGATTTCAGAGCGGCATCTTCAATCCGCTGAGCGGATGGTATCTGATTCGCGCCAGCGATGCGCACAGTTGGGTCGAGGCGTGGATCGAAGGGAAAGGCTGGACGACCTTCGATCCCACGCCGCCCGATCCTAATCCGCCCGCTTCGTCCCTGTACACCCGCGTCCAACTCTATTTCGACGCCCTGCAGGTGTTCTGGCAGGATTGGGTGCTCAGCTATGATCTGGAGCGCCAGCTCACGCTCGCCGCCCGTATGGAGCAATCCGGACGAAGCTTCCAACTGCGATGGCTCGAAGGCTCGATGAACCGGCTGATGAGCCGGGCGCGGGAAAACTTCGACCTTGCGAAAGAGCATGCCTGGAAAGGCGTCGCCACGGTCGTAACGCTGGTTCTGCTGGTGATGTTCGGCCCGGCGCTGTTCCGGCGTTGGCGGTCCGTGCTTCGTGTGCGCCGGGTGCAGCGAGGGGAAGCCTTCGCTTCCGACGCGACGCTACTTTATCAGCGAATGCTGGTTTCGCTGCGTCGCCGCGGGATTGAAAAGCCGCTCTGGCTCACTCCCGCCGAGTTCGCCCGCATCGTACCCGATCCGCATACTTCCGCGTTGTTGCAGGATTTCACCGCCGCCTACAACGACTTGCGGTATGGCAACCGGCCGGAGGTTGCGCCAAAGCTGGTGAACCTGTTGGATCGGCTGGAACGGGGCGTGTTCCGTGCAAGAGCGCTCTGAATGACTGGCGCGCCCGGAGAGGATCGAACTCCCGACCTGTTGGTTCGAGGCCAAGAGTTTTCGCAGATTCAGCAACTTAGAGGCAACGCTCAACATGTCTCATCATTACTAATTGTTGCTTGTTTGACTTGTGGTAAGTCGGCCGCATCAGCCTAGCAAAGCTGAGTAATACTTCGATGCAGGGGGTGAGCCCAAATTTGGGCACAGCGAAACCTAATCACCCGAAAACAAAATCCACCTGAATTGTTAGACTGAGGAAAGGCCGCCTAGCTCGACGGGGCGAAGGCTGAGAACCCTACCCAGGGGCGGCTACTCCATTCAGGGAATCGCAGAAGGGAGCGATCATGGATCTTTCGGACCTATCTGAAACTGCGCAAACCCGGATAGCCGCAGCCGAGATTGAAGCGCAATCGATATTTCGGACAGCCAGGCGACGGCTCCCGAGCTGAGTGCTGAGGCGTACCACATGGGCGTAGACCAGACGGGTATCGGTTTCTCACCGGGTAATAGTGTACTTGAAATGGCGCAACAGCTTCTCACTGAAGCGCGGGAGCAAGTGGCAGGAATCTCTACGGCGAAACTATTGCGGAGTACTTGAAAGCCGGCAACCTCGATGACGAACAGTTCAGCGCCAAACTGGGCGTCATCGGTGACTGGGTTGTCAAAAGTTTGGCACGGAGCGCGGCTGGCTTGATGGCGTGAAACAACACTGCCCCGCAGTGGCACTTCGAAAACGTGCGGTCGCGCTGGAAGCAGGCAGCCATCAGACGATTACCAGTGACGGGATTCCTCAGGTCCACGAGAAGAAACTCGCCGGCGTCTCACGATCGAACAAGCCGAAATCGCAACTCCCGAACCGCGCATTATGGCTAAAAGGACCAGCTTAGGGAACGATTCTGGAACAAGCACGACTTGTCGCGCCACGGCGGGCCGGACCACAAGACCGTGCAAAAGATCCTGGATGGCGTTCCAGTCCGCGAGGACGTTTTACAGAAAGTGACTGATGGACTCTCGACGCACAAAGCTCTCGTGAGCGTGTTGGTTAAAAAACGGCAACCCGCCGGGGAACTTCTCGAAGGCGGCGCGTTGCGGAGCGAAAACGCGGCGCGGTACGCCTTGCCAATGTGGTGCGATGCCAAACGGCCGCTGTCGACTTCAGGGGGGACTCAGTACCGGGCCGAAGACCGGCGCGGGTATCGAACGCATCCGTCGCGCCGTGACGAAGCACGGCAAATATTCCGCGAAGACGGAGGCGGAACGGCTGAGCATGAGGGCTCTAATGCGGACGCACGAGCCTTGCTGGGCCACGCTCGCAAGGAGATTTCGGAGTGAGACAAATTTCAAGTTGCCGGACCTGGAGAAGCTCGCAGTTTGCCCGTTCTGCGGAAAGCGAATGGGGAATCATGCGGGTTTCGTTTCGTCATGCAAGGGTCCGTTGGATGAAAAGCCAGTGTTCTGTCAAGCTTGCAACAAGGTATAATCAGGCGGAACTAATCAAGCATTGTGTGATAAGCGCGTGCAGGCGTGCGTATCAATCTTTTAAGGGGAAGAAATAAAGTGAAAGCGTGCGTGTTGTTCATGTTCGTGCTTGCCAGCTTCGGGCAACAGCGCCCGGCCTACGTGGGAATTCTAGACCGCGTGTTTCCACACGTCGTTGACGGCGGCAGTTGGAAGAGTTCCATCACGCTGGTAAATCTCGGCACGACCGAGGCACTGGATCTCACGATTCAGTTCTTCACGTCCTCGGGACAGCCTT
>DATLCW010000106.1:0-13845 GCA_035526195.1 Bryobacteraceae bacterium
GTGCCGCTCGGTAACCGGCGGACTGGGGCTCACGCGTGCCGCTCGGTAACCGATTCTTCGGCGAAACTGGGGCTCACGCGCGCCGCTCGGTAACCGTTACTGAGGCGCGACCGTGAGGGAGTCGCACGCAGTACTCTAAGAAAATGGCGCAATTATATGCCGGTACGTCGGGGTTTGCCTACGCTGCCTGGAAGCCGGAGTTCTATCCGGCCGATGTCCCCGCCAAAAAATTCCTCGGCTACTACGCAACCCGCCTCAATGCGGTGGAAATCAACTACACCTTCCGCCGCCTGCCCAACCCGTCAACGCTCGAAACGTGGGTTCAGACGACGCCCGAAGGCTTTGTGTTCGTCATAAAAGCGCATCAGCGGATCACCCACTTCCAGCGTTTGAAACCGTCCGAGTTCATGGATGTGTTTTTCAAGGTAATCGACCCGTTACGCGTGATGCGGCGGCTGGGACCGGTCTTGTTTCAACTACCGCCTAACCTTAAATGCGATGAAGCACTCCTGCGGGACTTCCTGGCCGCCGTCCCGGGGGAATTCCGCTGCGCCTTTGAGTTCCGTAACGCGTCCTGGCTGCACGACCCGGTCTACGCCATGCTGGAACAGCGTGGAGCCGCATTATGCCTGGCGGAATCCGATGACTTTGTGGTTCCCGACGTAATTACCGGCGGTTTCGTCTACTGCCGGCTGCGCAAATCGGAATACAGTCCGCAAGACCGGCTATCCATCAAGGAAAAGGTTCGCGCATTGGTGGATCAGGGCAAAGACGTGTACGTATTCTTTAAACACGAGGATTCGCCGGCCGGTGCGCTGTATGCCGAAGAACTCCTCCGCTGACGAACGGCGTTGCGGCGGGCCCGGGTGTCTCACCCGATGAGGCTGGCCAGAAGAGTGGCGGGGTGTTGTGCGCATTTTCCCGCCAGGTCCTCTACCTGATGGCGGCACGAAACCCCGGATGCCACGAGCACGGTTTCGGCTGCCATTTTACGGGCTGCCGGCAGCAGTTTGCGCTCTCCAATCGCCCGGGAAACTTCGTAGTGTCCTTTGATGTATCCAAAGGAACCCGCCATTCCACAGCACCCGCCATCGAGGTCGGTGACGGTTGCATTCGGAATTCGCGAGAGCAGCGCCTTCGCCGGCGCGAGCAACCCCATCGACTTCTGGTGGCAGTGTCCGTGCAGCAGAATCTCGCGGGGACCAGCCTTCAGATTCAAGGAACAATGAGCTTCTACATACTCCTCCCACAGAAAGCACCGGGCCGCCACAGCTTTGGCGAGGTTCTGGCTAACTCCCCGCAACAGGGAAGGCGCATCCTCTTTCACCGCGGAGAGGCAGCTTGGTTCCAAAAACAGAATCGGCCTGCCCTGTTTGGAGCGATGAGATAGGATTTCCGCATTACGCGCTGCCTGCCGGCGAGCTTCCCCGAGCAGTCCCTGTGAGATCAGCGGGCGCCCGCAGCACACGTTGTCCGTCAGATCGGCGGGCAGCACCCGTATCGCCGCTTCCCCCACCTCGGGATGATAGTAGTTGGTGAACGTATCGCAGAACAACAACACTTCGGCTTGCGGATTTGCTTTCACGCGGCTGCGCAGCGGGTGCGAGGTCCATTTTGGAGGCATTCTGCGAGCATCGATCTCCGCGATCCGCTCATTCAGCCAACGGGCGGGAGCACTGCGAGCCACCCAGTTAGAGAACGGCGCCAGCCGGCTGCCCCATACCGCAAGCCGATGCGCATGCCCAAGGATGCTGGCGCGGACGGGAGTCCCATGACGCTGGTAGTAATCGGCCAGAAATTCACTCTTGAAGCGCGCCATATCGACACCCACGGGGCATTCGGCTTTGCAGGCGCGGCATTCCAGGCATAGGTCCAGCACCTCTTTGACGCCCTCATCGCCGAGACCGGACTCGCCAAGACGCCCGGCCATGGCGAGCCGCAGCACGTTGGCGCGTCCGCGTGTGGTGTGCTTTTCATCTCGCGTCGCCATATAGGACGGGCACATCGTGCCTTCGATTTTCTTGCGGCAGGCGCCGACGCCGCTGCACATCTCCACAGCACCCCCCATGCCGCCGTATTCGGAATAATCGAAAAACGTGAGTGGATTGGGCGTCTTGTATCCAGCGCCGAAACGCAGGTTTCCGGTAAGCGGCGGCGCATCGACAATCTTGCCGGGGTTCAACAATCCGTGAGGATCGAACGTGTGCTTGATCGTGCGGAACGCGTCATAGAGTTGTGCCCCGAACATTTTCTTCATGAAGGGGCTGCGGACCAGGCCATCGCCATGTTCTCCCGAGAGCGCTCCACCAAACTCAAGCACAAGATCCGAGACGTCATTGGCGATGGCTTCAAACTTCCTGACGCCTTCTGCCGTCTTCATGTTGACGACAGGCCGGACATGCAGACATCCGACGCTGGCATGGGCATATACACCCGCAACGGTGCCGTGCTTGTGGATCACGGCGAGGAAGCGATCGATGAAATCCCGCAGCCGCTCGGGCGCCACTGCCGTGTCTTCCACAAACGAGATCGATTTCGCATCCTCTTTCATCGCCATCGACAGGCCCAGCGCGGCTTCCCGCAGGCTCCAAATCCGTGCTTGGGCCGGCGGGTCCATGGCGTAATAGAAATGCGTCCCCAACCGGACCGCGGCCAGATCGCGCTCCACCGCTTCCATGCGCGGGCGAAGCTGCTGCTGCTCATCGGCATAAAACTCGACGCACAACAAAGCCCCCGGCTCGCCTTGCAGGAAACTGTTGCGAATGCGCAGAAGGGTGGGATTTTCGCGCGTGTGCTCGAGAATGAAGCGGTCCATCACCTCCACCGCCGACGGTTTATGAAGGAGGATCGTTGGTGTTGCGCCAAGCGCATCGAGCAGAGTTTCGAATTCGATAGCCAGCACCGACTTATGTTTCGGCAGCGGGACGAGATTGATCTTCGCCTCGAGCAGAATAGCGAGGGTACCCTCGGAACCCACCATCAGCTTCGAGAGGTTAAATGGGCGGCTGGTGTGGATGAACTCATCCAGGTTGTAGCCGCCTACCCGCCGCAACACTTTCGGATACCGTAGCTCCACTTCATCCGTGTTCTCCCGCGCGACGCGCCGCACGGTGCGGTAGCACTCCGCCTCCAACGTATCGCCGATGCAATTGGCTTCCAACTCATCGTCGCTGAGCGGACGGAACTCCACCACCGAACCATCCGTCAGCAGCACCTTCTGCTCCAGCACGTGATCGATGGTCTTACCGTAGAGAACACTGCGGGCGCCGGCTGAGTTGTTGGCGATCATCCCGCCCACCGTCGCGCGGCTCGCTGTTGAGATATCCGGGGCGAAGCGCAGGCCGTGAGGCTTCAGGAGTGCGTTCAGTTCATCCAGCACAATGCCGGGCTCGACGCGCGCCCAGCGCTGCTCCACATCCACTTCCAGCAGCCGGTTGACGTACTTCGAGCAATCGATCTGCAGGCCCGCTCCGATCGCCTGCCCGGCCTGAGAAGTGCCGCCTCCGCGCATGGTAATCGAACAGCCCAGGCGGGCGCAGATGCGCATGGCGCGGATGATGTCCTCCTGCGATTTCGGGATCACGACTCCCGCCGGTTCTATCTGATAGACACTGGCGTCGGTCGAGTACAAAGCCCGCGAGATTTTATCGAAACGTACTTCGCCCTCAATCTCCGCTTCCAGCGCTTGGCGCAGCCCCTCATTCATGATTCAAGTCCCGCGCGCAATTTCTCCAGACCCCGGGTCAGATTGTCACCGCCGCTGGCGAAAGACACGCGCAGCGTTCCTTCCCCGCTGGGCCCGTATGCGGAGCCGTGGACCACGACTACTCCGTGCTCCCGCATGAGCTTCCTTCGTATTTCATTCGACGGCGTGTGCAACGCGCTGATGTCGAGCATTGCGAAGAAACCGCCCTCGGGAGCCAGCACGCGGCAGCTCGCCATCCCGCTGAGCTCCCGGCATACGGTGGCGCGGCGATTCGTGTATTCCTGGCGCATTACCGCGACGCAGTCCTGGGGCCCTTGCAACGCCTCTGTGGCGGCATCCTGCACAAACGTGGCGGGACCGCGGCTCGATTGCTGCAGCACCAGAAACATCGCCTGCGTGATCGTTGCCGGCGCGGCACAATAGCCGGCGCGCCATCCCGGCATCGCATACGTTTTAGAAAAGCTGTTGATGAGTACCGTGCGCGCCCGCAACTCCGGCGAAAGCGCGATGGGAGAAATGTGAACATGATCCTCGTACGTAATCGATTCATAGATCTCGTCGCTCAGCAGAATCAGATTGTGGCGCAGGACAAACTCTCCAATCGCCTCCAGCTCTTCGCGTGTGAATACCGTACCGGTGGGATTCCATGGCGTGTTAAGCAGCATCACCCGGCACCGCGCGGTACAGGCCGCTTCGAGACCGGCCACATCCAGCGTGAAGCGCCCATTCACGATTTGCGACGGCACGCTGCGGATGACACCGCCGGCGAGCAGGATGGGCGAATGGTAGGCGTCGTAGACCGGTTCCGGAAGCAGCACCTCATCCCCGTCGTTGAGCAGCGCCGTCAACGCGGCGTGGATGCCGAAGGTTGCTCCGGTGGTAATCAGGATCTCCGTGGCCGGATCATAAAACTTCAGCTTCGCCGCCACCGCTTCGCGGAACGGAAGCTCGCCGCGATTGTCGGCGTAGCCGGTGCGGCCGTTGCGCAAGGCTCTCTCCGCTGCTTCCACAATATGGGCGGGAGTGCGGAAATCAGGCTCCCCGCGCATCAGTGATACCAGTTTGCGGCCCTCGGCCTGAAGCTGCTTCACCTCGGCGAGGATGGAATTCACCGCGGTCGGCCGAAGCTGCCGGACACGGTGCGATGTGGGAATAGCTGGCATCGGGGGAGTAACGTTTTATCGTATCATCGGCCTTTATGAAACTCGTCGTGCTTGATGGATACTGTCTCAATCCGGGAGACCTTTCCTGGGATCCGCTGCGCAAGCTGGTGGATGTGGAAGTCTTTGATCGTACTCCGGCGGCGCAGGTGGTGGATCGCGTTGGCAATGCCGAACTCGCCATGACTAATAAGTCGCCCCTTGATGCGGCGAGTCTGGAAAAGCTGCCCTACCTGAAATACATTGGAGTGCTCGCCACTGGCTTCAATATCGTGGATGTGGCGGCGGCGAGGCGGCGCGGTATCGTGGTCAGCAATATTCCTACCTATGGCACGGCTTCGGTGGCGCAGCACGCTTTCGCGCTGCTGCTGGAGCTCTGCCATCACGTGGGAGCCCACGCGGATGCGGTGCGCGCGGGCGAGTGGTCGCGAAACGCAGACTGGAGCTTCTGGAAAACACCCTTGGTGGAACTCGCCGGCAAGACCATGGGCGTAGTCGGCTTCGGACGGATCGGAAAGCAGACCGCCCAAATTGCCGAAGCGTTCGGCATGCGCGTGCTCGCCAATGACACCTATGACGGCCCCAGTTGGACTCCGATCGACGAGTTGCTCGCCAAGTCCGATGTGGTAAGCCTGCACTGCCCGCTTACGGCCGAAAATAAGGGTCTGATTAATGCCAGGCGGCTGCGGCTGATGAAGCCCACCGCCTTCCTGCTGAACACTTCTCGAGGCCCGCTGATCGTGGAGCAGGATCTGGCCGATGCCTTGAATGCGGGGAGCATCGCCGGAGCCGGGCTCGATGTTTTGTCCGTCGAACCGCCAGTGGATAGTAACCCGCTATTCCGCGCCAGGAACTGCATGGTGACCCCTCACATCGCCTGGGCGACCACCGAAGCAAGATCGCGGCTGATGGACGTGGCGGTGAGCAACGTACGGGCTTTTCTACACGGCGCTCCGGAAAATGTTGTTGGTTAGCTTGACAGCGACCCCTCCGGTTGCATATCAATGTCCAGTCCCCTCATGTGGCAACAGAACTACACTCCTATCGCGGGCAGCCTGAGCCTTTCCGCTCTGGTGGCCGCCATTCCGATCTTTGTACTGCTGTATCTTTTGGGCGTGCTTCGCAAACCTGCCTGGATTGCCGGGCTTTCCGGGCTTGCCGCAGCCATCGCCGTTTCCCTGTTCGGCTACGGGATGCCGATCGGGTTGGTGCTCGGCTCGGTCAGCTACGGAGCAGCTTTCGGATTGTTGCCCATTGGCTGGATCGTGTACTGGGCGATCGTCCTTTACCGGATCGCCTATGAGACCGGCAAATTCGAAATTATTAAGGATTCCGTGGGCGGCCTGTCGAGCGACCGCCGCCTGCAGGCCTTGTTGATCGCCTTCGCCTTCGGAGCCTTTATCGAAGGCGCGGCGGGCTTCGGCACACCGGTCGCCGTGGCTGCGGCGATGCTCGCCGGTCTCGGGTTCTCGCCGTTTTACGCCGCCGGCATTTGCTTACTGGCGAACACCGCGCCGGTGGCGTTCGGGTCCATCGGTATTCCCGTGTTCACGCTGGCCGGCATCACCGGGCTGAACCTCAATGACCTGAGCGCCAACGTGGGCCGCATCTGTGCTCCCGTATCGCTCTTCGTACCCGCGTATCTGGTGTGGGTGATGGGTGGATTTCGTGCACTGAGCGGCGTGCTGCCCGCAGCCATTGTGTGCGGAGTGGCGTTCGCCGGGACACAGTTCTATGTCTCGAACTATCTCGGTCCGCAACTAACCGACATCACCAGCTCACTGGCCGCCATCATCGGACTGGTAGTTCTGTTCAACGTCTGGAAGCCGAAGGACACGTTCGAATTGCCGGGGGCTTCCAAGGGCGCGCTTCCTAAAAAGCACCCGTTTGGAGAAGTGATTCTCGCATGGTCTCCTTATCTCTTACTGGTGATAATCGTGTTCATCTGGGGACAGCCGGAGATCAAGAAGATTTTGAATGAGTTTACGGTGAGGATGGAGTGGCCGATGTTGCATAACCTCATTGAGCGCACTCCTCCGGTCGTGGCCAAGAGCGGACCGTATGCGGCGATTTATGAGTTCACGTGGCTTTCCGCCGCCGGTACGGCCTGTCTGATTTCGGGCGTTCTCGCCGCGCTGATCCTGCGGGTTTCTCCGGGCCATTATGTGCGCATTCTAGGCGCTGCGGCGAAGCAACTGGCCTTCTCCCTGCTCACGATCGCCGCGGTGCTCGGCTTGGCTTACCTGATGAACTATTCCGGCGCTACCGTCACACTGGGCCTCGCCTTTGCCGCAACGGGCGTAGTCTTCCCGTTCTTCAGCTCGCTACTCGGATGGCTGGGCGTTTTCCTCACCGGAAGTGACACGTCAGCCAATGCTTTGTTCGGCAATCTGCAGGTGGTAACGGCGAATAAACTGGGACTGAACCCGCTGCTGATGGCCGCATCCAATTCCAGTGGCGGAGTTATGGGGAAGATGATCAGCCTGCAAAGTATTGCCGTGGCTGCGGCCGCCACCGGTATGCCCCCAAGCGACGAGGCGAAGCTATTCCGTTTCACGCTGGGACACAGCATTTTCCTGGCGTCCGTCATCGGTCTTCTGGTGGTGTTCTATGCGTACGCTGTTCCGCACTGGGTAAGGTAGATCGGGAACGCTAACGGGTGGTGAGCGGCGGGGCATCGGCTTGTCGGTCTTAGCGAAATCCGCCGTCGATTCGGTAGCAGCGGCGATATCTTCCGCGCCCGTTATCTCCAGCACCTTCTTGGCGCGGGACGCCCAGTGTGCATCATCGCAGTGGACTGACAGAAGGATGCCGCCCTTCTTGATCCGCCCTTCATAACGTTTTGCTTCGTACTCCGGGATTCCGGCCCCAACCAGCCCACCGGCCATTCCACCGATAGCGGCGCCTACGCCTACCCCGCTTAGCAATCCCATAATGGGCCCGGCCGCTATGAATGGTCCCAGCCCGGGAATCGCCAGCGATCCGATGCCGGCAAGCCACCCGAGCGTGCCGCCGAGTATGGCTCCGGACCCGCCACCAAGGACTGCACCTTCCGGAGCTTTTGTCCCTTTCTCATGAGCAAAATCCTTGGTGCCGACATTGTCTGCAAACAAAACAGACACATCCGTATTGCGGAAACCCGCTCTCCTCAATTCCTCGACCGCCTCCTCCACCGCGGGTTGAGAGGGGTAAATTCCGAAGACTGCAGTATTCTTTCCCATACAAGATCTCCTTTTCCGTGTAGATGCCCGTTGGTGGTAAGGCAATTGATGCGCCAAAGTATCCTGATTAGAGCAACCAGTTCAAAACGCATAGAATTACAGAGCAGGCTGCTTCCCGGCCGCGATAATTGTGAATTTTTTACCGTGCCTTGCGCTCGTACCTGGCAGTCTGATATACATGCCTCACCATATCAGGAGGTCTATCTATGCGAACTGCTACGTTGTCAGCCGCGTTTTTCCTTGTTAGTCTCCTTGCCTTCGCCCAAAGCGAACGTGGGAACATCAGCGGAATTGTTACCGATCCCACCGGAGCCGCTGTTGCGGGCGCCGGGCTTTCGGTAGTCCATCGGGATACCAATGCGGTGTCCAAAGCCAGCACTACAACGGGCGGTGATTACAATCTTGCGAACCTCTTGCCGGGTGTTTACCGCCTGGAAATAACCTCCCCCGGATTCAAGCGATTTCTCCAGCAGAACATCGTCGTATCCGCGTCCACCACGGTGCGGATCGACGCCCAACTGCAATTAGGCCAGGTTTCCGAGCAGGTTGAAGTTTCCGCATCCGCGGCGACCGTACAAACCGATAACGCGAAAGTCTCCACCCAGGTGGAAAACAAGCTGGTGGATGAGCTGCCGTTGGTGGTGGCTGGATCCATGCGCAGTCCCTTCAACTTGGTGGCCGTGGTGGCGGAAGCCCGCGGTGGGGGTACCGGCCTCTCGCTTGGAGGCGGTCAGGCGGCGGCGTGGGACGCCACGCTCGACGGCCACAGCGTGGGTACCAACCGCTCCGGCGACACCGCCGAAGCCGCGCTCAACACGCCGTCGGTCGAGTCGCTGACGGAATTCACCGTGGACACCAACGGATTCAAAGCGGAATACGGCCAGGCGGGCGGCGGGGTGATGACATTCGCCTCCAAGTCCGGCACCAACCAGTTCCACGGCTCCGCCTATGACTTTCTACGGAATGACGCCATGGATGCTCGAGGTTTCTTCGCCAGCAGCCGTTCGGTGTACCGGCAGAACGATTTCGGTTTTACCGCCGCGGGGCCGGTATGGATTCCCAAGCTATACAACGGTAGAAACAAGACATTCTTTTTTGTGTCGTATGAAGGGTTCCGCAACCGCGTGGGGGCCAATGACACGATCCTGCACGTACCCACGCCTGAGATGTACAAAGGCGACTTCCGCAACTGGGTGGACCAGAGCGGCCGTCCCCTTGCCATCTACGACCCGGCCACAACTCGGGCCAACCCCAGCGGGACGGGGTCCATCCGCGATGTCTTTCCAAATAATCAGATCCCAACAAACCGTTTCTCGACCACAGCCACTGCCATTGCCTCATTCGCGCAAGGTCTCGCGCCCAACCGCGGCTTTGCTCCCGGCGCGAGCAACTACGTGCGCAACAATTACATTGTGACCGGTGGCACGATGATCACGCCGACGGATAAATGGAGCGTCAAAGGTGACCAGGTAATTGGAACCAAACATCGAGTCAGCTTCCTGTGGAATACGACAAAGTTCCGCAATAAGCCCGGCGAGAACGGCCCTCCGGGACTGCCGGGGGCGCTGTGGAACGGCCAAATTCAGGCATGGGATACCGAAGCCTACCGCCTCGCGCACGATTACACCATCAGTTCAAGAATGGTGAACCACCTGTCGTTCGCCAAAAATTCGTTCATCAAGAACAGCTACTCGGTAAATGTGGACAAGAACTGGAAAGACAAGGTCTGCATCAGGAATGTCGTCGATTGCAATCAGAATTTCCCCACCATCAATTTCACCGAATATTCCACCTGGGGTTCCGCTTCTTATAATGGAACCGAACAGCCGGGCTGGGGGCTCAAGGACGATTTAAGCTATATCCGCGGCTCACACACCATGAAGTTCGGCTTCCAGCACCAGAATCAGAATGCCGACGGGTTCGGTCAGCAGGATATCGCCGGAAGGGCTGATTTCAGTTTCCTCAGTACCAGCATCCCGGGCCAGACTTCATTTCCCGCCAGCGGCGGCAGCTCCTTCGCGTCCTTCCTTTTAGGCGATGCGTATCTGGGGCGTACCGAGACCATCCGTGCCGTTACCCAGAAGTACCGCTATTTCGGCTTCTACGTTCAGGACGACTGGCGCATGACGCGCAAGCTGACGCTCAATTTCGGACTCCGCTATGACGTGACGCTGCCGCCGACCAATAAGAAGGATGAGTATTCCGACTTGAACCCTACCCGTCCCAATCCTGGCGCCAATGGCTATCCCGGCGCATTGTGGTTCGCCGGGTTTGGCGCCGGCCGCGAAAACACGCGCAGCCTGGTACCCGGTTGGTACGGCGGCATCGGACCGCGGATCGGACTTGCGTACGCGCCCGATCCAAAGACCACCGTACGGGCAGGGTTCGGCCGGTCGTTTTCCCGGGTCACCGCGGTGCAGGGGAGCGGGCATTTCGCGGGTTTCATCGGCCAGTACGTTTTCAACAATACATCGCAGGGTTTGCAACCGACGTTCCGGCTCGACGATGGGCTGCCGGCCTACAAACTACCACCATCCATTGATCCCGCCTTCTCCAACGGAAACGATGTCGACTACTGGCAGGGCCAGGAAGCTACTCGCGCGCCCGAGAATCTGTTCTGGACCGTGACGATGCAACGCCAGATGGCATCGAACACGGTTCTGGAGGTAGGCTACAACGCTTCGATCGGCACGCTTTGCAGACACAGTTGATTAATCTAAATCAAGTTCCGACGGCGGTGTTCAAGAACCTCGTCAACCAGTTTGGGGCGACGCAGGCGCTGAACATTCTCCGCTCCGATATCAACTCCGCCACCGCGCGGAGCGCCAATATCGTGTTGCCCTATGCAAATTTCGCCACCCAGGCTGCCCGCACCGTCAACCAGGCGCTTCGTCCCTTCCCTCAGTATCAGAACATCTCGACCGGGGTTCAAAACGGCGATAAGAGCGGTCATTCGGCTTACCATGCGTTTGTGGTGAAAGCCGACCGGCGATTTTCCAACAACTTTACCTTCCAGTGGAGTTATGTATTCTCGAAACTGATGACCGATTCCGATACCTATTTTGCGACCTCTCCGGCGGGCGCTATGGATCAGTACAACCGCAGCCTGGAAAAGTCGATTGGCCAGTTCGACCGTACGCACAACTTCAAGTTCGCCACGCTTTATACGCTTCCCTTTGGAAAGGGACAGCGGTGGCTCAACAACGGGTTCCTCACCTATGCGTTGGGCGGCTGGCGCCTCGCGGCCATTCAATCCTACGGCAGCGGCGCTCCGCTAGCCCTGGCGCGCAACAATCCGCTGCCCATCTTTAACGCCGTCACCCGTCCTCTGATCGACACCTATGAAGATTGGCGCGCGCCTATTGCAGGCGATAAATTCGACCCGAATGTGGACCGCTTCCTGAAGCCCGCGAGTCAGTTTCCCACGCAGCCTTCGGCGGATTTCGGGAATGCCACCCGCTACAACCCCAAGGTTCGTTCCTTCTGGGGCCAGAACGAAAATATCAGCCTCGCCAAAACATTCCGGATCAACGAGAGCATTCGAATCGATCTGCGCGGCGAAGCGTTCAACCTCTTCAACCGGACTATTTTCGGCACTGGCAGCACCAATCTGAACGCCGGTAACTTTGGCCAGGTGACGAATCAATCGAATGATCCGCGGCAGATGCAGATGGGCCTGAAGATCTACTGGTAAACGCCGGCCTCAATAAAAGCTGCGGATAATAAACGGGCCCATCTGTCCGCGGGTATTCGGATCCGAGCTGCAATAGGACGTCGTGGTGCATCCTAGCGTGATTCCCAGTTCCTTCATTTTCTGGATGTAGGGAAAGAACATATCGCCCGCCGGAACGTCGGTGAAATAGGGGGTAGCGGCGTAGGGGAATGTCTGGATGTTGGTAATCCCCAGCCTCCCGCGTACCAGGAACGCCGCCATCTGCCCGCGTGTCACCGGAGCATCCGGACAATACGTGGTAAGCGTGCATCCGCTCGTAATCCCCAGCTCTTTCATTTTCTGGATATAGGAAAAGTGGGAGTCGGTGGATGGAACGTCCGTAAAATACGGAACCGTGGAATAGGAGAATGATTCGCCCATTAAGGCCCGGATAATAAACCCGGCCATTTCCTTGCGGGTCATCACATCCTCCGGGCAATAGTTATTGCTGCCGCAGCCCTGGCTCACGCCATTCAAGCGCAGCAGGGAAATGTAGTCGAAGAACTGGGAAGAGGAGGGAACGTCGGAGAAAAACTGCGTCGACGAAGATCCCTTTTGCACGATGGGAAGCCATTGGCCGCCCACCACAATCGCCCCTGTGCGGGGAGAAGGACCGGTATTCGCCGTGATGGAGAAGCCAAGAGCTCCGCTGCCGGATCCCGACGAAGGATTAGCCAGCGTAATCCATCCGCCTGTTGATACGGACGACCATTGACAGCCCGCTGGCGTGCTCACGTTCAGGGAATAGCTGCCCGCGCCGTAGGGCAGTACCGAGCTGACACCGGTCAGAGTAAACGTGCAGCCGGAGCCAGACTGCACGACGTCGTAGTTCAAACCGGCTATGTTCAGGAACGCCGTGCGCGCCGCTCCTGAGAAATTGGGATCGACAAGAATCCGGACGGAGCCACTACCCGCTGCGCTGCCTCCCGAGACGATGTGGACCCAGTCTGCACTCGATAGCGTATTCCATCCGCACCCGGACCCGGCGATTACATTCACCTGCCGGTAGTCGCCGCTGGCGGGTAACGAAGCTAATGTCTGGCCTAAAGAGTAGGTGCATACCGCAGCGGCCACAGACGAGAAAACCGCGGTGGCGCTGCGCGGACCATTCATCGTGACCGAGGTGGCCGCATTTAATCCCGCCGCGTCTCCCGTCCAGGTGCCGAACTGATATCCGGAAGCCGCGGCTGCTTGCAGTTGAACAGTTGCGCCCGCGGCGTAGTATCCGTCGACCGATGACGGCGCGGCGCTCACGCTGCCGGTACTGGCCGGGCTCACACTGGTTAGCAGCAGGTAGGATGCCGTGAAAGTAGCCGTATAGGTGCTGGCGCCGGTCTGGGCCGTCACCTGGTGGCTGCGGGATCCGCCATCGCTCCAATTGGAAAACGTATATCGGGCGCTTCCGGTCTGCAGCGTGCTCCCGGCATCAATGGTGTGAACACTCCCCGCCGTCCAGGTGAAAGAGGCCGGCGCGGTGTATTGCAGTCCGTCGACAAATATCCGCAATCCCGAAGGAGACGTCTGGATCGTTGTGCCGGCGCTGGCCTGTTGAAACGAGGCGGTCACCGTCTTCGGTGCATCGATTGTCAAAAATAATGGATTCGCCGCAGCGGAAGCGGATCCGGTCCAGGACGAGAACTGCCATCCGCTGGCCGCAGCCGCCGTAAGCGTTACCGTGCTGCCGCTGCTGTAGTAGCCATCCGCGGATGCCGGAGACACACTGAGGGTTCCGCCGTTCAGCGGGGTGATCGCTGTCGTCAGGGGGTACTTGGCGGTGAGTGCGGCGGTATAGGTGGCGCCGCCCTGGGGCGCTGAAATTGTGTGGGTGGCAGCACCGGCGTCACTCCAGGATTGAAATACGTACCTGGGACTGGTGCCCTGCGTAGCTACGCTCAGGGTGTGGGTACTGCCCTGCGTCCAATTAAAATTCTGCGGCGTGATGTAGCTCTGCCCATCCACGGTGACATTCAAGCCGGCGGGCGAGGTGGTGACGGTGTAACTGGCGCTCGGCTGCGTCTGGCTCACAGTGAAAGTCTTGCCTGCGAT
>DATLCW010000109.1:0-3362 GCA_035526195.1 Bryobacteraceae bacterium
ATCCCGCGCCCTGCGGCCGTGTGCGGCTACGAACCTATCCGGGCATGGCCTGCGGCACCGGCGCCCATCCGGCGACCCAACTCTGCCTGCAGGCAATGGAGCGCTATCCGCTGGAAGGGAAGCGAGTGCTGGACGTCGGCACCGGCTCCGGCATTCTGGCGCAGGCGGCACGGCTGCTGGGAGGGTATCCGGTGATTGGGTGCGATATCGATCACGCGTCCACGCTGGTGGCTGCGGTGAACATCGGAAAATCGATTTTACCGGTGGCGCTCTTTACGGGATCGGTACGCTCGGTAAAATCCGGCGCGATAGACCTCGTCCTGGCTAATTTGAATGCCGCGACTTTAAAGCAGATCGCGGGTGATCTAAACCGCATCGCGGCGCCGGCCGCTGTGCTGATCCTGAGCGGGTTTCTCCATTCGGAAGCACAGGCGGTGGCGGAAGCCGTTGGACGCGTGCCGAGAGAAGCTCTTCAGTTGCATGAGTGGTCGTGTTTGGTACTTTAAATTCCCAGGCTCGTCCTGCTGGTGGATCCTGCCGGACGCTGCTTTGCGAATGCGTGGGTCCCACACTAAACTGGTTCGTTATATGCCACACGTCACCGAAGTAGCGCCCGATGTGTACCGGATCTCTATCTTTGTTCCCGAGATCAACCTCCAGTTCAACCATTTCCTCGTTCGAGACGATGAGCCGCTCCTGTTCCACGCGGGACTGCGCGGCATGTTTCCGATCGTGCGCGAGGCAGTGGCGCGCTTGATTGACCCTTCCGCCATTCGCCACATAGGATTCAGTCACTTCGAGTCCGACGAGTGCGGCGCCCTGAATTCGTGGCTCGAAGCCGCACCGAATGCGGAGCCTGTCTGCGGTCTTGTTGGGGCGCTAGTGAGCGTCAACGACTTCGCTATCCGGCCGGCGCGAGTGATGACGCGCGATGACACCTTCTCGACGGGCAGGTACCGGTTCCGGTTTCTGCCCACGCCACACGTGCCGCACGGATGGGACGCCGGCGTGATGTTAGAAGAGACCGGCCGGACGTTGTTCTGCTCGGATCTGTTCCACCAGTGGGGTGACCGTGAGCCGTTAACACGGGATACCCTGATCGAGCGTTCGCGGGAAGCGCTGTTGGAGAGCGAGGCCGGGCCGTTCGCCAACTACGTTCCGTATACGCACCTCACTGGGCGAATACTCGAAGAGCTTGCGAATGAGAAGCCGCAAACTCTTGCAACGATGCATGGATCGAGCTTTACAGGGGACGCCGCACAGCAGCTACGGGATCTCGCCTCCGTCATGCGCGAAGTGCTGGGGCCAAAAGGCGAACACGGGCAAACGACGCCGATCGGAACCATCGAATCGGGCTCCCCATACTAGCCGTTCAGTGGCTTGCCGGCGGGGTTGGCGCATGTCCGAAGGTTCGCCGCTTTCGAATCCTAACCAAATCCTCGCAATCCTTATAACCCGCCGCTGGCTATAATCGATTACTCGATGTTCCTCCGCTTCTGGTTCCGGCCGCCGCGCGTTCTCTTGGCGTCTTTTTTGGCGGTGACGCTGCTGCCGGCCGCGGCCCTGTTGTGGCTCGGCTGGCGATTCTTCGACCAGGACCGAGCACTGGCAGCGCAGCGGGTCCGCGAACGCCGCGAGCAGGCAGCGGATCTGATTGCCGTTGCACTGCAGCAGTCGCTGGCTGCCGCGCAGCAGCAGCTTGAGCAAACGATTGCCGATGGCGAGCCGGACGCGGCGGCAATCGTTTTCCACGGCGACGACATCGAATCCACTCCCAGATTGCTCTACTATCCAGTGGTTCCATCGCCCAACCGGGCGCCCGCGGCATTGTTCGCGCGCGGCGAGGAGATGGAATTTCAGCACCAGAATTTTGACGGAGCGATGGCGGCATTCCGTGAACTGACAGGTTCCCCGGATACAGCGATTCGCGCCGGCGCGCACTTGCGGATCGCGCGCAATCTGCGTAAGGCCGGACAGTTCGAGGTGGCACTGGCCGAGTATCAGAAGATGATGGGGTGCGGTCCGGTCCCGGTGGACGGGATTCCGGCGGACCTGGTGGCGCGCCGGGCGAATTTCTCTCTGCTGGATCAATTAGGGCGGACACCAGAAGGCCGGAAGGAAGCCGAGGCAGTCGCTTCCGGCCTGAACGCCAGTCGCTGGCAGCTCACGCGCGCCGCCTTTCTTCATTACGCCGAGGCCGCCGGGTACCATCCGCCGCCTGAAGCGCTGGCATTATCCGAGGCTGTGGAATGGCTGTGGGATAAGCGGAAACTGGCGCCGTCCGGCTTGGAGAGCATGGCGTTCAAGGGGCGTGAGATGACTCTACTCTGGCGCGACAACCATGCACTGGTAGCCGGACCGCGTTATGCGGAGCATCACTGGCTGGCTCCGCTCGCGCCGCTGTTGAAAAGCCAGAGTGTCCGGATCGCGCTCCACAAGACTACCCTTTCCGGTTCCGGCGCCAGCGTGCGAACGCGGCGCCACGGGGCTGCCGTGGGCGATTGCAGTGGTGGGCGCAGAACCGGAGGCGGAGGCGAGGGAGTTCACGTCGAGGCGCCGCTTTTTATTGACTGCTTTCGGCCTGCTGGCCGCGATTGTGTGCGCCGGCAGCTACACCATCATTCGAGCGGTTAACCGCGAGCTTGCCGCGGCACGGCTGCAATCGGAGTTCGTGGCCGCGGTGTCGCACGAATTCCGGACCCCAGTCACCTTACTGCGCCAGATCACGGAGATTTTCACCGAAAACCGCGTAGCCGATGAAGCACAACGCGAAGCCTACTATCGTGCGCAAGGCCGGGCCACTGAGCGGCTCTACCATCTGGTGGAATCGCTGCTGGATTTCCGGCGGATGGAGTCTGGGGCCAAACCGTACCGGTTTCAGCCGCTGGGTCCAGCGTTCCTGGTGCAGAAGGTTGTCAGTGATTTCCAAAGCGAATCAGTCTGCAATGGGTATGGCGTGGAGCTGAGCGTTCGCCAAAGCGTCCCGGTAGTGGATGGCGACTCCGATGTGCTCACTCATGCGATATGGAACCTGCTCGACAATGCGGTGAAGTATTCGCCGGATGAGCGCTCGATCTGGGTCGATGTCGGCCAGCTGGGAGAGGGCGTCGCAATCGCAGTACGCGACAAGGGCCTGGGTATTCCCCCGGGCGAACAGAAGACCATCTTTCAAAAGTTCGTCCGCGGCGCGGCTGCATGAGATTAGAGGTACAGGCATCGGACTTCCAATGGTAAGGAACATCGTCCAGGCGCATGGCGGCCGGGTGCTGCTGGAAAGCACGCCGGGCGTGGGAAGCACGTTCACGATTGTGCTGCCGGCGGGAAAACGCGTATGCCGCGAATCCTGATTGTTGAGGATGAGC
>DATLCW010000119.1:0-12289 GCA_035526195.1 Bryobacteraceae bacterium
CCGCTCATGGCGCTTGTCGAAATCACCACGTTTGAGTTGGCGGAGTAGAATCCATCGGCGGACGTAGGACTCTGGCTGATCGTGCCTTGCGCCGGAGAAGTAGACCATGCGTTCAACCGGTAGCGAACGCTATAAGTAGCAGTTAAGGAAGTCGCGGAAGTGCCGACCACGTGTGTTTGAGCGCCGTTGTCGCTCCACTTTGCGAAAACGTAGTTTACGCCGTTTACTGTGGCATTGGGCGCGGACACGGTGTGCGAACTGCCGGTAACCCAGGTGAGCGTTGCAGGCGTGACGATGTTCTGTCCGTCTATCACCAGCATCTGTCCGGAGGGACTGGTAGCCAGGTTGACATTCACGGTGCCAGTCGCGGAGGGGGGCTGGCTCAGGGGATACATTGCCCGTACCGCCGAAATGTCGCCGGAGGAGAGCCCGCTCCGTTGGCCAATCGCAATGCCCTCGGGAATCGTCACGATGGTCGCCTGCCCGTTTATCGAGAAGCCAAACGCGGGATAGTGCATGATGGAACCATAATCGTAGGCGCCGAGGTTCAATCCGGAGGATACGATGTTGAAATTGGACAGTGCGGCCGGGTCCACATTCTGAGTCAACACCTGAATGTACGTATTACGGTCGGTTCGCGTGTGTTCGTGGTACAGCCCGATTGCATGCCCCGTCTCGTGAATTGTATTTCCCGTGGAACAGTACGCCCCAATGTAGACTGGCTGTTCCGGACCGCCCGTGCGGCCAACGTACGAGGAACAATTCGAATCGCCATTCGCCTGGTAGAGGATATAAGCCGACTCCGTGGTCCGAGGGACCATCTGGATGTAACCCTGAAGGTTTGCATTCCAGTGAGCGATCGCATCGGTGATTCGCGCCTGATTTGGAAGGGCCGGATCGATGGCGTAAGGAACTACTCCCAGCGGCCAGCGGTTTGTGGCGATCGCGAAGCCATGCCGCTCCAACTGCTTTTCACTTCGGTAAGGAATGAGTTCCTCCGTCCGGCCGATTAGAATATCCCCTTCCCACACGCCGTACCCGTTGACCACCTGATGCTCTACCGCCATGCCGCGATACATGGAAACCCGCGTTTCCACGGCCGGATTGCCGCCGGCGTCCACAGCCACTTCTTCGATCCCATCCAACTCCGCGATTTCACGCAGGTCAAAGGGCAAACTCGCAAGATCCTCGCCGAGATGCAGTTCCACTACCAGCTCCCGGGCAGGGATGGATCGTGTCCAGAATTCTTCCGATCGCGTAGGTCCCGATCCCGTGTACGGTCCTGCCACCCGCGTGACCCTGCCAGTGTCGTCCAATCCGTAAACGAAAACGCGGGCATTCTCAGGAAGATGAAAATTCTCGAAATGCAGGCGTGTTGCCGGGGCGTCGAGCGTACCGATCCTGATGACAACTGTCCGCTCCTGCCCATCTTTGGAAAACACGGATAACTGGCTGGCGTCAATATTCTCCACCGCTCGGATACGGCCCTCGGCCGCCTTGCGGACCGTGCCCGTCACTTCCCACCGGCGGGCTTCTGGATTCCAGTTGTTCCCCGGAGCTCTAAGTTGGTCCGTCTGGGCCGAAGCAGAGCCAAGCAGAAGAGAGGTTACAAATACAAACTTGAACATAAATATCCTGGTTGTGAATTGTGTAAGTTGATTACTACTTACTTATCGGGCTTGGAGGCCGCGGGTGGATTAAGGGGAAACCTGCAACGGCCACTCCTTTATCTCTTAGCCAGTTTGGGAAAAGAAGGCGCGTCAGCAGAATGCAGATTACTTTGGAACAGTGGCTCGGGGAAGGTTGAGACGCCTAAGCGGCTTTAGGAATGCCGTTGACCATCCTCGCAAACATACCAGGGCGTCAGGCAATGTAGGTGTCGCCGCATACAAGTGGATAAGGGCCAACTTCCCCATCGCTAGCCATGGCGGGCCGCTAAGACTATCCTGTGCAGTGTTTTGCAGAGTGGCAGGGCTTATTTTGAACGGTGTTTTTCTTGCGGGCGCTCTGTAAGTGGCGTACTCGTGGTTGGCCCCTAGTACTTACTCGCACTCGATTTTCTACTTAGTCTCGCGTAGACTTTTACTCAGAGCCGGCTAAGAGCCGGCACAATGTGAACGGAGGGGAAATCTCGTGAAGAGTTCCTTTTTACTACTTTTTCTAACAACTCTCTCAGTGGCGCATGCTTCCTTAATTCGTGCGCCGCAATTCGATGCGGATGCGGCGTCGGGCGGTTTCGGCAACATCCCCAGGCTGCTCAGCATCAGTAACTCTGGTCAAGCTCAGGCTACATCCCCGTCCGGCCAGATTTCGTACTCAAACTTCTACTCGGGATGTGTGGGGGTGAATGGGACAACGGGCGCCGGAGTTTACGGCCAATGCCAGGGTTCGGACGCCACGATCGGTCCGAATGGTGCATTTGCGCCCAACAGCAATAACATCGCCAGTCCCCCAGTGCTTGGCACCAATCAGAATAATGTCGCAACTCTCGGCTCTCTCGGTATCACGAGCCTCACGGACCTGGTGCTAATATTTAACGCGATTGAGCCTCAGAACGATACCGGCGGCATCAATCTGGTGGACGCAACGATCAAATTTTATAGTTCCACGGGCACTCTGCTCGGCTCGGTGGACGGGAACCAGAACTTTACAGGCACGTTATCCGGAAATGGTAACTTCGGCTTCGCCTTTCAAATCGATTCGGCCCAGCGAGCGGCGCTCACCGCGGCTTTCGGCAGTACAAGCCTAAGCAGCATCATCATCGCGATGGAAGGAATTGTTTCCAATGCGAGCGGTGGGGCTGATAGTTTCTTTGTGCGAAGTGCGACCGGAACAGTTCCCGACGTACCCGTTCCGGAACCCGGTTCCATCCTTTTGCTTAGCGGCGGACTTGCTCTTGGCGCGTGCTACGCGGCAATCCGAAAGGGGCGTAAGGCCGCCTGATTTTGGACGTCCGTGCGGTGTCTGGTGCTTTCAAAATCTCCCCGTTGGAGGCACCAGTTCGCTTTCCCCTCAAACTTCCCCGTTTTTATCCGTGGCCGAAGTACATCAGCCACCCCAGCGCAAACATCACCACCACGAAGTAGCCGAACGACCGCAGTCCATACATCATCCGCTCGCGATCCGTTTTCTTTGTCACCACGCCTAATATCACCGACGTGAACAGCGCAAATAAGAGGGCTGCTTCCAGGTGCGAAAGATTCACTTTGGGCATTAGTCTTTCCTCCCGGAGGCAATCTCGAATGCATCGACCATCGCAAGCACATTCATCAATCCAGCCGCCACCAGAAACTTAGTTCCATAGTCGTGAACATGACCGGCGACCTCCGGTTGGCTGTATCCCATCCAGGTGGTCAACAGGTATAGAATGCCGCTCATCAAGTCGCCAATGAACCCGCCGGTATAGATGATGGTCGTCAGCAGGTCCCCCGTCATGGGCTGAAACATCGCTCCACGCATCATCACGCCGAAGAGAAAGGTAAGCGTGATCGCTCCCGCCAGGAGTCCCGCACGCCCTTTTTTCTTCAACAGGAAGTGGCCGCCGCCGGGGATGAACCATGCCAGAAGCACGACCGGCGCCCATTTACCGATAGGAACCGAAGGCTCCTTCACCGCCGCTACTTGTTCCGCCATATACACCAGTTTAACAGCTACTTCGCCACCTCGATCTTGTCGACCTTGATTACTCCAGTCTTTGAAAACAGTGTACCCGTCACTCTCACTTTTTGTGCCGCAAACCGGCCGGGGGTCTTCTGATCGCTCAGCTTGTATGTGTTTTTCCCATCGTAAAGCACGTACTTCACGTCTTTGCTGTTCTTCACGCATTCGCGGACGCATTTGGAATCCGGCGTGATTTTCATCATCTTGTGGTTCAGGACGCACATGGAATCCGTGATGTCTCCCGTGTATGATTTCGGGGCCTCCGCGGCAAGAGCTATGCCAAACATCGAGACGATCGCAAGTAATCTATTCATGGGGGTTCTCCTTAATTGATTGGCGTAAGCCGCGATTCATTCAAGCGGCGCCACAATGTGTTGTAGCGGCTCTCCGTCAACTCGGTTTTCAATTGGAACCGGAAGTCGCGCCGGCCCTCAAAACGGGAGGCATGGCGTTCGAAGGTTGTGATTGTTAAGTCGAAGGGTCCGGCGCTGCTGACATTCTCAATGTGGCGAAAACTCCACGTTCGTGATGCATTCCTCTCCTCACTCTGATAGACGATGGAATCCGTGCCGAGGAGTACGATCCCCTCTGAGCCGCCCCTTCCCTCGAGATGCTTGGCTTTGACCTGCCAAACAAGCTTCATCGGGGATTCGGGAAGTGCCGCCACAATCCGCCGCTCATCCATGTGTGCGCGCGCTGCGGCGAGAACTCGTTGTGCCGTGCCTTCCGGCAGTTGATCAAACTGATATTCGCGGTCGCTGCCGAGCTTCCACGGCACATCTTCATACGTGAGAATTCGAAGAGAAGTGGGAGCTATGAAAAGCTGCTGTATGTCGTCGTACATCCATTCGCGGGAATGCTTCTGCTGTTTTCCGTTTTCGCGGAACGAGATTGAGGACTCGCCGATTCGAATTTCCCCGGGTGCTCCTTTACGTAGGTGAAGGTGGCGCACCGGAATGATTACAGGGTCCGCGGCAGCCGCGAATTCGCAGCACAGAATCAGGAATGCGCCAATTGCTTTTTGACTTCGAAATGCCATTTCCATACCTCGTAAATAGCCGGATACACCACTAGCTCCAATAAGAAGGAAGTGAAGATCCCGCCGATCATCGGAGCGGCGATGCGCTTCATTACGTCCGCCCCGGCGCCGGTGGACCACATGATCGGCACCAGCCCCAGAAACATCACCGCCACCGTCATGAACTTTGGCCTGATCCGCTTCACCGCGCCATCGAGGATCGCCTCCCGCAGATCGCCGAGGCTCCTTAGCCGTCCCTCATTTCTGGCCTTCTCATAAGCGATGTCGAGATAGAGCAGCATAAAAACCGCCGTTTCCGCGTCCACTCCGAGCAGCGCGATCAAACCGACCCACACGCCGATGCTCATGTTGTAGCCCAGCAGGTACAGCAGCCAAATCGCTCCCACTGCCGAAAAGGGCACCGCCAGAAGGATCAAGAGTGTCTTGAAGACGGACTTCGTGTTCAGGTACAGGAGCATCAGGATCAGGAACAACGTCACGGGTACGACCACAAGCAGGCGTTTCCGCACCCTCTCCATGGCCTCGTATTGCCCGCTCCACTGGATCGAGTATCCGGCCGGTATCTGGAGACCGCGAGCAACCGCGAGCTTGGCGCCGCCCACATAACTGCCGATATCCCGCCCGGAGATATCCACGTAAACATAACCGCTGAGCAGGCCGTCCTCGTCCCGGTACATAGACGGTCCGGACACGATTTTCACATCGGCCAGTTGCGAGATGGGGATCTGCATCTGACCGTTCCCAACCGGGACCAGCACACGGCTCAACGATTCAACGTCGCTCCGGTAGCCTCGCTGATAGCGAACGTTCACCGGATAGCGTTCCCGTCCCTCGACCGTGGTGGTGATGTTTTCTCCGCCGATGGCGCTCATCACGACGCCCTGCACTTCTTCGATGTTCAATCCATAGCGCGCCAGTTGATCGCGTTTCCAATTGAAATCGAGGAAGAAGCCGCCGCCAGTACGTTCCGCGAAGACACTGCGCGTGCCGGGAACGGAAACCAGAAGCTTCTCGATCTGGAGACCGATCGCCTCGATGATTTTAAGATCCGCTCCAAATACCTTTACGCCGACCGGAGTTCTCACGCCCGTGGTAAGCATGTCGATGCGATTGCGAATGGGCATCGTCCAGGCATTGGAGACGCCAGGAATCTTGAGCGCCTGGTTCATCTGATCGATCAATTCTTCCTGGGAGATATGGTCGGGCGTGATCCGCCGTAAGACGCTTCGGGACCACACCGGCGCCCACTCGGAGTACCAGGTATCCAACTTTCGCCATTCCGTAACCGGCTTCAGCGTGACCACCGTTTCAAACATAGAAAGAGGCGCCGGATCAGTTGAGGTTTCGGCTCTTCCCGCTTTCCCGAAGACCCGTTCCACCTCAGGGAAGCGCTTGAGAATACGATCCTGCACCTGTAGCAGCCGCTGCGCCTCCGCGATGGACAATCCAGGAACCGTGGTTGGCATGAAGAGCAGCACGCCTTCGTCGAGCGGCGGCATGAATTCCGACCCAAGTCTCTGGTAAATCGGAATGGTCGCCACCACCATGGCTGCGGCACCCGCGATGACAGCCCATTTCCAACGCAGCGACAGTTCGGCCACAGGCTGATAAACACGGATCAGGATGCGGCTGACGGGGTGATTTTGCTCGGAGTGGATCTTCCCTACCAGCACCGCGTTGGCAACCCGCGCCAGCCATCGTGGCCGGAAGTCGAAGTTCTTCATGTGCGTGAACAGCAATCGCATGGCGGGGTCCAGGGTGATGGCGAGCAGCGCCGCGACGATCATCGAGAAGGTTTTCGTGTAGGCCAGCGGCTTGAAGAGTCTGCCCTCTTGCGCCTCCAATGCCAGTACCGGAAGGAAGGCGGCGGCGATCACGAGTAACGCGAAGAAGCTCGGGCCGCCCACCTCCTTGACCGCGTCAATCACAACCCGGTGATAATCCTCTTTGCGTCCCGTGCGCTCCCATTCCTCGAGCTTTTTGTGCGTCTGCTCCACGACAACGATGGCCGCGTCCACCATTGCCCCAACCGCGATCGCAATCCCGCCCAGCGACATGATGTTCGAGGTTACGCCCATCAGCCGCATGGGAATGAAAGAAATGATGATTGCGATCGGGATGGTTATGGCGGGGATGATCGCGCTCGGAACGTGCCAAAGAAATATCAGGATGACGATCGAGACAATGATTAGCTCCTCGATTAGCGTGCCCTTCAAGTTTTCTATGGAACGGAGAATCAGCTCGGAGCGGTCGTAGACTGGCAACACCTTCACGCCCGCGGGGAGGCCAGGCTGAATCTCCTCCAGTTTGGCCTTGACGCGATTGATGACGCGAAGGGCGTTCTCGCCCTGCCGCATGATGACCGTACCAGAGACGACGTCACCCAGGCCATCCAAATCCACCACACCGCGCCGGATGTCAGGGCCAAGTTCCACTGTGCCCACGTCTCGAATTCGAACGGGCACGCCAGTCTCGGAGCTTGTCAGGACGATATTGGCCAGATCGGCGGTGGATTGAGCGTACCCGCGGCCTCGAACCATGTACTCCGCGCCGCTCATTTCCACCAGCCGGCCTCCAACATCATTGTTTCCGCGGCGGACCGCTTCCACCACCCGGTCAATGGGAATCTTGTAGGAACGCAGCCGGTTCGGATCCACGTTCACCTGATACTGCCGGACGAACCCGCCCAACGGCGCGACCTCCGCCACGCCGGGGACCGATTGCAGCTGGTATCGAAGGAACCAGTCCTGCAGGGAGCGTAACTGCGCCAGATCGCGCTTGCCCGATGTGTCATACAGAACGTACTGGAAAACCCACCCAATGCCTGTGGCGTCCGGTCCGAGTTCGGTATTCACTCCCTTGGGCAGCTTCGGCAGAACGCCCGACAGATACTCGAGTGTCCGGGATCTCGCCCAGTAAATGTCGGTTCCCTCTTCAAAGATGATGTAGACGTAGGAATATCCGAAGTCCGAGAATCCCCGCACGGTGCGTACGCCCGGAGCGGCAAGCATCGCGGAGACGATCGGATAGGTGACCTGATCCTCCATGATGTCCGGACTACGGTCCCAACGCGAGTATACGATCACCTGCGTTTCACTCAGATCCGGAATGGCGTCGAGAGGCAGAGCCATCATCGACCACCAGCCCGCGGCGATGAGAACCGCCACCAGCAGGAACACAATGATCTTGTTGCGGCCCGAGAACTCAATGACTTGGTTGATCATGAGGGACGCCTTTCTTTGGCACGGGTGTATTGGGAGAAGGTGCCTTGGAATCGTGGCTCATCCCAGCCAAGGCGGACTTCAGTTGACTTTCCGAGTTCAGTAGAAATGCTCCGGAGACCACCACGCGCTCGCCCGGCGAGAGCCCGCGCAGGATCTGGATGCGATCGCCGAAGCGTCTGCCGATTTCGACGTGACGTGGTTCGAGCACCCCGTTTCCGCGATCGAGGAACACCGTTTGGGTGGTGCCGGAGTCAAGGACCGCTTCCGAGGCGACCGTAAGAATCTTCGCGCCGGTCACCCGGAAGAGGACGTCGACGAACATCTCGGGCTTCAGCTTGTAGCCCGGATTATTCAACTCCAGCCGTACTTTCAGCGTGCGGGTGGCGGGATCTACTTGCGGCTGAATATTACTGACGCGAGCCTGCAGCCGCATTGCGGGGTCATTCGCCGAGGTCACAAGAGCTGGTACGCCGAGGCTGATCGCCGGTGCGTCCGATTCAAACACGTCCGCCATCACCCACACTCTGCTGAAGTCCGCGATCGCGTACAACTCTGTATCGGGAGCGATCTTCTGGCCCGGGAACGCGTTCCGCGCGGTGATAAAACCATCGGCCGGAGCGAAGAGAGTGACGGAAGGGATGGGCTTTCCACTTTTTTCCACGGCCTCAATCCGGCTGCGGTTGAAGTTCCAGAGTTCGAGCCGCCGGCGCGCCGCTTCCACCAGCGCGTCGCTGTTGGTGCGCGCCTCATGCATGCTGCTCTTGCTCAGGATGGTTCGCGCTTGCAGGGCCAATAGCAACTCCTGCTGCGTTGCCAGCAGTTCCGGACTGTAGAGCGTCAGCAAAGGCTCTCCCTTTGTGATCAACTGGCCCACGAAGTTCCCGTGCACCCGTTCAATCCAGCCCTCCACCCGCGCGTGGACACGTGTGGTGCGGGTTTCGTCGACCGCCACGCGCCCCACCGAGCGGAATTCCTGCGCCGATGCTTCGTAGCTGACTTCGCCGAATCGAAGGCCGATGAGTTGCTGCTTTTCCGGAGTGACTTGAAGCGCGCCCGCCGGGATGGTGGTTGCGCCGTCCGCATACACCGGCTCCAGATCATTCCCTGTTTCCGGATTAATGCCCGGCTTGCCGGCGGTGTATTGCGGATTCTTAGGATCACGGTAGTGGAGAATTTTGCGCTCCTGTTGTGCGAGTGCCAGCGCGCCTCCGTCCGCATACACGGGCTCGAGTTTCATTCCACAATCGGGAGCAATTCCAGGCTTGTCCGATTTGTACCAGGGGTGCATCGCATCCACGTAGTAAAGAATCCTGCGCCCGTTCTTTTCTCCCGTGGACGCGCCCTTCCCAAACCAGCGCCCGTACCCATGCCCGGCGATAAACGCCACCGCCAATCCGGCGATGGTCAGGATGATGTTTAAGGTTTTCTTCATGCCATTCCTCCTCACCGCAAAAGCGTCGAGCCGCTCAACTCTTCCAGCCTGATGACCGCGAGCCAATAGGAGAGCATCTCTTCGTGGTAGCGTTCTTCGTATTCGATGGTGCTCGAAAGGTTGGTCAATACGGACAGGAAATCGGCGGCGCCGGTCTCGTAGGAAGAAAGAGAGGAGTCCGCCGTAAGCTGCGCCTGCGGGATGATGGTGTCCTGATAAAGCGTCAGAAGCTGAAAAGAAGTTTCCGCTTGCGCGTAGGCTTCACGGAGCCTGAAGTGAAGGTCCTGCCGTGCCGTTTCCAGGCTCCGCCGGGACTCGCTCAAACGGTGGGTTTGCTCATGGATGGCCGGGATCTGTTTGCGTCCCGAGTAGACGGGTAGCGGGATATCCACTCGAAACTGGAACATATCCGGCATCCGGCCCATGTTGTAATAGCCGGCCGCGATGGTGTAATCCGGCCGGAGCTGTTGACGGGCAAGGTTCACGCTGAGCTTGTTCTTCTGGATGATCTGTTCTTCACGGCGGATTTTTGGGGATCGGGCCAGCGCGGTCTCCGCGATCTCTTCCACGGTTGCGGTGAGCGGCCGGACCGGATCCCGTACAGGGACGCCCAGCGGAGAGCCGGGCCGGCGATTCAGCAGGCTGTTCAGTTCCGATTGTGCAGCCCGCTGATCCTGCCGCATGCGCAATATCTTGGTCTGCAATAAAGATAGTTGCGTCTGGGCGCGGAAAATATCCGCCTGCATCGTTTTGCCGATCGAGTAGCGTGCCTCGGAAATCCGCAGGAACCGTGTCAGCAGGTCTTTGCCCCGGCCCAGCAGCTCCAGCGCGACGTAGGTGTGATGCAGGCGGTGGAACACCTGCTTCACGCGCGACACCACGCTGAGCCGGACGGCTTCATACTGCTGGAATTCGGCATCCGCTTCCTTGGCCGCGATCGCGCCACGCAGGCGCCGCTTGCCCGGAGCGGGAATCTCCTGGGACACCATAAAGCCGAGGTTGCTGGTCGGCTCCGTGCCCAGCCGCGCCCCAGGCCAGGGAGCGCCGCTACTCGAGTATCCCGGTGAGAACATGGGGTCGGGCAGACTGCTCTCCTGATTCGGGCGCTGCCTCGCCGCCTCATACCTTTTCTGGGCAGCCAGGATCTCCGGGTTGCGGTTTAGCGCTTCGGTGAGAAACTCGTCGAGTCTCAACGGGATCTGCGCGAACGATGGAACGATCGCACCCAGAAGCAGCGGGATGAAACGCATGCGGAATCGATACACGAGGGTGACCTCCAGGACAATCGGTTGACCGCAATCACGCGGCCTTGCGTGTTAGGAGGACCGGGTCAGATCAACAGGGAGAGGTTGAGCAGGAAAAGGGCAGGTGGGGAGGAATGGGCCGGGCTGGCATCCCGGACCATGATCGCTTGGTAAGACGCAAATGTGAGGTAGGACCGATCGGTGAAAACCGGATCCCCACCCACCACAAGGTCAGATGGCGGTTGCGGTTCGGACTGGATGTCCGCCAGTGGCAGCTTGCAGGTGGTTTTATTGGGATTCTCAGGGTTCGGCCGTTGGCATTCCCCTTTCGAATTGCAGCAGCTCTTACTGGGCGGCTCACCCGCAAACAGGTTCTGGCACGGTAAACAACCGCCGATCGCCAGCACCACCGAGATCAGCACAGGAAGAACCGATTTAGAGCTAGGCAGGCCCACTGCTACTTATACTCTAGCGCGGCGCACGTTCAAATGGCGAAAAGGGGCAGTCCGTAACTACTTCACCGATTATCTTCCCGGCTGCGAGGATCCAGCCCGCACACGGACTCCAATTCAATGGGTCAATCGGCGGCCTCGGTGCATAATTCTTCCGTGCGTATAAAATTAGACCCGCGGGACATGTAAGCCGGTTTCTGTGCCTTCCGTTGCCGGAAGGTGGCAGCCATTCTTCTGCGCCGGATATTGCTATCCGGCTCTAGCAACCTACCCGGAGGTCGAGCGGAGCGGGCGACTCCTCCCCCCCTATTTGGTCTTGCTCCACGTGGGGTTTTCCCTGCCGGACGGCATTGCTGCCGCCGCGGTGCGCTCTTACCGCACCTTTTCACCCTTACCCGCATACCCTGGAGGGGGCACACAGGCGGTATATTTTCTGTGGCACTTTCCGTAAAACCCGCTTTGAGCGAGTCCCCCCGGCCGTTAGCCGGCACGCTGCCCTATGGAGACCGGACTTTCCTCGCCACTCTTCCACCCGAAGGGGAAAGAATTACGCGGCTGCCCGTCCCGCCGGTCTAGGTATAGCATCCCATGCCGGGAGAGGGCGGCACAACTGCCGGCAACGGTTTCCGGATTGGTACAAAATACCGCGAGGACCGAAAAATGTGCGGGGCGGAACTGTAAGTGATTGAATTTTGGTGGATTTCACATTGGCACGACACCTGCAAAGAAGAGCTGCGTAGAAGTAGTGGGCGCTGATCGATCAAGGGCGTAGGGTTGCTCCTCCTGTCGTGCCGCTGAACGCAGAAGCTGCCTGTCTTTCCCACCTGATCTTTCTCTTCCAGTAAAGCCCCACCCAACCGTGCTCCATGAACACGGCGCCCACATTTCTCCTACAGATTTTGGCAACCTTTGCCGATCCAGGGATGTATGACGCAGTCTCAGATCGATCTCACGACACATCTTGGCTTTCAACTGAGCCTGATGAAGCTTTCGACTATACCCGGACCCAACGGAGCGTCCCTCACCGACGCCGTGGTCCGCGATGCGGCGCAGTTGGAGGCGCTGGTGGATCGCATCGCCGTCCCTATGCGCCGCGCCTAATACTACTGTGTTATAAATACAACATTTTGTGGTAAGATTGTTTTGTGGGAACACGCCTTTCCGCGCCAGGCCCACAACAGAAACGCTTTGCGGCATATCTCGATGGCCTGGCGCAAGCCGCAGGGCACGCGGACCGC
>DATLCW010000125.1:0-49695 GCA_035526195.1 Bryobacteraceae bacterium
ATTCGAGTCGCAAGCAAACAGGAACTGATTGACCGTATCCACCTCTACTACGACGAGATTAATGCCGACCCCGTCATCTTCCGCTGGAAGTATAAGATGGATGAAACTGTTGGACAGATTTCAACAGAATGATGATCTAGAGCGGGAAGTATCGAACCAGTGTTCATAGGTTCGAGTTCGAAGGATAGTATTTCAGCGGTTTGAGTGCGATGGGATTGAGTCGATTGGTGGGAATGCAATGGCCCGCGAACGCCTCCCGAACGCCCTGTGCATTGGTGGTGAGTGGATCGTAGATAATCACCGGCTGCCCCTGGGCATTCAAGGCTGGAGAAGCCGCCGGTGCGCCATTCGTTTACATTCGTTGAAAGGAAAAGGCTTGTTTCTTCCGTTGAAAAGTTTGGGAATGAGGACCGGCCCGCTCGCCTGGATGCCGTAGGTATTGATATTCATCGGAGGCTTGGGGCGTCCGCCGCGGTTCAACTCGCTTTGGTTGGCTTTGAGGTCTTCGGCTTGAAAGTACTCGAAGGCGTTGCCGTGAAACTGATTGCCGCCCGCTCGCTGACTATGGTGATGACCCCGCCGCCGGTTCGGCCGTATTGCGAATCGTACGTGTTCGTGAGCACCTTGAACTCCTGGACCGTTTCCATCGTGGGAGCGTTGATCACGTTGCGATTGCCGCGCACGTTGCTGATGCCGTCCAACAGCACTTCGTTCTCTTTGTTCTTTCCACCGTTGACGGATATGTTTGAGATACCGCCGATGTCGAAGGAGCGCAGGTATCGCCAGGCTCCAGTCTTGATGACTCCGGGCGCGGACCAGGCGATTTGAAACGGGTTGCGGCCTTGAGTAGGCAGATTGCGGATCAGCTCATTTGAGATAATTTGCGAGCGGGAGCGGGTTTCGGTCTGAAGCAGCGAAACGGAGTCGGTGACGGTGACGCTTTGGGAAAGCTCGCCAACCTCCAGCCGGATGTCGACACGCACCCGATCCTGCGATTCAAGCACGATGCGCTCGCGGACGAAGCGCTTAAACCCGGCCGCTCGACGGTCAGTTGATAAGAGCCTGGCGGCAGGTACGGCGTGAGTAATTCACTGTCGTTCGATACCGTTTGCACGGCTGAATTTGGAGAGGCATTGGCCACGGGCGCGCCGGTCGGGTCCGTTACGATACCGGTGAGAGTGGCGCGAACCTCCTGGGCGCGAATGTTACCGGCTAATAACAGAATTAACCCGAAGCGTAGGATCATTGCCGGAGTATGTCACTTGCCCGGTTTCCATCTAGCGACATAATACTGGCCTATCATGTACTCGCGCTCCGTGTACTCCGCGAGGAAGGCCCACATGTGCGGGCGCGAAGCTGCCAAACCCGCCTCCCGGGTCGGCGCAATAAAATACTGGATGCCGTATTCCCGAAAAAGCTTGTAATCCTGCTCGGGCGACGTGGAGCCATGAAGCCTGGTGTAGAACTCCCAGTTGTGCCACGAATTGGTGAACGCGCGCCGCCTTAAGCCGGCGATCTGGTTTCCTTCGAGAAAGCAAACAGGGCTGTCGCCGCCCTTCGCGTTCAGATAATAGACGAGCTTTCGCACAGGCGCGGTTTCTTCCACATAGCGGTGCTGCCGGCCGGCTCCGCGCGGAATGTTGAAGTAGAGATCATTCGCGTACCAGCCGGCCGCGGGGAGGAAGCGGATGTTGAGGAAGACCACCGCCACAGCAGCAAGCGCCCATGCACGATAGAGCTGCCCGTCAAGCGATCGCGCCTCATTCATGGCCCAGGCAATGGCTATGGAGAACAACGCCATGGCGGGATACACGTAGCGCAAATAGGATTGCTGGCGGAAGATCAGCAGGAAAGCGGCAACCGCCACCACCAACGAGATCTTCACAAGATAAGGAACTTCCCGGCGAAGGGTGAGCAGGACCAGCGGGAGGAATAACAGGTGTTGGAACCCGAAACTACCATCAAGCCCCTCCATGTACCGGCGGGAATGGAAGGTTGCGTCATACAATGTGCGCCAATTAGTGCCTAAGGCGAAGCGGCCATCGCGAAATGCCTCCGTGGTATCGAAATGCGCCGATTGGAATACGTTGTTCTGGTAAGGGAAGATCGGGTTGCCGGTGATTCGCCAGGCGGTGACATAAGGGGGCGCCGCAAAGCACAGCAGAATGGCGGCCGCTACCGCCGCCGCGCGCCAGGGCCTTTCTGCTTTTCTCAAGGCGCCAATGGCGAAACAGAGGGCGGGAAGAAAGTAAGCCAAGGCTCCGAACTTGGTCGCCAGCGCGGCTCCCCACAAGGCCGCAAACAGATAGAGCTGCCGGCGATTTCCTTCTTCATGGAATCGGTGAAGGGCGCGAATCGCGCCGAGAATCAACAACGCCAGCAGATTTTCGATGAACATCGAGCCCGTCACCAGTTGCACGACGGGGATCGACGCGAACATCGCCACCGCCAGCATGGATCGGGTCATCTCCCACAGCTGCGCGGCGATCACCAGCAGCAAGGCGCCGTTGAGCAGCTTCGCCGCGGCCTCGCCGCCCAGCATGTAGACGATGGTGAACGCCCAGTCTCCGTTCATGGGCGATACGGCCCAGATGAAGCGGGTGATGTCGAATGTCCACCAATGCTGATCGGCGATGAACATCGGAATGGTCAGGTGCATCGCAAGGCCATCGGCGCTGACTTCCGGGCGCAGAGTCAGGAGCCAATGCAGAACCACTGGGAAACCGGCAACGGCGGCACTCCAATAATTCCACTCAGGCACGTGCCAACGGGGTTTGCGCCACCAGAAAAAGGGCACAGCAAGCGCGGCCAGATACACAATCGGATAGTGGATGCGGAAGTGCATTGCCAGCCCTGCGAGAGTCGCGAAAATGCTGATCCCGAGCGCGATGTCTCCCACCAGCCAGCAGGCCAACAGGAAGTATGCAACCGCTAAAGGAGCCAGCAGGCCGACGGCAAGCGAGGTATAGACGGTCATCAGGACAGCGAGCGCCGGTGCAAACCATCGTCTGCGCCAAAACCAGAAGCCGATGCACAGCACGGCGTAGATGACGCACACCCAGAACATGCGCCGCTGCCCCGAAAGGTACCAGACACGCTGCCGGAACAGCTTTCCGGCGAGGCATCCGTAAACGGTGAGCGCAAGAAGAAGGAAGAGAGTAATGCGCCGCAGCAGAATCACGTCAGGAATTCATTATGACGGATGCGGAAAGTTTACGGACAGAGTCTCTTAGCGCGTTCTGCCTTTTTCTCGGAATAGCCGTCGCCCTCGGCATCCTCGTCGTCTAACTCTTCGTCCTCATCCTCATCTTCGTCGTCGTCCTCATCGTCGTCTTCATCGTCATCGAGGTCGTCTTCATCGTCGTCGTCTAAGTCGTCCTCTTTCAAGTCCTCGTCCTCGGACTCAAGAAGATCGTCATCGTCTTCGCAGCGGTAAAAGATCATATTCTCTTCTACAGCAAACCAAGTGCCAAGCGCCACCCGGTGAAATGCCCGGCCGACGTTGAGTTTCCTGCCGCCGCTATGTTATACGTACGGGTTAGCCTTGTTTCGATCCGCTCTGTGTGTGGCAGAGCAAAACTAGAGGAGTCTGTATGGCTTATGTAATTGCCGAACCGTGCATCGGCACTAAAGATCACGCCTGCGTGGATGCCTGCCCGGTAGACTGCATCCATCCCAAAAAAGACGAAGAGAAGTTCGAAAGCGCCGAACAGCTCTATATCGATCCCGTGGAATGCATCGATTGCGGCGCCTGTGTGCCCGTGTGCCCGGTTTCCGCCATCTTCGCCCTGGACGACCTTCCGGAAAAATGGGCCAATTACGCCGAGATTAATACCGCTTTCTACGGCCGGTAAGTAGCTACGGAGGTGTCCGTCTCCCAGACCTTGACCGCCTGGATGCGGACGGGCGCCTTCGTGACTCCCTCCAGACCCTTCTGCATTTCTTCGCAAAAATACTTGGCCATATTCTCCGCCGAAGGATTCAGTATGTCGAAGGGCGGCAGATCGTTGATGAACTGGTGATCGAGATAGGCGATGGACGCGCGCAGCACTCGTTTGATCTCGGCAAAGTCGACCAGCATCCCGGTCTCGTCGAGTTCCTCGCCTTCCATCGTCACCATGACCCGGTAATTGTGGCCGTGGACATTCTCGCACTTGCCGCGGTAATTCCGCAACGCGTGGCCGGCCGCGAACGTTTCGTGCACTGCTACTTCAAACATCAAAAAAGCTCTCCACTTCTGTCCAATCCATTGTGAACCGGTACTCGGGAAGACTATCGAAAAAGACCTGCCCGTAACGCTGTTTGGTGATGCGGTTATCCAGTAGCGAGACCAGACCACGGTCGGACCGGCTGCGGATCAACCTGCCGAATCCCTGCTTCAGGGCGATGGCAGCCTGAGGAATCTGGTAATCGAAGAACGGATTGCCGCCGGTTTCCCGCACTTTACGAATCCGCGCATCCACGACCGGATCGCTGGGCACGGCAAAGGGCAACCTATCTATAATAACGCAGCTGAGCTGATCACCCGGCACATCCACCCCTTGCCAGAAGGACGAGGTCGCAAACAGAATCGCATTTGGAGTGGTGCGAAATTGTTCGAGCAGGGCGTGCCGGGGGGCGGCTCCCTGGAGAAGCACCGGATATTCGATCCTGTTGGCGAGACGGTCATGGGTGAGGCGCATCTGCTGGTAGCTGGTAAACAGCACAAAGGCCCGGCCTTTACTGAGCCGCAACATTCTCAATATTTCCTCGCAGGAAGTGGAAAGAAACGCGGGGCTGCGCGGATCGGGCAGATGCTGCGGCACATAGAGCAAGGCCTGCCGGTAATACTCGAAGGGACTGGAAACGGCCAGCGCCCGCGCGTGTGGCACGCCCAGACGAGTCTTGACAAACTCAAAACCGCCGGCCACGGCCAGCGTGGCTGAGGTCATGATCACCGTATCCGCGTTCCCGAAGAGCTTCTCGGCGAGAATCGCCGAAACGTCAATCGGTGTGGCTTGCAAGTGGCAGCCGCGTCCGCGCCGCTCCACCCAGTAAACGAATTCCGCATTCTTGCCCTCCATGAAGAATGTCAACCTCTCATAGAGATCGCGCGCGCGCCGCATCAGGGGAATCAGCTCTTCCGGCGCTCCTTTGATCAGCTCGAGGTTCGTCCAAGTGAGTTCGAGGCATCCCAGTACCGTGTGGTACTCCTCACGATGCTGCTCGAGAAAAGCCTGGTGCTGCTGAAATCCGATCCGTCCATCGCCTTCCCCGAACAGGAGGAAGAAGTGGTCAGAGACTTCCTGCAGACGGATCAGCACGCCGTCGAGCGCTTCCGACCCCACGTTCTTACGCCGCGCGACCGCCATGACATCGCGGCAGAAATCCTTCACCTGCCAATTGCTGATGCTGATGCCGAAGTAGGAGCCGGCCACATCCTCCATCTCGTGCGCCTCATCGAAAATGACCGCGTTATACTCCGGTAGAATACCGCCATACTCTTCGTCCTTCACGGCCAGATCAGCGAACAGCAGGTGGTGATTTACAATTACGATGTCGCTGTCATGCGCCCGCTGATGCATCTGGGTGATGAAGCAGCGTTCAAACTGCGCACACTTCGATCCGGTGCAGGCCTCGCGCCGGGCATCCAGTTTTTCCCAGGCGGTACTCGATTCGGGCAGCGTACGGATTTCCGAGCGATCGCCGGTTTCCGTAGTTTTTTCCCATTCCCGAATCACCTGGAAATCCGCCACCTCCTCCAGACCTTCGAGGATCGGCTCCTTCTCGGCGTCATACAACTTCTGCCGGCAGAGGAAATTGGCGCGCCCCTTCATGTAGCTGACTCTCAAAGGTGTGGAGAAATGCTGCTGCAGGAATGGAACATCCTTGTAGAAAAGCTGCTCCTGCAGGTTCTTGGTCCCGGTGGAAACCACCACCCGCCGCGCCGAGAGGATGGCCGGGAGCAGGTAAGCGAGCGTTTTGCCGGTCCCCGTGCCCGCTTCGACAATCAGATGATGTTTTTGCTCGAGCGCAGCCTCTACAGCCTCCGCCATCTCGAGCTGGCCCGGACGGAATTCATAATTCGGATGCCATTGCGACAGGGCTCCCCGGCGGCCGAAGAAGGCGCGTACGTTTTGTTGCCTGGCAGCGGTTGACATGCCCGCTTCCAGAGTACCTTGGAACAGGGCCGGCTTCCCGCCCTAACAGTCAGGCAGGATGACTTCCAGTTTCAGGACTCCGGCCTCGCCTCGCATCGCCATCCGGCCCGAATGTGTTTCCACGATGCGTTTCACGCTCACCAGCGCCAGCCCTGATCCCGGAGGCAATTGCGGCGCAAAGGGTTGCAGCAGCTCCTCGGCCGCTTCAGCCAACTGGTCGCTGGCCTGGCAGCTGCACGCCAGCACCACGTTTTCGCAGTCCCGATAAAGGGAGAGATACACTTTATGGGCGCCCGCGAATTGGCGGAACACCGAGAGTAGCGCGCGCACCATATGCTCCGCCTGGTATGGATCCATCCGCACCAGGGGCACGGCGCTGCTGTCGCTCCAATCCACTTCCACCTGTTGATGCATTGCCTGGGTCAGAAGCTGGTCGGCGATAAACTCCGTCAGGTCGATCCATTCCGGCTTGGGAGGTAAAGTCTGCAAAAGATGTATCGCGTCCGAGAGAATCCAGTTTGCCTGTTGCACCATCTGCTGAATCTTCTCGATCGGCTGATGCGCGCGGGGTTCCGAGCCGCCGAGAATCATTTTCAGATAGTATGCCGCGGATTCAATGGTGCTCAACGGCTGCCGGAGCTCGTGGGTAAAATTGCGCATGACAGCGCGGGAATCAAAGGGCTGCTCCGCTTTACAGGGAACACCATTAGCATGGGCGATGACCAGACCTGCTTGAGCCATTTCCTGTTGTCTTTTCTCTATTTGGGATGGAAAAAGATGTTCGGGGGACTCCTTTTTATACACCCTCCACCAATGCGAGTCAACGCTCTTTCTCAAACATTTTTCAAGGCCAAACAAAGGCGAAAACGCACACCCGCGGAGGGTTGCGGAAACCACCGCGGTGCGCCACGAAACCGCCTTTTCCGACGCCTGTGCTAACCTGATATTTCCGAGGTTCCTGTGGATAAGCAGCTACGCGAAAATCTTAAGCACGATAAATTTGTCGAAGAAGTCGGCCATACCGTTCATTACCTGCAAGGGCACAAAGAAGCGGTCCGGAAGTATGGCGCGATTGCGGCGGCCGTCCTGGTTATCGCGGCGGCGGCGTACGGATTCAGGGGCTACCAGGCCAGCCAGCGGCAGGACGAGCTTCGCAAGGCCAACGCTGTGCTCGACGCGCACGTCGGGCCCCAGAATCCCACCGGCGGGCTGGCTTTTGCCACCCAGGCCGAGAAGGACGCCGCTTCGCTGAAAGCATTTAGTGAGGTAGCCGCCAAACACGCTGGCTCAAAAGAGGGCAACCTTGCCCGATTCTATGCCGCCACACTGCTTTGCGACCAGGGCAAGATTCAGGAATGTGAGGCTGCTTTCAAGCAGGTAATCGCCGACGGCGATGCGAATAGCGCCTCGCTCGCCCGGCTTTCCCTCAGCACGTTGTATTTCGCGCAAGGCAAGCTGCCGGATGCCGAACCCATCGCGCGCGAGTTGGTCAACAAGCCTACGGCGGTGGTGTCTAAGGAGCAGGCGCAAATCGTCCTCGCCCGTATTCTCGCCAAGACGAAGCCGCAGGAAGCGAAGATTCTGCTGGAATCGCTGCAGGCGCTCGATCGTCCGCCGGTCACCCGCGCCGCCGTGGCGGTGCTGGGCGAAATGATGGGCCAGCAGGCTCCCCGCTAGTTTCGTGGCTGCTCAGCCGCTGGCTTACCTGCGATTTCCGGTGGCTCGCAGCCGCGGCCGGCGTTATCCTGAGTTTCCGCATCCCTACCGGAACGATTTTCAACGCGATCGCGACCGCATCATCCACGCCCGCGCTTTTCGCCGGTTGGAGGATAAGACCCAGGTCTTCCCCCCCGGAGTGTCGGATCATTTCCGGAATCGCCTTACCCATACCATCGAGGTGTCTCAAATCGCCGGAACCGCCGCCGCCTATCTGGGGTTGGATGAGGACCTTACCGAGGCGCTGGCGCTGGCCCATGACATCGGGCATCCTCCGTTCGGCCACGCGGGAGAACAGGAGTTGCATCGCCAAATGCTGCGCTTCGGCGACCGCTTTGAGCACAACCTGCATGCACTCCGCATTGTCGAGATTTTCGAGGAGCGCTACGCGCTCTTTCCCGGGCTGAATCTCACCTTTGAGCTTCGGGAAGGCATCGTGAAACACTCGGGCGATCTGAGTCCCGGTATTGATCCTGCTCTCGATGAGTACCTGCCTCACCTGCGCCCGCCTCTCGAAGCACAATTAATTGACCTCGCCGACGAGATCGCTTACAACACCGCGGATCTGGATGATGCCCATTCCGCCCAGCTCATCGGCACGCGGGAGCTTGCCGCCAGTGTGCCGGCCTTCGCCCGCGTGTTCGAGACGATCGAAATGCAGTATCCCGGCGCGCCGGACCGCATCCAGTTTCTGGAATGCGTGCGGCGGCTGATCGACATTCTGGTGTCTTCCCTGATTGAGGGTACGTTGCAGGCGGCTACGGCTTCACGCGCTCGGGACGTCGATGAGGTTAGGGAACATTCGGTGCGGCTGGCGGAATTCACGCCGGAAGGGCAGGCGGTGAACGCAAGCCTTAAGGCGTACCTCCATAAACACGTCTACGCCGCGGAGGAGTTGCAAGCCGCGCGTCAAAGCTCCACCGCGGCCATTAGGCGGTTATTCGACGACTTCCTCGAAAACCCGGACCAACTACCGGAAATTCATCGGCAGAAGATCGCCACGTCGCCGCTGCATCGCGTGATCTGCGATTATATCGCTGGTATGACGGATGGTTTCTTCTGGAAGAAACTGGGTTAGGCTTCGTCGGGGGAACTACCCAGGCGGAGGCGGCATACACTTCGGCCACGCGCGCCAGATTGGCCACGGGCACAAACTCATGAGGTCCATGCGACACGTAATAGCGGGTCTCAAGCAATCCGGGACACATTTCGAAACGCGGCTCGTGAATACACTCTGATAAAGCGAGGGCCAGGGGCGTATCGTGCGCCGACGAGGCGGCCTCGCCCTCTTGAACGATTCGAACCTCACAACCCTCGAGCAGCGACAACAAACGCCGGCTCCAGTTCCAACAGCCGCTTTCTCAGCTTTTCGCGCACAGGTAGATATTTGGATGAACGATCTCCATCAAGCGCTCCGGATGAGCCGCCACTTCAAATCCAAACCGGCGGTATAGGGTGTGTGCATCGCGCGTCGAAAGCTGCCAGCGCCGGAACCCCTGCAGGCTCGGGTGGCTCATCACGCACTCTATCAGCCATTTGGATAGTCCCCGGCCGCGATGGGACTCAAGCACGAATACATCGGCCAAATACCCAAACGTGGCGCGATCGGTAATGACACGGCCAAAGCCAACCTGTTTCCCTGAGTCGTAAATGCCGAATGGCAGGGAGCCTTTGATACAGCGGTCCACGATCTCCTGAGGAATCCCCGGGGCCCAGTACGTGGCTTTCAGGAATCCGTGAATGGTAGCGCCATCCAGCAAACGTGGATTGGTGCTGATCAACAAATCGGTCCGGCGCCAGGCCGCGGGGAGCGCCTTAAGATCGGGGGGCTGCCAGTGAAATCGCGCCTCTGCCCGCACCACGTCATAGCTGTAATATTCCTTGTACAGATCGCTTCGCCGCCCGTAAAGGGCAACCAGCGCCCGCGCGGCTTCCGCGCCCTTCAATCCACTCTCCTGCAGGAAGGCATCGCAAACGTGGATCCATAGCCGGGTGAGCGACTCGTGGTATCCGCGCTCCGGTCTCGTCTTGTTGCCGTGCGATTCATTGAAGCGATGGATCCCGGTACGCGCCGCCGCCAGCGCCTCATCCATAGGCAGCTTCAGCAGGTACGCCGCCGCCATTGCCAGGTGTGCCGCATGAGTCCACTCGGAAGCCGGGATGCTGCACGTTTCAAACCCCTTGAGGAATTCCGCTAAATGGCGGTCCGAAGAAAGCTCCAGCGCGGTGGAATCATGAACCATGCTCAGATTCTCTCAAACACGTACGGTTTGCCATGCACCAGCTCCTGATACTTCACTCCCGGGGCGCGCAGGGCAAGGGTCGCACGAAACTGCTTGGGATCGACAGAATTATCGGGGAACATATCGTAGTGGCAGGGAATCGCCAGCTTCGGCTTGATCCTGCCGCATACCTCCGCCGCTTCCCAGTGCGATAAATTGTTGAACCCGCCATTGATGACGGTAATCACGATATCCGGCTTCTGCGATTCTACAGAAAAAAGCAGCTCGCTGTAATCGGTGTCGCCGGTTACGTACACTTTGGGCCCATTCCCGAACTGAAAAACGTAACCCATGTGATTGAGATCGGAGTCGTCGGTGGGCAGAGCGAAAGTGCCGGTGATGCGCACATCCTTGATTTCCAGTTCATGCTTGGGCCAGGTAGCGGTGATGCGGCCCTCCTCGACCCGCTCGGCGCGATAGACGTCGCAGGAAGGATGGGGCCCGGCGAACCGCATCGTATCTTTATTGCGCAGCCCGCGCACGGTAAGAGGGTCCGTGTGGTCCTGATGATTGTGGGTGCAGGTGTAGATGTCCACATCCAGTTCCTCGGGAGGAATCAGAACAGGCACTTTTCGGCTGAAATCCAGGTGCGGTACCAGACCGTTGCAGCTATCGGTGAGGTACAAGTCGGTGGTCGTGAGAGTGCCCTCGTGAGTCTTGAAGATGTATCCGCTCTGGCCGAGCCACCATAGTCCAATGCTGTTCTTAGGCACCGGGAAATTCCGGATGTCGCGCATCAATGACATGACGATTTCCTCATCTCCTCAGGCAACTACATGATCGCAGCCGGCGGCGCCGGCTCGTCGGGCGAACCGGCGGCTCCCAAGGGGAGGCGGATGATCAGGAGCGCGAGCCCCGCCATCACAGCCATGCCGATCAGATACGAGTCATAGCCGAAATTCGGCACCTTATACTGCTCGGGCAGGAACCAGAGCGCGGACCAGAGCAGACCCGTCAAAGCCTCGCCCGCGATCAGGCCGGAAGCGGTGAGAACGCCGGCATTCTCCACCCGCGCCCGCTGGGCATCGTTATAGCCGCGCCGGCGAGCCAGACTATCGGCCAACCAGCGCGTCATGCCGCCGGCAAAGATTGCGAAAGTGGTGCCGATGGGCAGGTACATGCCGACCGCGAACAGCATGGGACTTTTCACCTGCAGCATGATCATCACCACGCCCAAGAACATGCCCGCCACCACCAGCGGCCATGCCATCTCGCCGCCCACGATTCCCTGCGCCATCATGGCCATCAGCCCGGCCTGTGGAGCCGGCAGCGCCTTTCCCCCGAATCCCTGGCCACCTTGCAGAATGTCCCCTTCATTCAACAGCCACAGCGGGAAGTACATCAGGAGCGAGGCCACCACCACCGCGATCAACTCTACGATCTGGATGGTGCGCGGCGTGCCCCCGAGGATGTAGCCGACCTTGAAATCCTGGAGCAGCTCGCCGGCGACGGCCGAAGAGACGCACACAAGGGCAGCCACCCCGAGCACCACCGCCACACCCCTGGCGCCGCTGAAGCCCAGCGCCACCATCAGCAGTGCCGCAATTAAAAGCGTGGAGAGCGTCAATCCGCTGATCGGATTATTGGAAGAACCGATCACGCCGACCAGGCTGCCGGAGACGGTGGCAAAGAAGAAGCCCAACACGATCATCACCGAAGCCGCTACCACCGCCGCCAGCATACTTTCCGAGAAGTAAAAATAGATCGCAATCATGCACAGGTACATCACGCCGATCAATGCCAGCACCACTTTGGAGCTCATATAGCGCTCCATGCGCGATAACGTTTCGGGCGCGGGCGCGATGCCACGTAATTCCGCGAAGGCGCGGCCCAAACCGATCGATAAGCTATTGCGCATGCGAAACAACGTGTAGGCCGCGCCCACCAGCATGCCTCCCACGGCAATCGGCCTCACGACAAAACGCCACAGGGACGCCGCCATGCCATCCCAATTGGTGACTCCATTGGTGGTAAAGGTTGGCGTCAGCGAGGGGCCGAGAAAGTACACCAGAAGCGGCACCATCAGCGCCCACGCCATCACACCGCCGGAAAATTGGAGGGCGGCGAGCTTTGGACCGATGATGTAGCCGACGCCGAGGTAGGCGGGACTGACATCCGGCGCGGAAAACGAAGCAAACCCACCAGCGGGGGCCATTGGGGCGTTGTCGCCGACTCCCAGACGCACCCGGCTTTGGCCCACGGTTCCCAGAGCGATGCCACTCACCTGGTGCTCCAGCGCAAACAGACCCAGCTTACCGAGGAAATAGGTGACTCCACCCACCAGGATGTTGTAGAAAAGAAACTTCACCGCTTCCGCGCCGCGCTGCCCCGCCTTGTGGATCTCCGCCGCGGCCACCGACTCCGGAAACGGCAGGTCCGGATCTTCCACCATGCCGCGGCGCACCAGCGAGACAAACAGCACCCCGACCACGCCGCCCACCAGCATGAGCGCGGTGGACTTCCAGTAAGCATCTTCGAATCCGAACGAAGGCCATGCCTTGGCAATCACAAAGGCGGGCAGTGTAAAAATCGCCCCCGCGGCCACCGATTCCCCAATCGAGCCGGCGGTACGGCAGATGTTTTCCTCGAGTACGGAGCCGCGGAACAGCCGCAGCGCCGCCATGCCAATCACGGCCGCGGGATAGGTGGCGGCAATCGTAATTCCGGCGCGCAGGCCCAGATAGGCATTTGCCGCGCCCAGGACGATCGTGAGAACAAGCCCGATAAGGACGGCACGCACGGTGAACTCGGTCATGCGCATGTTCTCTGGTACAAAGGGCTGATGTTTATTTGCGCTCATGCGGAATCAATCATAGGCTGAATGGCCGCCGCATGGCAATCCACGGGACGGCTTTAAGGAGCATTGCGCGGCTGCGGGACGTGTGCTCCCCTTGATCTATGCCGCCGCAAGATATGCCCGCCGAAGAGTTTCGCCGATTCGGCTACGAAGTGATCGATTGGATCGCCGGTTATTTGAATGACCCAGGCAAACTCCCGGTGTTGCCCGGGATTGCCCCGGGCAATCTGACCGATCTGCTGCCCGTCTCCGCGCCGGAACAAGGCGAGCCGATGGAGAAAATCCTCGAAGACTTCCGCACGCTCATTGTGCCCCACAGTACGCTGTGGAACCACCCGCGCTTTTTTTCGTTCTTTTCCGTCTCCACCACCGGGCCGGGAATTCTTGCCGAAGCGCTCATCGCGACGCTCAATATGAACGGGATGCTGTGGAGGTCCTCACCGGCGGTGACGGAACTGGAACAGGTCACGCTCTCCTGGCTGCGGCAATGGCTCGGGTTGCCGGAGAGCTTTTTCGGGATCATCCATGACACCGCATCTACCAGTACGATGCATGCCATCCTGGCGGCGCGCGCCTTTGCCGACCCCGATACGCGCGTTCGCGGCGCCTCCGCGGATCTGGTGCTGTACACGTCGGAGCAGGCACACTCCTCGGTGGAGAAGGGCGCGCTGGCACTGGGAGTTGGCCAGCGGAATGTTCGAAAAATCGCGGTGGATCAGGAATTCCGCATGATTCCGGCCGCACTTGGCGAAGCGGTTAGCCGCGATCGTGCGGCAGGGGCGCGGCCCTTCTGTGTCGTGGCCACCGTCGGGACCCCATCCACCACCAGCGTCGATCCCGTTCCGGAAATCGCGGACATCTGCGAGCGCGAGCAACTGTGGTTGCACGTGGACGGAGCTTACGGCGGACACGCCGCTATCGTTCCGGAGTATCGCCATTTCATGGATGGGGCGAGCCGTGCCGATTCGCTGGTGATCAATCCTCATAAGTGGCTGTTCACTCCCATTGACCTCAGCGTCCTTTACCTCCGCCGGCCGGAAGTCCTGCGCAACGCAATCTCTTTATCGCCCGAGTATCTGCGCAGCGCGGCGGACCCACGCGCCGTCAATTTTATGGACTACGGCGTTCCCCTTGGAAGGAGGTTTCGCGCCCTGAAGCTATGGTTCGTGATGCGCTATTTTGGCCGCGAGAAGATCACCGCTCTTATCCGCAACCATATTCGGATGACGCACGCTTTGGCCGCTGAAATCGCCTCGGATGCGCGTTTCGAGCTATACGCTCCGGTACCTATGTCGTTGATCTGCTTTCGGCTCCGGGGCTCTGACGAAGCCAATCGCCAACTGATAGATTGTGTGAACGGCACGGGCCACGCCTTCTTCTCAGCGACAGTGTTGAATGGGAAAACTGTAATCCGTTGGGCGGTGGGGAACATCCATACGACCCGGGAGGATCTCGATGCAACCTGGAGTATGATTCTCAAAATAGTAGCTGGTGGCGGGAGCCAGAGCCAATGAGGAAGGAATGGAGCGGGAGACCGGATTCGAACCGGCGACATCAACCTTGGCAAGGTTGCACTCTACCAGCTGAGTTACTCCCGCTCAGGCTGGGGGAAGCTTTATTTTCCTATGCGGTGGGGGAGTGTGTCAATCGCCTGCGGGGAGAAAACGGCATTCCCCTCATGCTACAGTTGTCGAACCCTTTTACGTGTCTAAACCCAACTAAAAAAGGCGCTTATAATTCAAAAAAACTGTTGCTTCCCTCCTCGGAGTTCTGTGCTAGACTGATGTTCCGCGGATATGCTGATGCACGGCGGAACGGTTTTTACACCGGTCGGCCGCTCGTCAGATCCTCCCTAACTGAGTAAGGGCGACTTGATTTCCACAACCTGTGGAAAAGATGTGGGAATCTCTCGACGGATGTGTCTGAGCCGGACGGAAGTATGAACTATTGGGACCAGATCAAAGAGCGGCTTGCTTCGGAACTCAGCTCAGAAGCCTTTCAAAACTGGGTCAGTAAGACTTCCTTGGAGCAGGTGGACGGCGAACGGATACTGATCCGGGTACCGGATGAGTTCGCCAAAGACTGGATGGAGGTGGAGTACCGTGACAAGGTATGGGCGGCTATCCAGTTTCTAAAGTTGCCCGTAAAGAGCGTGGTCTATGAAGTCGCCACCGCCACCTATCATTCCCCCGAGCGCTCAAGGCGCTCAAGCCGGTCCGATCCCGCGCCGCCGGGGTCCGATCCGTTGTTTTTGCCCACGCCCGGCGGCCAGTTGAACAGCAAGTTCACGTTCGATACTTTTGTGGTGGGCTCGTGTAATCAGTTCGCTCACGCGGCGGCGGTCGCGGTGGCCGGACGCCCTTCCCGCAGCTATAATCCACTCTTCATTTATGGCGGGGTCGGTATGGGTAAAACGCATTTGATGCACGCCATTGGGCTGCAACTTGTAACTCTGTATGAGGGCATGCGTATTGTATACACCTCCAGCGAGCGTTTTATGAACGAGATGATCAACTGCATCAAGACGGAACGCATGTCGCAATTCCACCGGTACTATCGCACCGCCGACGTGCTGCTGGTGGACGACATTCAGATTTTGGGAGGAAAAGAGCGCACTCAGGACGAATTCTTTCACACCTTCAACGAGCTTTATGACCATCAGAAGCAGATCGTGATCTCGAGCGATTCATCCCCAAAGAACATCCCCGGCCTGGTGGAAAGACTCCGCTCCCGCTTTGAGTGGGGATTGATGGTGGATGTGCAGCCGCCGGACCTGGAAACCAAGATGGCGATTCTCGACAAGAAGGCCGAGGCGGAAGGAGCGCGCCTCCCCGAAGACGTGCGGATTTTCATCGCGACTAAAACCAAATCGAACGTGCGCGAGTTGGAGGGCGCGCTGGTAAAACTGCTGGCGTATTCCACCATGACGGGTAGCCCGATCACGCTCGCGATGGCGCAGCAGATGCTGAAGCACCTGGTGCAAGGAAATGAGCGCCGAGTGAGCATGGATGCCATCTGCCGCGCGGTGGCCGAGAAGTTTAATCTCCAGCCCTCACAACTGAAACAAAAGACCAATGCGCACCATATCTCCTATCCCCGCCAGATCGCCATGTACCTCGTCAAGGATTTAACCCAGGCGTCGCTCCCCGAGATCGGGCGCGCCTTCGGGGGCAAACATCATACCACCGTCCTGCACTCTATCCAGAAAATCGAGACCAAACGTTTGAAAGATCCTGATCTCAACAAGTTGATCCACAGCATAAATGACTCATTCAACTAAGGTTGTTAATTTTATCCACAGTTGGCGAAGAGCGCGGCCGGTGGAAACTGGTGGAAAACGGCGGAGTGTGGAAAGCCGGGGTAGGCAGAACTGCTTTTTTCACAGCCGCACGAGACAACAAGCCTCTAATTTTTGTATAATTTAGAGAGAAACTAACATTTCCACAGCCCCTACGGTTTCGGTCTTATCTCTATATATAACAAATGGAAAGCATCCGGAATCTGAATACGGAGCAAAGTAACCGCATGGAATTCACTGTAAGCAAGCCCGACCTCGTCCGGGAACTCAATCTGTCGCAGGGTGTGGTGGAAAAGAAAACCACCATCCCAATTCTTTCGAACATCATGGTCGAGGCAACCGGCGACCGGGTGTTCTTCACGGCCACCGATCTCGAACTGGGCATCCGATGCTCGGCGCCGGCGCGGGTGCAGAAAGAAGGCTCCGGGACAATTCCTGCCCGTAAACTTCTCGATTACGCGCGTTTGCTGCCCGATGCCGACGTGCAGGTGAAGTTTCTGGAGAATCACTGGGCGAGCCTGGTATGCGGGAAGTCGCGCACCCGCATCGCCGGCATGTCGCGGGAGAGCTATCCGCAGTTGCCGCAGATGCCGGAAGTAATTGCCGAGCTGCCGATAGGGACGTTTGCGGCGATGATTGCCCGCACGATTTTTTCCATCTCCACCGAGGAGTCGCGCTTCACGCTGAATGGAGCCCTGTTATTGCTCAAACCGGGCGCCATCACGCTGGTCTCCACCGATGGGCACCGCCTGGCTCTGGCCGAGAAAGAAGAGACCATCTCCGGATTGACGACGCCCTTTCGCGCGCTGTTGCCGCGCAAGGCGATGGGCGAGCTGATGAAGTTTGCCTCGAATGCGGCGCCGGAAACGTTATTGCGTTTTGCCGGAGACGATAATCACCTTTTTTTCCAGTTAGGAGACCGGTTGCTGATCAGCCGCAAACTGACGGGCAACTTCCCGGACTTTGAGCGCGTCCTTCCTAAAGACCAGCCGAACGCCGTCATCATGCCTCGTGAGGAACTGCGGGCAGCTTTGGAACGGGTGATGCAATTCGCCGATGAACGATCTCATTCGATTCGAGTCGGTTTTTCACCCGGAGAAGCGCGGATCTTTTCAGCGCTTTCCGATACCGGCGATAGCGAAGAGACGATTAACGTGGAATATGGCGGACCCGCGCTGGAGATCAGTTTTAACGCGCAGTACCTTTTGGACTTTTTGCGAGTCGTCTCGGACGAGCAGGTAGTATTCCGTTTCAAGGAGCCGAACAGCGCTGGCGAGTTGCGTCCCGCCAACAACGACGGTGGTCTGCTGTATCGCTATGTGGTAATGCCGATGCGGCTCTGACCCCGCGCTCGTAAGCCAATCCGTCCCAAGCGCCGCAAGGAGATTCTGTGAGTACGACTGAAATTTACGATTCCTCTAGTATTCGGGTTTTAGAAGGCCTGGAGGCGGTTCGTCTCCGTCCGGCCATGTATATCGGGTCCACCGGCGAGGCCGGCCTGCACCATCTGGTTTACGAAGTCGTCGATAATTCCGTGGATGAAGCGCTGGCCGGTCATTGCACGGAGGTCCACGTCACCATCCACATCGACAACTCCGTCACGGTCACCGATAACGGGCGCGGCATCCCCGTGGACATCAAAGAGGAATTCGGCATTTCCGCCGCTGAGATCGTGATGACCAAGCTGCACGCGGGGGGAAAGTTTGATTCCAACTCGTACAAGGTATCCGGCGGTCTGCACGGAGTAGGCGTCAGTTGCGTGAATGCGTTGTCAGAGCTGTTGAAGCTGGAGATCTGGCGGGACAAATACACCTGGGAGCAGGAATACGAGCGCGGCGTTCCTAAAGGCCGGCTGCAGCGGGCGGGCAAGGCCGGCAATAAGACCGGGACCAAGATCACCTTTAAAGCCGACGGCACCATCATGGACGCCACCAGCTACAACTTCGACACGTTGGCGCAGCGTCTTCGCGAGCTGGCGTTTCTCAATAAGGGTCTCATCATCACGCTCACCGATGAGCGCGTGGATCCTATCCGCAAACACGATTTTCTTTACCAGGGCGGTATCTCGGAATTCATCCGCCACCTGAATAAAGGCAAGAACGTTCTGCACGAGAAACCGATTCATTTCGAAGGCGAGCGGGAAGTACCGAACGGTATTTTGGGGATGGAAGTCGCCCTGCAATACAACGACAGCTATTCGGAAAGCATCTTCAGTTTCGCCAACAACATCAACACCGTGGATGGCGGCTCCCACCTGAGCGGCTTCCGTAGCGCCCTGACGCGCACCATCAATCAGTACGGCCAGCAGGCCGGATTGTTCAAGGACGTCAAAGAAAACCTCACCGGCGACGACGTACGCGAAGGTCTCACGGCGGTGGTGAGCGTCAAGCTGCCCCAGCCGCAGTTCGAAGGCCAGACCAAAGGGAAGCTGAACAGCGATATTCAGGGCCAGATGGTGCAGTTTATCAACGAAAAGCTAGGGGAGTTTTTCGATAAGAATCCGGCGGTGATGAAGAAAATCGTAGGCAAGGCGATTGAAGCTTCCCGCGCCCGGGAGGCGGCCCGCAAAGCTCGCGATCTTACCCGCCGCAAAGGCGCGCTCGATTCCGGTGGGCTACCCGGCAAACTCGCGGATTGCCAGGAGAAGGATCCTGACCGCTGCGAGTTGTTCCTGGTGGAGGGCGAGTCCGCCGGCGGTACGGCCAAAGCCGGCCGCGACCGCCGCTATCAGGCGATCCTTCCGCTGAAGGGAAAAATCCTGAATGTGGAAAAGGCCCGTTACGACAAAATGCTGGGCCACGAAGAAATCCGCGCGATGATCACGGCTATCGGTACCGGTATCGGCAAGGATGATTTCGACGTCACCCGATTGCGCTACGGCAAGATCATCATCATGACCGACGCCGATGTGGACGGGTCGCATATCCGCACCCTGCTGCTGACGTTCTTCTTCCGGCACATGCAGGAGCTGATCACGCGCGAGCATGTTTTTGTCGCGCAGCCTCCGCTCTATCGCATCAAGAAGGGCAAAAGCGAAAAGTACATCAAGGACGATAAAGAGTTCACTCGCGAGATCCTGCGCCGCGCTACGGAGAACGTCAGCGTGGAGCTGCCGGACAAGTCACTGCTGGAAGGCGGAGAGCTGCGCCATTTCCTGATGCAGCTTGATGAATACCAGCAGATCTTCCGCCGTGTGGATCGCTGGACGCGCGATACCCGGGTCACCGAGGCCTTGAGCGATCCGAACCTTGCCATTGACGGCAAGGCCGATTTCATGGACGAAGCCAATGGCAACGCGCTGCTCGAGAAGTTGAATGAGCTAAAGCTGGCGCCGCAGTTGCGCCGGGATGAAGAGCATACCGCCTGGATGATCGCGTATCGCGATGGCACCAATGCCGAACGATTGCTGAATCTCGAACTGTCGGGACAGCCCGAGTACCGGCGCATGCGATCCGTCGCCAAGAGCGTCACCAAGTACAACCGGCCGCCGTTTGTCGTGGTTCGGGACACCGTCAGAGATGTGCAGGCGAACTGGCGGGACCTGCTTGCTTATGTGAAAAGCGAGGGGATGCGCGAATCCAACGTGCAGCGTTACAAGGGGCTCGGGGAGATGAACGCCGAACAGCTGTGGGAGACGACGATGAACGCCGAAACCCGCACCCTGCTCAAGGTGAATCTGCAGGACCTGGTCGAATGCGAAGAAGTGTTCTCCACGTTGATGGGCGAGAATGTCGAGAATCGCCGGAAGTTCATTGAAGATAACGCCCTCGACGTCCGCAACCTGGACGTCTGACGAGCCCGGCCCTCTACGCGAGTCTATGCATTTGTAGATTATTCAATGCGTCGCGGCGCCACTCGCCTGGTGGAGACTTGCCATTTTTCCGGCTTCACCCCGGTGTGCTTTTCCATGGCTGCCTGCCACGGGTGGGCATGCCAGACCTGCCTCAGATGCACCGGTCCCATCAAACTGTGGGAGATGTCTGCTCCTGTGCCTTTGTAAGTCAGTCCTCCGCTCCCCATGATCTGCGTCTGCAGCCGGAAATACCGGTTGTTGTTCGCATACGTGCGGTTTTGATGCGGCATCGAAAATAAGTGCGCCACTTCATCCACGATCTGGAGACGAGCTTCCGATTCGGGATCGCTGCCGCGTCCGACATCCGCCAGCCAACCGGTAAACCCGGGGCCTCCGGAAAACATCCGGTTCACCCGGTAATCGGCCACTTTCATCACATTGAATACCTGATGCGCGCCGCCGGGATTGGGCACCATGTCGAGAGTGACGGAACACCGTATGTTGGGCCGCATCGGGCCTTCATCGAAGTGTTTATATTCATTTGGAGTGATCAGCCAGAACTTCCAGTTCCAGAAATCTTCGATCACGCTGTGGTACTCGCGCTTCCAGGCTTCCCAAAGGAGATTGTCCCAGCCGTAGTTGCCAAACCGGTCGTCTTCCTCCTGGTAGTAGCCCATGCAGGGCCCAGTCTTCATGTCAACCGGCCGGAAGTACACCTTCATCCGGATGTTGATGCACAGGTTGCCGCCATCGTCGCGATCCTTGGTCCACAGACTGGAATCGTAGTCTTCGGCGTCCACAAACTGGCGCACGGGCCGGTGAGTCAGGTGTTCAGCCATAGAAATCCCTCACATCAATATAGGCGCAAAAGCGCTAGCGAAGTCCATCAACGGATCGCATCTGTCAGAATGGTTCGGAAAGGAAATCGAATGCGCGCTGTTATCACACTCGTCCTCTTCGCCCAATCTTTACCCTTAGTGGCGAATGCAAAGTTCAACGGAGCTTGGGACATCACCGTAAATGGCGAGCCCCGCCGCCGGGCATGGTGGCTCGGATTGGAAGGCGCGGATACGCCGAATCCGAGGGGCACGTTCATTAGCGCCTATGGCGGCGATCTGAATGTCATCGAGGAAATTTCGATCCGGGGCAACGATCTGACATTCGGTTTCAAGCCGCGCAACGGCGGCCACCTGGTGTACAAAGCGAAGCTTGCCGGGAACCGCCTGGAGGGTACGTTCGAAGTGGATGGCAAACCCCGCGGAATCACCTGGACGGGCGTGCGCGCGCCTGTCATCAAAGATAAGGAGGATGGCTCCTGGAAGAAGGGCAAACCGATCCCGCTATTCGACGGTAAGGACATGAGCGAATGGAAGGGTCTGATTCCCGAGCAGCCGCTCGGTTGGACCGTCAAGGATGGCGTCCTGAAGAATACTCCGAAGGCCAACAATCTGATCAGCCTGCAAAAGTTTTGGAATTTCGAGTTGCACGTGGAGTACAAAGTTGGCGAGCATAGCAACAGCGGCATCGGTCTGCGCGGCCGCTACGAAGTGCAGATCCTTGAAGATTACGGCCGCCCCCCGGACTCCCATGGGAACGGCGCACTCTACAGCCGGATCGTGCCCAAAGAAAACGCCAGCAGAAAAGCGGGTGAGTGGCAGACGTTTCATATCCGCCTGGTGGGCCGCACCGTTACCGTTGTGCTGAACGGCAAGACGATCATCGACAAAGGCGAGATTGAAGGTCTTACCGCTGTCGCCGTGGATCCGCATGAGGGCCAACCCGGTCCGCTCATTTTGCAAGGCGATCATGGGAGCGTCGAGTTTCGGAAAATCGTTCTTACTCCACTGACCCGTTAAACGTCATGCTGCGCCGTACATTCGCAACCACGGCCGCCGCAGCCGCGCTCGCCCAGGAAAGGAAGCCCCCCGTGCGTTTCGGCGTCGATTTGTTCAGCATCCGCTCCCAGGGCTGGACGCCCTTCCAGTACCTGGATTATTGCGCCAAATGGAAAGCGAAGGTCGTCCACTTTTCTGAAATCCGCTTTCTCGGCAATCTGGAGCCCGCCAACCTGAAGCGAGTTCGCGCGCATGCCGAAGGATTGGGGATGGAACTGGAGATCGGGATGCGCTCCATCTGCCCCACTTCGAAGTCCTTCGATGCGTCGCAAGGCACCGCCGATCAGCAGTTGCTGCGCATGCTGGAGTCTGCGAAACTGATCGGCTCCCCCATCATCCGGGCGTTTCTCGGTACCATGGCGGACCGCACGGGCGGTGTGCCGATCGAGAGCCATATCGGGAACACGGCGAAAGTATTGAAGCCCCTGCGGTCACGCTTTCAGGATGCGAACATCCGGCTGGCGATCGAGAACCACGCGGGCGACATGCAAGGCAGAGAATTGAAGGCATTGATCGAGGAATCCGGCAAAGATTTTGTGGGAGCCTGCCTGGATTCCGGCAACCCCGTATGGGCCATCGAGGACCCGCATCTGACCCTAGAGACACTCGCGCCTTACGTGTTAACGAGCCACATTCGCGATAGCGCGGTATGGAAGACGCCTGACGGCATTGCCGTGCGCTGGACGCGCATGGGCGAAGGCAATGTGAACATTTCAGGATGGGTGCGCCGCTACGCCGAGCTTTGTCCCGGCCGCGCGCTGTCGCTGGAAATCATTGTCACCGGTCCGCGGACGCACAAGATTTACGATCCCGGCTTCTGGGAGGGCTATCGGAAGATGCCAGCCTGGGAGTTCAGCCGTTTCCTCGCTTTTGCCGACAGGGGCACGCCATCGCCCTATACTCCTGCGCCCAAGGAACAGGCGGTGGAACGGGAACGTGAGGACCTGGAAGCCAGCGCGCGCTGGGTGCATGACTACTTCAAACTATGAAGTCCGCGTTGATAACCGGAGTCAGCCGCGGCACCGGCCGGCCGCGATTGCTCGTGGCGCGTCAGGCATCCTGGGCAGCCGGCCTCTTACGGGCATGGACATAAGTACTCCATGCCGCCGGGATCATTGATCTCCGGCCGGGGTGGTACATAAGAGAAGTGAGCGGAAAACAGGCTTTTGACCGGAAGCTCGAACAACTGCGGCAACTACGCGACCATCCGAATTCCTCCGGCGCCGGTGAAGCTTTGCGAAAGGCTTTGCGCGACAAGAGCAATTTTGTTGTCTCCAAGGCAGCGGCGATCGCGGGCGAACTCGACCGGAAGGAACTAATACAGGATCTGGTAGCCGCCTTCGAGCGTTTTCTCGTTGACCCGGTGAAGAGCGACCCGCAATGCTGGGCAAAGAATGCCATCGTGAAGGCGCTGAAGGATTCCCTTTATGACGACTCGCAGTTTTACATTCGGGGAATGACCTATCGCCAGCGGGAGCCATCGTGGGGAGACCCTCCCTACGCCGATACCGCCGTTACTCTGCGCGGCAACTGTGCATTTGCGCTAATTGAATGCTGCCGCGGGCTGGCCGACCTCGAAATCCTCAGCCACCTTACCGACATGCTGGCAGACCCGGAAGCGATGGTGCGGCAGGACGCGGCCAGGGCGCTCGCGCAGCTTGGCCGGCCGGAGGGAGCACTGCTGTTGCGATTGAAAATTTACAATGGCGATGCGGCTCCCGAAGTGATCGGGCAGTGCTTTACCGCGCTGGTGAGCTTGAGTCGCACTCCTGGCGTGCGCTTCGTTGCGCGTTATCTCGACGATGCGAACGAGGACCTGTGCTTCGAAGCGGCTGCGGCATTGGGTGAGTCGCAACTGCCCGATGCTCTTGATACATTGCGCGAACGCTTCGCGCGCGCCAGGGAGCCGCGGCTCCGTCGGGCACTGCTCGCCTCCATCGGTGCATCCCGGTTGCCCGCCGCGCTCGATTTCCTCATCTCTCTGCTCTCCCCGGAGGACATGCAGACGGCGCGGGATGCGGTGGCGGCCCTGGCTCCCGGCAAGTACCGGGATGAGGTCAGAACGCGGGTCGAGAAGGCGGTCGAGAATGCCGGAAGTCCGGCATTGATGCAGGAAATGCGGAAGGCATTTCAGGACTGAAGCACTTGCTTCAGGGCAGTGTGATCACTTCCACCGCAAAGCTGGCATCCTTCGAAGGCAACCCTTCAAACAGCAGCATAGTGCTTGCCGGCGGCCGGGTCTTGTCAAGGAATTCGAAGCGTACCTTGCGTATTTTGTCGATGGTCGCCTGGGTCAGCGGATAGTAATTCGTCATCACCGTATTTCGCAGGTTGGCCCCGGACTGCTCTAAATCCCGCCGCAAACGCTCAAATGCCAGCTTCACATCCGCGTCCTGTGTGTGGAATGCCTGCTGGGACCCGCTTAGAATGATCTTTGGCGCGTTCACGGCCACGGCCTGCGAGTAATTCGGGGAAGCGGCCAGACCTTTAGGATTAAGCGCCTGTAGCGGGGAGGCCGGCGCGGAAGAGGCGCGCGCAACCCCTTCGCATTCCACAAGCCCGGAGGTAAGGCCGCGCAGCGTCTGCACAATCGTGTGCGCCGCTTTCGGAAATTGGGCCGCCAGAATGGCCCGGAGCTGCGCATGATCGCCCAGGGCGCTGACGAAGCAGGTGGTCCGCAACATATCGGCGGGCGCTATATTCAGACCCTGCAGTACTGTCCGCAGCCGCGCCAGCGACTCTTTGAAGAGCGGCTCGACCTTCTCCAGTGCTTCTTTTGCAGTCACCTGTTGGCCAGATAAAAAAACCAGACCATGCGGGTGGATGGTTTTCTTCTCCATCGTAATGGCTTCCAGCAGGACCTGCGAACCCTCCTGCGGCAATGCGCCTACCTGGATCGTGGTGAGGGCCGGGATCGGCATTCTCCATTCTGTGAACTGTTCACTGACAATGGCCTGGACGCGGCGTAAGTCGCCCGTACCTGCGACTAACGCCCTGATCTTGATAATCGACGCTCCATGCACCTGCGACCGCAGCGCCTTCAGTCCATCGCGAACCTGCTGCGATAGCAGACCCTTAACGGACATCGGCGCGGTGTAAAAACCGAGACGCTGCGGTTCGGCCGGGACGGCGTGAGGAGGGTCCTTTGGCACCTCCAGGGTTTGCGTGATCTCTTCCACTTCTCCCTTCTTTTTACGCTTGCGTTGGTGGGCGTCGAGGATGCCGGCAACGAGACTCAGGAGTAGCGGAAAGGTCACCAGCAGGGTGAAAGATCGCATTCGCTTTTGAGCAAATTGTAGCAAATGATCGATGTAGGTTGACCTCGCAAGAAACACAGCGCTCGATTGGAGCAGTCCAATATGGTATGGTATTGTTGACCCTGCATGCTGCCTCCCATCCAGCTCGATGCGAGTTCCGAAACCCCTCTATACCGCCAACTATGCGATCAATTGAGGACCCACATCCATTCGGGACGTCTGGGGAGAGGCCACCGTCTCCCGGCCACCCGGGAATTGGCTGGTTTGCTTGGCCTGAACCGCGCGACCGTTTCCTCCGCCTATGAACTGCTGGAGAATGAAGGTCTGCTCAAAGGGCACGTAGGACGCGGCAGCTTTGTGGATGGGGGCGGCGGCTTGGCGAGCGGCATCTCCTGGGACCGGTTCGAACCCGCTCTGACGGCGCCAACTCCGTCACTCTCCCTCGGTAGCGATGGGATCAGCTTTGCCACTTCACGTCCCGCGGAAGAGCTGTTTCCGCTGGAGGAGTTCCGCATTACATGCGATGAGGTAATTGGCGGGGACCACGCCGGCGCCATTCTGCAGTTAGGTTCACCGGCCGGATATCAGCCCTTGCGACACTACCTGCTCGAGGAAGCGCGGCGGGAAGGAGTGGCGCGGGCCAATGATGAGATTGCCATTACCAGCGGTTGCCAGCAGGCGCTCGACCTGATTCAGCGCGTTCTGTTGATGCCGGGCGATACGGTTGCGTTAGAAGATCCAATCTACCCCGGGTTGCGGAGCGTATTTGCGAGCGGCGGAGCGCGGCTGCTGGGCGTCCCCACGGGTTCCCAGGGACTGGATCTGGGCGCGTTGGAACAGATTCTGAACCGCGAACGGCCGCGCGCTCTGGTGGTGACGCCGAATTTTCAGAATCCGACCGGGGCCACACTCACGCTTTCGGCGCGGCAGGCGGTGCTGCGTATGGCACGCGAGGCGCATGTGATCGTGATCGAGAACGATATCTACGGTCCGCTGCGTTATGAGGGAGAGGCGCTTCCGACGCTGAAGCAATTGGACGCGAGCGGCGACGTGGTGCTGCTGGGCAGCTTTTCCAAGATCGCTTTTCCAGGCCTGCGCGTCGGCTGGGTGATCGGCCCGCAAGCTTTTGTGAGCCGCTTGCAGGAAGCCAAACAGCGCTGCGATCTGCACAGCGATCAGCTTTCCCAGGCCGTGCTCTTGCGGTTTGCCGAATCAGGGCGGCTGGCGGCGCATCGCGCGCGGGTACTGGAAGCGGGCGGCCTCAGGCTTTGCGCCGTTTTGGCCGCATGCCAGCAGTACCTTCCCACAGGCAGTCACTACACGCGGCCACAGGGGGGAATGAATCTCTGGGTGCGGCTGCCGGAGCCTCTGGATTCGTCCGAGTTGCTGCCAAGGGCGGAACGAGCCAACGTGAACTACCTGCCGGGCAAGTATTTCGCGGTTTCGCGCGTGGAAAGCGGCGGGTTGCGGTTAAGCTTTGCCGGATTGAATCCGGAACGGATTCGGGAAGGCGTCTCAATTCTGGGTGGAATTTTTGCAGCTGAGCTGGAACGCGTGCGCGCGGTGAGAAGAATGGCTCCCGCGCCGGCGTTGGTGTGACTCTGGAGGAGGTATTGCGATGAACTACATGGATGATCAGTTTCGTTTAAAGGTGGGGCTGGCCGAGATGTTAAAAGGCGGCGTCATCATGGATGTGACAAACGCGGAGCAGGCTGTGATTGCCGAGAAAGCGGGCGCCACGGCGGTCATGGCGCTGGAGCGCGTGCCTTCCGATATCCGCAAAGACGGCGGCGTGGCGCGGATGGCTCCGATCGGGAAGATTCGCGAAATCATGGCTGCCGTGAGTATTCCGGTCATGGCGAAAGCGCGCATCGGACACTTCATGGAAGCGCAGGTCTTGGAAGCGCTGAAAGTGGATTACATCGATGAAAGCGAAGTGCTCACGCCGGCTGATGAAGAGCACCACATTGACAAGCGCCGTTTTCGCACGCCGTTTGTCTGCGGCGCTCGCAACCTGGGCGAAGCCCTGCGGCGTATCGCGGAAGGCGCGGCCATGATTCGCACGAAGGGTGAGGCCGGCTCGGGCAACATTGTCGAGGCGGTGCGCCATATGCGGACCATCCAGAAGGAAATGAAGCAACTGACGGTGCTCGGACCGGAAGAGCTGGTTGCGGAATCGAAAAAGCACCAGGCCCCGCTGGAGTTGATCGAGTGGGTGGCAGAGCATGGGAAGCTGCCGGTACCCAATTTTTCCGCCGGCGGCATTGCCACTCCGGCTGACGCGGCGCTGGTCATGCAATTAGGGGCACAGGCGGTGTTTGTCGGGTCCGGAATCTTCAAGTCCGACGATCCGGAGAACCGGGCGCGGGCGATTGTGAAGGCGGCTACTTACTATCAGGATCCCGTGAAGCTGCTCGAAGCGAGCGAGGGCTTGGGCATCGGTATGGCCGGCCTCGATATTTCCAAGATGGCCGAAAGCGAGTTGATGCAGACACGCGGCTGGTAGGGCATCCATGCGTATCGGAGTATTGGCGCTTCAAGGAGATTATGAGGCGCACCGCATCGCCCTGGAGCGTGCCGGCGCCTCTGTCTGCGAGGTGCGCACCGCCGGGGACCTGGACGGCGTGGACGGCCTGGTGATTCCCGGTGGGGAAAGCACAACGATGCTCAAACTGCTGCGGGCCGAAGGTCTGTTTGAAAAGCTGGGCGAGTTTGGGGCGCGAAAACCGGTCTTTGGAACGTGCGCGGGAGCGATCCTGCTGGCGCGCGAAGTGCTTTCTCCCACCCAGGATTCGCTGGGATTGATGGATCTGACCGTGGAACGCAATGCCTATGGGCGGCAGCTCGATAGCCGCATTGTGCCCTTGACCGGAGAGGAAGGTTCGGGAATTGACGGCGCTGTGGAGGGCGTGTTCATTCGTGCGCCGATTATTCGGAACGTCGGCGGCGATGCTCGTGTGCTGATGCGCTACAAAGGCGATCCGGTGCTGGTGGAGCAAGGGCGCCATATGGTGGCCACATTCCATCCCGAATTGACGGGGGATACCACGGTGCACGCCAGGTTTCTGGAGAAGGTGAAGTGATGGAGCGCAAGTTCCGGGTGCTGTTTGTGTGTGTGGGAAACGCCATTCGCAGCCAGATGGCCGAGGCGTTTGCGCGCTCTTGCGGATCGGACGTGCTGATTGCCGGCAGCGCGGGAGTTTATCCAGCAACGAACATTATGCCGCTGACGCGTAAGGTGCTGTGGGAAAAGAATGTCGATCTCGGCGATGTGTTTCCCAAGGGGATTGCGGATCACGGACCGCAGCCGTTCGACTTAGTGGTGAATCTTAGTGGGATGACGTTGCCCGCGGGTTTGAAAGCGCCCGTGCGGGAATGGAATGTGAAAGATCCTATGGGGATGAAGGAGGCCGCCTATCGCGGCGCAGCGGATCAGATCGCGCAGCTTGTACAGGAGCTGGTGTTGGAGCTGCGTCAATTGCGCGAAAAGTGGCGGGAGTAGCATTTCCAACAACCTGGCGCCCCTTTTCGCCGTGTGAAAACTATCCTCGTACAGGCCGGAGCGCGGGACAGCAATCGGGAGTGCACAGGCCCGGAATGACGCCACCCCCCTCCATCCGCTCCACAATCAACTCGCGAATCATGCGCACGAAGTACGGATGTGTTCCCGTGGTTGCCGCACGAGCCATTACGATTCCCGCTTCTTCGCACAACGCCCTGGCTTCCGTATCCAGATCGTAGAGAATCTCGATGTGATCCGACACAAAGCCGATCGGCACAATCACCAAAGAACGAACACCCTGTTGATGAAGCTCCCGAATCGCGTCGAGAACATCGGGCTCGAGCCACGGTTGGGTTGGCGCGCCGCTGCGGCTCTGATAGACCAGCCGGTAGCGGTCGCGCCTTAATAACCGCGCAACCGCGGCGGACGCCTGCTGCAATTGCTCCGCATAACGGCAAGTATCGGCCATGGCCGTGGGAATGCTGTGCGCCGTGAACAGGAAATACGCCTCGTGCCGCCGCTCCGGCGGCAGTTCGTGAAGGGCGTCGAAAGCCTCTTGGCGAATCACTTCAAGGAAAGCGGGATGGTCGGAGAACACACGAAGCTTATCGATCTCGGGGGCGCCTTCTCCCACTTCCGCACACGCGCGGGCGATATTTTCCTGGTATTGACGGCAACCTGAGTAGGAGCTGAATGCCGATGTGACGAAGGCTACCGCCCGCCGGATGCCGTCCTGTTTCATCTGACCGATCGTAGCGGCCAGCAGCGGATGCCAGTTGCGGTTGCCCCAATAAACCGGCAGTTTGGGACCGTGCGTTTCCAGTTCCCGCTCGAGCGCCGCCTTCAGCGCGCGATTCTGGTCATTGATGGGACTGCGTCCGCCAAAGTGGTGGTAATGCTCGGCCACGCCGAGTAAGCGCTCCCGTGGGACGCCGCGTCCTCGCGTCACATTTTCAAGGAAGGGCATCACCTCATCCGGCGTCTCCGGCCCGCCGAAACTTACTAACAGCACAGCGTCGTATTCCGTCATAGACTGCCTCTCAGCGCCTCCAAAGGTTTCTGCTGGAGAATACGGTAGCTCGCCAGCCAGCCAGCGAAATTCGCCAGTAGCGCGGTCAGCAGGATGGCTACCAGGTGGGGAAGAGGCTCAAAACGATAATCCACCTGGAAGATCCGTTTCAGCACCAGCAGGGAGAAGCCGGTTGCCAGCAGGCTTCCGAGGATGCCCGCGGCGGCGCCGAGAATGAGAAACTCGACCGAAAAGATCCCCGCGATGCGCCGCCGCGTGGCCCCCAGCGTCTTGAGAATTACCACTTCGCGAATGCGGCGAAAGCGTGTGCCGGCCACGCTCGAGGCAAGGATGATCGCCCCGGCTAGAATCGCGAAGAACGAAATGAAGCGTATCACCAGCGCGATCTGATCCACCACCTCCTGCACAATCGCCAGCACATCGGCGCCGTTGATTACTGTCACGGTGGGGAAACGCCGGTAGATGGTGCGCTGCAGTTGCGCCACCAGCTTCGGTTCGATGCGGATCGCGGCGAAGTGGAGGGCAGGGAAGGTTTCCAGCGCGCCAGGGATGAACAGGAACTCGAAGTTGGAGCCGATACGCACGGCTTCGCTGCGATAGACGCACACGATCTGCGAAGCGAACTCGCGATTTCCGGCCCGCCAATCGAACTGGGCCCCGGGCTTTACATTCAAAGCCTTGGCAGACTCTTCATTGATACAGACCTGCACCCCCGCTTTTGCCGCGTTGTCCTCCGGCTTCCAGTATTTGCCCTGCGTCACCACCGCCTGGGGAGGAAGGGTGGCACTCCACGTGACCGAGCGGGTTTGCGTAAAACGCCGCGCGAAGCCTTTCAGTTTTCGATCTTCTATGGGAGAAGAATCGATGCGCACAACGCGCGCGGAGACGACAGGCGTGACCTCGGCCGGACCTTGGATAGCGGATTCCTTATGCAGCAGATCCGTGATCCCCTCGCGTTCCCGGGACGTGATGTTGATCAGAAACACATTGGGCATGCCGGGCGGGGCGCTGTTAGCAATTTGCACCAACATGGACGTCTGCACCAGATACACGGTTAGAGTGAACATCACTCCCAGGCCCAGCGCCACCAGCAGTGCCGAGGCTTGATTCCCGGGCCGGTAGATATTGGCGATCCCATGGCGCATCGTAGCCGGCAGGCGCTGCTGGCTCCAGCGCGCGGCCTTCTGCAGAGCCTTCAAAAGTACCGACGCGATCGAGCTGAGAACCAGGATGCTGGCCGCGAATCCACCTACGAAATAGAGGCCGGTGGGCAGGGATTCGCTCAACCACCAGACGATCGCCAGGATGCCGGTAAGAATCACTCCTCCGGCTGCGGCGGTGGCCTGGCCGTGCTTGAGGCGTTCTCTCCACGAAATCCGCGACCCGTCCATTTCCCTCCGCAGGATGATGCTGGGGCGGATCCGCCGGATGCTCAGCAGCGGCGGCAGAGTGAACAGCAGGGTGGTGAGTACCCCAATCGCCATCCCCTGCAGAGCGGAAGCGGCGTCCCAGCGCATACCGGGGTTGAGATGAAAGTAACGGGCAATCAAAATGGGGAACACACGCTGTACCGCGAAGCCGACGAGTATTCCGGCGCTGGCGCCAAGAATGCCCAGCATCAAAGTCTGCAGCGTGTAGATGCGCATGATCTGGCCGGAACGGGCCCCGATGGATTTCATCACCGCGATGCTGTCCATTTTCTGCTGTAAATGGGAATGCATGGCCATGCCAACTCCCAAGGCGCCGACAATCAGGGAAATGAGACTCACCAGGCTGAGAAACTTGGTGGCGCGGTCGAGCCCCCGCGTGATCAGCGGGTGAGTCTCGCGATAGTCGATGACCATCGCCTCGGGAAAGGCCTTTGTCAGTTGATTCCGCGCCTGAGCAATTGGCAGCGCGCCCGGCGGAAAGCGGAACAGATACCGCTGCACCGCCCGGCTGCCGGCGATGATCAATCCCGTGCGCTCGAGGCCTTCGCGGCTCAACATCACTCGCGGACCCACATTGAGACTGCCTGCCATCCGGTCCGGCTCCGTGAGAATGACAGCGGCGATGCGAAACGGCGATGCTCCCAGTTTCACCGTGTCGCCGCGCTTGATATCGAGGCGAACCAACAAATCCTCGGAGACTAAGAGGGCATCGGGCTGCAAAGCCTCGCGCAACGGGACCGGCGGATCGAGCTTGAAGTCTCCATAAAAGGGATAGACGGCCGGGTCGACTGCTTTCATGGATACCAGCACCGGCGTGCTGTTCGAGGCAACGGAAAGCATCGATAGCGTTTCTGTAATCCATGTCCGGTCGGTGCCTGGAAGATTCAGGGCCGCTTCCTGCTCAGGCGTAGGCATGGTGAACGTGCGTACGGTGAGATCCGCGGCCATCAGCTTCCGTGCATCCCGCGTAAGCATCACCCGAAACGATTCGCTGAATCCCCGGACACCGGTAAGAGCGCCCACGCCCAAAGCAACCGCCAGAATGACGAACAGAAAGCGCGTCGAGGACGCCCGTGCTTCCCGCCAGGCAATCTTACCGGCCGTGGCGAGGGTGAACTGGTCAGGCACGCGTCTCATCCCCGACAATCAGGCCATCCTTGAGCCGGATCACGCGGCCGGCATGTTCCGCCAGCGACGCGTCGTGCGTGACCAGGACAAGGGTCGTGCCTTCCCGCTGATTCATCGAGAGCAGCAGCTCGAGCACATGCCGGCCGTTAGCGGAATCGAGATTACCGGTAGGCTCATCGGCCATCAGAATCGGGGGGCGCACCATGAAAGCGCGTGCGAGCGCGACGCGCTGCTGCTCCCCACCCGAGAGCTGCACCGGGTAATGATCCCGGCGCTCGGCGAGGCCCACGTTGTCCAGCAATTCCGCCGCTCGTCCGAGCCCGTTACCCTCTCCCACCAATTCATGAGGTAACAGCACGTTCTCGAACGCCGTCAGTGTTGGTATGAGTTGGTATGACTGGAAGACGAAGCCGATCTTGCGGCCCCGCACCATGGCAAGCCGGTCTTCCGCCAGACCGGTGATCTCTTCGCCATCGAGAACGATACTGCCCGTGGAGGCGGAATCAAGTCCGGCGAGCAATCCAAGCAAAGTGCTCTTGCCGCTACCTGAAGGACCCATGATCGCGATGAACTGCCCCCGGGGCACGGTGAAGTCGATCCCGCGCAGAATTTCAACGGTATGGGCTCCGTTGGTGATGGACTTGGTGAGACCGGAGACCCGGATGATGGCGGTCGGGGGAGGGTTCGACATTCACGTGCGCGAATCTTTATTATGGCATTGCGTGCGCTGCTTACCCTTACTCTTACTGTTGGCTTTGGCGGGATGCAATAAGGAGGAGCCCGCGAGGCCGGCCCCGCCGCCGATCGCAAAAGAAGCGCCTGCTTCGGACCGTCCGGTAATTGTCACCTTTGGCGACAGCCTCTCGGCGGGTTTTGGTCTGGACGCGGGTCTTAGCTATCCGGACTATCTGCAGAAGGATTTGGATTCGTCCGGCTACCGCTATCGCGTGATGAATGAATCCGTGAGCGGGGACACGTCCGGGGGAGGCCTTTCGCGGCTCCCGATGGTGGTGGAGCACAAACCGCGGATCGTGATCGTGGAGCTAGGCGCCAATGACGGGCTTCGCGGTATTCCCGTCTCCACCACCCACGAGAATCTCGACCTGATCCTTCGCGAATTGAAGAAGGCCGGGGCCAAGGTGCTGCTGGCGGGGATTACGCTACCACGCAACTACGGACCAGACTACATTCGCGAATTCGACCGTATCTATCCGGAGCTTGCCAAGAAGCACAATGTTCCCCTGTTGCCCTTCCTGTTGGAGGGGGTTGCTTTGGATAAGAAGCTGATGTTGGGCGATGCGCTGCATCCAAATGCCGCCGGGAACCGCCTGGTTGCGAAGAATGTAATGGAGGCGTTACAACCGCTACTCGTCCGGCAGTGATAAGTTGGAGAGTATGCTTCGAGCAGCTATAATCCTCCTCCTGCCGCTGACGCTTTGTTCGGAAGAAGCGCGCATGCCTCTGCCGGCATTCACCGAAGGCGGGCGGCTGCTGCGGCCGGAGGGTTGGCGCGAGTGGATGTTTGTCGGCGCCAACCTCGGAATGGGATACACCGAAAGTAAAGCCGCGGCCCCGCGCACCAATTACCATAACATCTACATCCAACGCGAGGCCTACAAGGAGTACGCCCAGACCGGCAAGTTTCCCGACAAAACCATGCTGGTGATGGAAGTGTTCAGCATGGGAACCAATGCCTCTATCAATAAGCAGGGCTCGTTCGCGGATAAGGCCATCGGCATCGAAGTCGCGTTGAAGGATGAGAAGCGCTTTCCCGAGAAATGGGCGTACTTTAATTTCATTGGAGAAGGCGGCAAGCCGATGGCGGATTCCGGGGCCATGCGCAAGGACGCATGCTGGAAATGCCATAACGAACACGGAGCTTCCGATAATGTGTTTGTCCAGTTCTACCCCATGTTGCGCGACGTGCGCCCTGTGGGACGATAGTCGTGATGCGTAGTTTTCTGTTTTCGTTACTATTGCCGCTGCTGCTCGCCGGCACAAACCCGAATCTGCTCAAGGTGAAATCGGTGTACCTGCTTCCGATGTCCAACGGGATGGATCAATATCTGGCGAACCAGTTGCGGGCTTCCGGCATCTACGTGGTGGTCAGCGATCCGAAAGCAGCCGATGGCATCTTTACCGATTTTCTCGGACCGGTATTCGAAAAGAAAATGACGGAGCTTTATCCGCCTGAGGTGGATGAGGAGGCCGAGGAAAGCCGTGAGTCCGGCGAAGGCCGCGTGACGGTGAATCGTAAAGGACGCGGCATGGTGTTCTTGGTAGAACGCGGAAGCCGGCATGTTGTGTGGTCGACTTACGAACCGTCGAAAAACACGCTGCCACATCACCTGGATCAGGCGGCGAAGCGAATCACCCAACGGCTCAAGAAGGATTTGGGCTTGAAGCCGCTGGCGCAGTAACCCGGCCCCGTTTTTCGCGTACCAACCTGTGGTATTCCGCTACCAGCCGATCCGTCATGCGCACGATGTCCCGTTCCGTCGTCACGTAGTGCCGCGCGCGGGCGACCATCTGGCGCGCTTCTCCAGGCTGCTCGAATAGCTGAAGGACGCGGTCCGCGAAACCCCCGGGATCATCGCTGATCATGCAGAGATCGCCGTCTCTGTCCGCCAGCCCTTCGGCTCCCACGCGCGTGGACACCACGGGAATGCCCATGCAGAACGCCTCCAGAAGCTTCACTCTGACGCCGGAGCCGCTGAGAATGGGGCAAACGAAAACGGAATAGCGAGTGAAAGGCTCATCCAGATCCTTCACAAATCCGCGAATCTCGACATTGGCATCCGCGGCGGGAAGGGAATGGCGCGGCGGCGGGTTTGATCCGATCACCACAAGCTTCGCCTGCGGGCAGCGTACCACGATGCGCGGCAGCACCGATTGCACAAACCAGCTCAGCGCCTCCTGATTGGGCAGGTGTGTGAAGCTGCCGAGGAAAAGCATGGTAAAGGGTTCGCGCGGGCCGGTTTGCATCGTGTACCGGGAGGTGTCGATTCCGGCACGTAGCGTCTCATCCAGGCGTTCAGTCAACTGAGGCAGGAAACTGGCCAGGTAATCTTTGTTTTCCTTGCTGCACACCTGGATGTGATCCATGCGCGGCAGGCTTTGCAACTCAAATCGCAGTGCCCGGAGATACTCAACGCCGGCGCTCATCCGCTTGAGGGCGGGAGTGATCTGCTTCAGCCGCCTTCCTACGCTTTGAAAGTACACATCGTGCTCAAACAGCGCATTCACAATTCGACCGTAGTCGCCCGCATATTGGCCCAGGTTCGTGTATTCGATCTGGAGTACGTCAATCCGGTGAAGATAGATGGTCCGGTGAATCATCCACTCCAACTCATGGTTCGCTACCTCCCTGACGGAGAAAGGCAGAATGGAACCGAACGAGAATCCCTGCGTCTCCGGACGAACCAGGAAATCGGCGGAAACACAGCGGGCGGTGAGTTCCTTGTGGTCTTCCCGCTCCCGGTCGTAATCCAGAAGGGCGATCACGTGAAGGTTCGTGCGGCTGGCGAGCGCCTTGGCGGTCGCGTACATGAAGACGCCGCCGCCATGAGTCGGAGGGCAGATCTGATACGGAGAGAGAAACAGCACGTTCAGCTTTGCAGGTTCGGGGGACGATTCATGGAAACGGTCATGGAAGTAGCCGCCCAGCGGCCGGCGGAAGGTCTCGGTGTCTGACACCTCCGCCAGGCGGCGTGCCCGCCAGCGGCTGGCCATAGCCTGCGGAAGCTGTAAAAAGGCCCGGCACAGGGCGGACAAGCTGCTTCGCTCCGGAGAGGGCCCGAAGCAATAGCTGACAAAGGCGTCCGCCCAGGTTCTGGCAAAGTGCAGCAGAAGCCGCGATGGCTCGTGAAGGTTCTTCCATAGAAACAGGAGGAAGTTTTTCTGGACAATGTTGTTAATATAGTGCGGCGGATGACTACGGCCTATGGTTCCGCGATGTTCGTGCCACACCACGCTTCGGGGCTGATAGAACACTTTCCAACCGCGCTTCCAGGCTAGAAAGCCTAGGTCTGTGTCCTCCAGATAGAACGGTTTCAAAAGGTGATCAAAGCCGCCCAGCTCGAGGAACTTGCGGCGGTCAAAGGCGCTCGATCCACCGCCCGCATAGAAGCACGGAAAGACGTCTTGAATCTTGCCATCCAACCGGTGCCGGGCTCCCACCCTCCCGTGGTCCCACCAGACTTGGGTGAGGCCGGTTTCCTGCCTGACCTTATCCGGGTCGCTGAAAAAAATCTGGCAGGAAACGGCGAACACCTTCTCGTCTGTGAATCCGTCAAGCAGCGGCTGCAGAAAATTCTCCGCTACCCGCATATCGCTATTGAGCAGGACGACAATGTCATTCCGGGCGGCGGTGAAGCCCGCATTAGAACTTCGGCCGAAACCGACGTTCTTCGAAAGCGCAATTACCGTGACGTTGGGAAAGTGCTCGCTGAGGAATTCCGCGCTGCCATCGGTGGAACCGTCGTCCACGACGATAATCTCGTTGTCCGGATTTCCTTCCAAGGCGGTTGCGACGCTCGGCAGGTACTTGGCGAGGAGATCGCGGCCGTTCCAATTTGGGATGACCACGGTGGCTGCTTTGGTGGATGGCCGTACATTTACGGGCCGACGCCTGCGCCCGAAGACAGCGTGTAGCAGGTCTGATAGGAAGAGGCCGATCAGCGATGCGAATACGAACAGGGGGGAGAGGATGAGAAGCGGGAGTCCTCTTAGAAGCCGGACGGCCGAGGCCATATCAGGTTCGGTGCAACTCCGGGCCAAGGCCGAGAGTCCTTCCCATGCGATACCAGCGCGACGCCTGTACCCTGCTTATTTGGCCGTGGAGCTGGGAGAGCTGCGTTTGCAGGTCTAACGCCCACTTGGTACGTCCTTCGAGTTGCGACTCGGTGTCGTGGAGTGCGTCAACGCACCGAGCCAATTCTTCAGTCCGCGCAGCGACCTCTGCCGAGAGCCGGGTTTCGGTGTCGAGAGCCCATTTCGTGCGTGCGGTCACCTCGCCTTCGAGTTCGGCCAGTTTCGCCTCATACTGAGCCACGGTTTCCGCGCTGGCTTTCTGTTCGGCGATTAACTCCTCCTGTAGTAGCACGACGCGCTCGCCCGTTCTTTGAAGGTCCTGATTCAACTGCTCCGCCCATCGATTCCGTTCTTGCAGTTGTTCGGTCTGCTCCTGATGCTGCGTGACAAGTGCTTCATGTTTCGCCAGAGCGGTTCGAAGCCACTCCGATTTCGCCTTAAGTTCCCGCTCGAGCAGGCTAATATGTTGTTCGCGTTCGCGCAACACGTTGGCGGTCGTGGGGACATATACAAATGTAGGAAATTCTACTTGCGTTGCCAGTGAGCACACCGCTACAAAGAAGTGGGCCTCCGCGCCTGGAGTTTCACAGTTGTCCATGCGCACCTCAGCCGGTCCTTGGGAATCATGCGGCTGGAAGACGATTGTGCCGGTATGATTCTGCAAAAACAAGGAAACATGAGGAAAAAACTCTGTTAGGAGATTTCTGTATTCCTCGAACTCAAACTCATGGACATGGTACGGGTTCGGACCGGAACTTCGCCGCGTTTCCTCGTAATACAGGCGGTTGGGCGTGGACACGATGAACTGCCCTGTTGGCGTCAACAAACGCCGTGCCTCTGTCAGGAGAATGCGCGAATCAGTAAGATGCTCGATTACCTCGAAAGCGACGATCAGATCAAAGGTGCGGTCGGCGAACGGAAGCACCTCGGCGGGAGCCGTGTAGAAATCCAGGTTGGGATGGCGGAAATGCTGCTGCGCGTAGGCGATGGCCTCCGAAGAGATATCCACGCCTGTCACGGCTCCGGCTACCTTTGCCAGTTCGGACGATCCGTAGCCGGTTCCGCAGGCGATATCCAGAACCCGCTTTCCCCGGGCCAGCCTCCCAGCGAACGCATAGCGTGCAAAATGCTCATTCCAGAGGTCTGGCTGTACCTGACCCGGAATCACGCGCTCCCCCGTGAACTCAGCCAATCGAGGTCTCCGGCACTGGTTGGGGTTCGCGTTTTTGTAGACGGGCATTCCACTCCACCCGGCAGGGGATATGGAGATAGCCGTAGATGGGACCCTCGCCGTGGCCCATTTGAAGGGTGATGGCGTTGTCGATCCAATCACAGTTTCTGTAGTAATGCAGCGTTCCGTCGGCGACTGCCGGAGAGAAGGAAAAAAACGATGGATAAAGCTCAGGAATGTCCAGGTGAAAGTCCACCGTATGGACATCGCCGGCTGCCATGGGAGGCAGTTGGTACCCTTCACGAGCCGTGTTGGTACCCGCGAAGTCGATGCCCAGATGATTCCTAAGCATGAAGCCGACGATCGGCAGATCGAGTTCCTCGTTTGCCCTGACGCTGATTCGGCATATCACTTTCGACGATGGCTCAAGCAGGTAGAGAGGAGATCCGTACTCGTCGAGAATAGCAATCCCGATTACCTCTGCACGGCGGTCTCCATAACGGTGATCGATATTCGGGATCCCCTCGACGATCTCGGGGGCCATCGCGGACACAATTGCCTCGCGGGAGGTACGCTGTTTCCGCTCGACGTAGGCAGAGTCCTTTTCAACCATTGCTGCGAGGTATTTCGCTACTACTTCATCTGTAGTACCAAGCTCACGGATTTTCCCTTTGTCGAGCCACATGGTGCGATCACCAATGGCCTTCACATCTCCGATCGCGTGCGAAACGAAGAGGATGGTCACGCCCTTCGCCCGCAAGTCGTGCACTTTACGCATACAACGCTGCCGGAAATAAATGTCGCCAACGGCCAGTGCCTCGTCCACCAGGAGAATCTCGGGGTCCACATGGATGGCTACAGAGAAAGCCAACCGTACCACCATGCCGCTCGAGTACGTTTTAACCGGCTGGTGGATAAAGTCCCCGATTTCAGCGAAGGCCTCAATATCTTTATACCGGCGGTCAATCTCGGAAGACGGGAGGCCAAGAATGGCAGCGTTCAGGTACACATTATCGCGGCCGGTGAATTCGGGATTGAAACCGGAGCCCAACTCCAACAGCGCGGCTACACGGCCTTTCATGGCAGCGCTCCCGGAGGTTGGCTGTAGAATGCCGGCAATGATCTGCAGCATGGTGCTTTTGCCCGATCCATTCTCTCCGATCACACAAAACGTCTCTCCTCGGGCGATACGGAATGTCAGGTCGCGCAATGCCCAGAAATCACGATGGCGGCGAATACGATTGAAGGTGATCAGTTCTTTCAGGCGGTCGCCAGGAGAGTCGTAGATAGAGTAACTCTTGGAGACGCCCTGGAACTCGACGACAGAATCGGGCACATTGACGAATCTACTGGAGGGCGGCCTATGGTGTCAAATGGGCGGTAAAAAAGACATCCTTGTCCGATATTTGACTTCCTGCCTGGGCTTCCTTAAGCTGGTAAATAGAGCTTTTTGTGCCGGTGTAGCTCAGGTGGTTAGAGCGACGGTCTCATAATCCGTAGGTCGTAGGTTCGACTCCTACCGCCGGCACCATTTATTCTTCCTTACCTTCCACAATCATCGCATACAGGCGCTGCAAGTCCTCAGGAGTGTAGTATTCGATTTCGATCGTTCCTTTTTTCTCGGACTTTTCTATGATACGGACCCGGGTCCCCAAAATGCGCTCCAGCTCCTCGGCGGCGGCACGAACGTTGGGGTCCTGCTTTTCTTCCTTGGAAGGTTTCGGATCCCGTTCCGTATTCATCTTCTGGACGTTTCGCTCGACATCGCGAACCGATAGTCCCTGGGATGCGGCCTTGTCCGCCAGTTGGCGTTGCCGTTCTGGATCGGCAAGCCCGAGGAGTGCGCGCGCATGGCCCATGGAGAGCCGGTGCTCGGCAAGTAAAAGCTGAATATCCGCCGGGAGTTTGAGAAGGCGAAGCGTATTCGTTACCGAGGTACGATCCTTTCCGGTGCGTCTCGCGATTTCCTCATGGCTAAGTTGGTGCTCGCGGTGTAGCCGGTCGAAGGCTTGAGCCACTTCCATAGGGTTCAGATCCTCCCGCTGTATGTTTTCAATGAGGCTGATTTCCAGAAGATGATCGTTGGCGGTGGTCTGAATAATCACCGGAACTTCGGGAAGTCCCGCGATTCTCGCAGCCCGCCAGCGCCGCTCGCCTGCAACGAGCTCGTAACGATCGCCCTTCATCCGTACGATGAGCGGTTGAATAATGCCATTAGATTCAATGGATTGCGCAAGTTCCCGCAACCGGTCCGGCTGGAAGATGGTTCTGGGTTGCAAGGGATTTGGATCGATGCGGTCAATCGGCAGAAGGATCGGGCCTCCAGCAGGCGTTGGTTTTTCGGCCGCTACCGGGGCAGGAACAGTGGCTGGAACAGGCTTGTTCGGAAGTAAAACCGAGAGGCCTTTACCCAGCGCTTTGCGCGGATTTTCTTGCGGTTTGTTCATTCGTCAGAATTTCCTTGGCGAGCTTTATATAACACTCGGCTCCTTTCGATCGCGGGTCATATAAGAGGATGGGCTTTCCGTGGCTCGGGGCCTCGGCAAGACGGATACTGCGCGGGATGATGGTCTTAAATACCTTTTCCTGGAAGAACTCTTTCAAGTCGTCCGCCACTTGCTTCGTTAAGTTAGTGCGATCATCAAACATCGTTAGCAGAATACCTTGGATCTGTAAATCGTGACTGAACGATTGCTGTACCCGCTCAATGGTGTCCATAAGCTGGGATACGCCTTCCAATGCAAAGAACTCACATTGAATGGGCACTAGAACGGCGTCTGCGGCGAGCAAGGCATTCAGCGTTAAGAGATCGAGCGCGGGCGGGCAATCAATCAGGATGAAATCGTAAGCTGCTTGAACCGGCCGAAGTTTCGAGCGCAATCTGAATTCACGGTCCTCGAACTGTACCAGCTCAAGGTTCGCCGCTACGAGGTTTCGGTCTGCGGGCACTATTTCCAGGCCGTCACACAGGGTTGGCTTGATAATGGCGTCCAGTAGGGTGTCTGTTACCAGGGCATGATAGGTAGTAAGTTGCTCCGTGTCTTTCGAAATTCCCAGACCCGTTGTTGCGTTACCCTGGGGATCGATGTCGATGAGGAGGACATGAAGATCGTTAGCGGCAAGGGACGCCGCCAAATTGATGGCAGTAGTCGTCTTGCCGACTCCGCCTTTCTGGTTACTGATGGCAATGACTTTTCCCATGGGCTTGGTTGGGAGATTTCATGCTATCACGTGTTCCACGTGGAACACGTGATTACGCAGATATTACTCGTGCTAGATTCAGGTACACTTCCAACACCGCCACAGCGGCTGGAGTCACGCCTGGAATCCGCCCCGCCTGACCGAGGGTCTCCGGGCGAACGCGATCCAACTTCTCAGCTACTTCACGGCTCAGCCCCGCAATTTCCGTGTATTTCACGTAAGAAGGAATCCGTCGACCCTCCGAGTCCTGCAACCGCTTAATTTGACGCTGCTGCTGAGTGATGTAACCAGCATACTTACATTCTGTCTCCAGAGTGGCGAGGAGACCCGGTGCCGGATCTCCCCCGAGAACACTCACTATTACCTTGCGAATCCGCTCGACGCAAGATTCCGTTCTCCGCAACCATTCTGCGTAAGTTGGGCGGTCATCCCGATCTAAACCTAGATTGGCCGGAACCACTCGCTCGCTTTCGAGAAAACCGCGAAGGACCAGTTTTTGCGTCTGCTTTCGTTGGTACAGCTCCCATCTGTCATCGCGTACGACTCCGCACCGCCGACCCAGAGGGGTGAGCCGCTCATCCGCATTGTCGATGCGAAGATGAAGTCGGAACTCCGCCCGGGACGTGAACATACGATAAGGCTCGTCAGCCCCCTTGCTTACGAGGTCATCGACTAGAATTCCTGTGTATCCCTCGGCCCGCCCCACAATCGCGGGATCCATCCCACCAAGCCAACATCCGGCGTTTAGACCGGCTACCAGCCCCTGGCAAGCGGCCTCCTCGTAGCCGGAGGTGCCGTTAATCTGACCAGCCAGAAACAGGCCTGAGATTCGCTTTACCATCAACGTATGCTGCAATTCCCGCGGATCAATCGCGTCGTACTCGATGGCATAACCGGGGCGGATCATTTCGGCCCCCTCAAGCCCGGGCACACTCGCCACCATGGCTGTCTGCACATCCACGGGCATGCTCGTAGACATGCCGTTTACATACACCTCGTAAGTGTCTAAGCCCTCTGGCTCCAGAAAGATCTGGTGCCGCAGTTTATCTGGAAATTTGACGATCTTGTCTTCAATGGAAGGGCAGTAACGAGGTCCCACGCCTTCTATCTGACCGCTATACAGTGGCGAACGATGCATCGCCTCGCGCAGGATTCGATGCGTCTCCTCGGTCGTATACGCGATATGACACGATATCTGTTCCCGCACGATCGCTTGCGTCAGAAAACTAAAAGGAGTCGGGATTTCATCGCCCGCTTGCGGCTCAAACCGGCTCCAATCGATCGTCCGGCCATCTAATCGAGGCGGGGTCCCCGTCTTGAGACGAGTCCAGTTGAGTCCCAACGCCCGTAACTGATCGCCCAAAAGGAGAGAAGGTGCCTCACCGTTGCGGCCACAGCTATAGGTACTCTGACCTACGTGGGCCACGCCATTTAAAAATGTACCTGTAGTTACTATTGTAGAGTAAGATGAAATACTGCGACCGTCGCGCAGATGAACTCCGAGCGGCACGCCCTCCTCCAACCAAAGCCCCGCGACCTCGGCCTGAAGAATGCGCAGGTTCGGCTCCCGCTCCAACACCTCGCGCATCTTGACGCGGTACTGCTTTTTATCGCACTGCGCACGTGGCGACCAAACGGCAGGTCCGCGGCTGGTATTGAGTAGGCGGAACTGGATTCCTACGGCGTCTGTCACCTCACCCATCAGCCCGCCGAGTGCATCCACCTCGCGCACCAGGTGTCCCTTAGCGATCCCGCCAATAGCGGGGTTACAGGACATCTGGGCGATAAGGTCGAGGTTCATCGTAATCATCGCCGTGCGTAACCCCATGCGCGCGCAAGCCCGGGCAGCCTCGCACCCTGCGTGGCCGGCACCGACCACAATGACGTCATACTTCACGGACCGCCCCAGATTTGGCATGATGGCTACTAGCATCAATTCTATCCGACCTGGAGCAACACGCTGAAAGTACTCGTAATCGGCAGCGGCGGCAGGGAGCATGCCATTACCTGGCGGCTGGCCCACGAGAAGGGGACCCGCATATGGGCAACACCAGGGAATCCGGGGATGGCACAACTGGCCACTTGCCTGGCGCCACGGTCGATTACGCCGGAAGGCTATCTGCAGGTCGCCCGGTCGGTGGAACCGGATCTTACCGTCATAGGGCCGGAAGCGCCGCTGGTTGCGGGCACAGCCGATGCGCTGCGTGCGAATGGCTTCCCGGTGGTGGGCCCCTCCAGCGCGGCGGCAACATTGGAAGCCAGTAAAATTTTCGCTAAAAAGGTAATGTTGGAAGCCGGCATTCCCACGGCCGCATACCGGGTCACCAACTCCATCGCAGAGGCCAAAGAGGCCCTGGCTGCCTTCTCCTATCCTGTGGTCCTGAAAGCGGACGGCCTGGCGGGGGGGAAGGGCGTGATCATCGCGCACGACGGCAACGAGGCCGACACTGCACTGCGAAACCTGACTTCAAGCCTGGGGCCAAAGATCCTGATTGAGGAGTTTTTGGAAGGCGAGGAAGCCAGTTTCATTGTTTTGAGCGATGGAAAGACAGCGATCCCGCTGGAAGCCTCCCAGGATCACAAGACCCTCTTCGACGACGACAAGGGCCCCAACACGGGAGGCATGGGAGCCTACAGCGACGGCCGCATCCTCGAGCCGGATCAGATCAAAGACATAATGGGTAGGGTGATTCAGCCCACCATCGACTACATGCGACATGCCAGTACACCCTTTGTAGGCTTCCTGTACGCGGGCCTGATGATGAGTTCGCAAGGTCCGAAGGTGCTGGAGTTCAACGTGCGGCTAGGGGATCCGGAAACGCAGAGCCTTCTACATAAGATGGGCGGGGGCTTCGGAGAGGCGCTCAAGGCGGCTGCGGCAGGGAATCTCGCAGGCGCGGCGCTGGAATGGAAATCGGATCCCTCGGTGTGCGTTGTGACGGCGGCGTCGGGATATCCCGGCAGCCCACGTGCCGGTGACCCGATCACAGGTCTGGAGGAGGCAAAAGAAACCGGCGCCACAGTCTTCCACGCGGGCACACGCACCAGTCCGCGCGGTCTGGAAACAGCCAGCGGACGCGTGCTGGGCGTAACAGCGTCCGGCCCGACGCTCGCCACCGCCATCCAAAACGTCTACACCGCGGTAGCCCGGATCCACTTCGACGGCATGCAGTATCGGAAAGACATCGGCCGCAAAGGATTAAAGCGCTGGTAGAATGTTAGGGGCGGGGACGTAGCTCAGATGGATAGAGCGGTCGCCTCCTAAGCGACAGGTCGGCAGTTCGAATCTGCCCGTCCCTACCAGGAATCCAGCTATAATGGTCCGGTTCGCCCTAGCTAAGGATCGCCATTGCCGGAAACGCCTGCCCAACAACACGCCGTGACGCAGCTGCTCTCCGATCTGCAGCGGGGGAAAGCCGGCGCCGCGGATGAGTTGCTGCCGCTGGTTTATCAGGAGCTGCGCAAGATAGCCGGCGCCTACATGCGGCGTGAGCGCGTGAACCACACTTTGCAGGCCACCGCCCTGGTGCATGAAGCGTATCTCCAACTGGTGGATCAAACGCGGGTCGATTGGAAGAACCGTGCGCATTTCTTTGGCGTGGCCGCGCAATTGATGCGCCGGATTCTGGTGGAGCACGCCCGCGCCCATCATGCCCAAAAGCGAGGCGGCGACGCGAATAAAGTCTCCTTGGAAGAAGTAATCAATTACTTTCCGCAGAAGGAAATGACGCTGGTCGCCCTCGACGATTCCCTCACCGAGCTGGAACGAATGGATGCCCGCCAAAGCCGCATCGTGGAGCTCCGTTTCTTCGGCGGGCTTACGACTGAAGAGGTGGCCGAAGTAATCGGCATCTCCACGGCGACCGTGGAAAGGGAGTGGCGCTCCGCCCGAGCCTGGCTCCACTCCCAGTTGTCCGGCTTGAAACATCGTCCCCAGCTTTGACGTTTTTTGTTTGCGGATTTCGCTTGTAGAGATGTAGGCAGTTGAAGCGAAGCAACCCAGCGAACACGGTACCGCGCGTAAGCGGAAATCAACAACACGTTATCGCGGAAGCGCTACGGCAACGCCTCAACCGCCGGTCTGGCAGGGGAGTTAGGGGTGCGGCCTCTCTCCCCGGCTGGACCGGTTTCTCGTTTCCCCCGGCCGCACATATTCTGGAGCATACTGAAAAGTAGCTTGTCGCCAGAACGTTACCAGAAGGTGAAAACGCTTTTCGAGAAAGCGCTGGAGCTGCCCTCCGCGCACCGCCCCGCCTTTCTTGCGCAATCCTGCATCGGCGATGAGCATTTACGCACGGAAGTCGAAAGTCTGCTGCTGTCGGATACGGAGCACACGGGGTTTCTCGACAAGTCCCCGGTGAGTTCTCTTTCCCAGCTGCTGGAAGATCACGATCAGCCGGCGCCTACCCGTCTGGGATCGTACGAAGTAATTCGGGAACTCGGCCGTGGTGGAATGGGCGCGGTGTATCTCGCCTCACGCGCGGACGATCAGTACCGGAAGCAGGTGGCGATCAAAGTGGTGCTGCGCGATCGGGAGAATGCGATGGTGATGGAGCGGTTCCGGCGGGAACGGCAGATCCTTGCAAATCTCGACCATCCTAACATCGCGTTGCTGCTGGACGGGGGCGCAACGCCCGATGGCCTGCCCTACCTGGTAATGGAGTATGTGGAAGGCGAGCCGATCGACGCCTATTGCGACGCGCATCGCCTTGGGGTAGAGCAGCGGCTGAAGCTGTTTTTGACCGTATGTGGCGCGGTGCAGCACGCCCATCAGAACCTGGTGATCCATCGCGACCTGAAGCCGACGAATATTCTCGTCAAAAAAGATGGCACGGTAAAGCTGCTCGATTTCGGCATTGCCAAACTGGTCAGCGCCACGCCGGCGATGCAGGCTCTCGATAAGACTGCCACCGCCATGCGTCTGCTGACGCCGGAATACGCCAGCCCGGAGCAGGTGAAAGGCGAAGCCATCACCACCTCCACCGACATTTATCAGTTGGGCGTGGTTCTTTATGAACTGCTCACGGGACATCATCCGTTTGCCTACAAGAATCGCGCCGCGATCATGCAGATGCTCCTCTCGGACGAGCCGCAGCGTCCGAGCCAGGCGACCACGCGAATTGTGGAGGACGATCAGCCGGACGGCTCCAAAAACATCCTTCGGACGCCCGATTCAATAAGTGCCACCCGCGAAGGAAGTCCGCACAAGCTACGCAAGAAGCTGGAAGGTGATCTCGATTGCGTTGTATTGAAGGCGCTGGCGAAAGATCCGGCGAAGCGCTACTCCTCCGTCGAGCAATTTGCCGACGACATCCGCCGTCATCTGACGGATAGGCCGGTTCAGGCGCGTCCTCATACGCTAAGTTACATCGCGCAGCGGACAGTTCGCCGTCATAGAACGGGTGTTTTTGCGGCCGCGCTGGTACTCGCGGCGCTGCTCGCTGGCATCGCCGTAGCGGCCCGGGAAGCCCACTACGCGCGGCTGGACCGTGCCAAGGCGGAAAGACGCTTCGCCGAAGTGCGGCGGGTGGCGAATTCGTTTCTCTTTGAGGTGCATGATGCTCTGGCGCCCCTGGCGGGAACCACGGCGGCTAGACGGCTGGTCGTCCAGAAGGCGATGGAGTATCTGAATAGTCTGTCCAGGGAAGCTTCAGGCGATCCGGCGCTCGAGCGGGAGCTTGCCAGCGCTTATCAACGGGTGGGCGATCTTCAAGGCAACCCCAACGGAGCCAACCTCGGTGACATCACAGGCGCGCTCCAGAGCTACCGGAAATCGATGAGCATCCGCGAGGCACTGCTAAAAGCCGCTCCGAAAGACCAGGAATCCCGCCGCGATTTGGCCGCCAGCCACGAAGCCATTGGCGATGTTCTTCTGACGGCGGGTAGTCTGGAAGAAGCGCTCAACAGCTATCAGAAGGCGCAAGTGATTCGCGAGGCTCTGTTCAAGGAGAATCCCTCCAGTCGGCCCCTCAAGAGCGTGCTCGTAAAGAGCTATCAGAATGTGATTGGACTGCTGGCTGCGGCCGGCAACACTTCCCGGGCGATCGAACTCAGCCAGTCGGCCCTTCACATGTCGGAGGAACTCGCGAGAGAGGACCCGAACAATCCAGAAGCGCGCCGCAACCTTTCCGTGGCTTACAGCAAGTACGGCGGCGTGCTGGACCGCAGGGGGGACTTTGATGGGGCGCTACAAAATTACCGCAAAGCCTTGCGCATCCATGAGAAGTTGGCCGCGGAAAATCCGGACAGCGCCCAAACCCGCCGTGAGATGTCGCTGATCCATGAAGATATGGGGCGGGTGTTTGCCTCCAGGAACGAGATCGCTCAGGCCACAGAGGATTACCGTCGGGCACTGGCGATTCGTAAGGACCTCGCCGCCAGCGATCCGCGAAACGTACAGGCGGCGAGCGATCTGGGAATTATCGAGATGCGCATGGGTGACATGCTCGCACGCGCGAATCAGCGGCCGGCCGCGCTCGAAAGTTACCGCCACGCGCTGGACGTCTTCCAAAGCGTAGCGGCGAAGGACCCCTCGAACGTTCTGGCGCGGCGGGACATGTCGCTGGTCTTTGAACGTCTGGGGAATCTGCACGCCGCGGCGGGGAACGCACCCACTGCCCTGGAGCACTACAAACGCTTGCAGGAAGCGGCGCAGGAGTGGTCGGCACGCGATGCTTCGAATGTCGTGGCCATGCACACCCTCGGGGTGGCCCATCTTAAAGTAAGCGAGATGCAATCCCGCTCCGGAGATCGCGCGGCGGCGGTGCAAAACAGTGAAACCGCCTTGCGCATCTTTCAGTCCCTTTACGAAAAGGAGCGCGAGAATAGTGAGAACCAGCGGGGTCTTGCCTGGGCCTGGATCCGTAAAGGCGAGGCGATGGCGGACCTGGCTCAAATCGATCGTGGACCTGTTCCGGAAAAAATGCGGAAATGGCAGGAAGCCGGCAAGTGTTATCAGCAGAGCCTGGCGCTGTTTGATCAGATCGCAAAACGGGGAGTTTTGCGGGCAGCGGATTACCCTCTGAAGCAGAGCGTGCAAAGCGCGTTGAAAGAGGCCGAACAGGAAGAGAAGCGTCTGAAAGAGATCTCCCAGAGCGCCCATATCTGACGCCTCCGCGCCCTGCGGAACAAGATACCTGGGGCCCAACGGATCGGGCAAGAGCACCACGGTGAAGGTTCTGACCGGTCTGCTTGAAGCAACGGAGGGCGAGATTCTCTACCGCGGCCGCAACGTCGAGCATAACCCGATCGGATTCAAGCGCGTGCTGGGCTACGTCCCGGAAGAGGCGCATCTTTAGTCGCATCTTCCGGGGTGGGACTACCTCCAACTGGTGGGCCGGTTGCGCGGACTTCCGCGCAACACACTGGACATGCGCGCCGACGGGCTCATGAAGCTTTTCGGACTCGCCGAGGCACGTTTCTCCCCGATCGGGTCGTACTCCAAGGGGATGCGTCAAAAGATTCTCATCTCGGCGGCGTTACTCCACGATCCCCATGTACTCATCTTCGACGAACCTTCTCCGGGCTCGACGTGATGGCGGGCCAGGTGCTCAAAGTACTGCTGCGCAGGCTCGCCGGGGAGGGGAAACTGGTGCTGTACAGCTCGCACGTGCTGGAGGTAGTAGAAAAAGTCTGCTCAGAAGTGTTGATCCTTCGCAAAGGAAAAGTCGTCGCCTACGACTCGATCCTGAAGCTGCGCGGCCTGATGGCCTCTCCGTCGCTGGAGGATGTGTTCTCGCAGCTGGCGCAGCAGGATGACGCCGAAAAAGTAGCGGATCAAATCCTCGGAGTGATGCGCGCGTGAGAGAGTGGCTCCGGGATACGCATGGAACATTTTTCGAGCTCGTGCGGCACTTCTTTCTGCGCCTGTTCGATACGGACCTCATCACTACTCCGGGACAGCTGCAGGCTCTGATGATCGGTATTCTTTCGGCGATTGCTCCCTGAGTATGCTTGTCCCGATTACTCAGTTCAGAAAGTATGTGGACCTGTCCGCTTTGCCGGATGGACGCCTGTATCACATCCATGCCATGTCAGACGGGCTGACCTACACCATCTTCCCGATGTTGCTGGTGGGATTCGTGACCGCGCTGCTGTGGCAGCAGCTGTTTCCGGAAAATCGCGACTACCTGATCCTGATTCCTCTGCCTCTGTCGCGTTTGCAGATGTTCGCCGCCAAGTTTTCGGCGCTGACGGTGTTCATCGGATTATTCGTAACTGCCTGCAATCTTTTTCCGAGCCTC